>NZ_JAGIOC010000001.1:2738100-3042334 GCF_017876515.1 Brachybacterium fresconis | reverse complement strand
CGCGGCAGGGGCGACGGCGTCGCTCGAATGGTAGGACACGCCGCCGTCGACCTCGGAGGAGCACAGCACGCCCCGGGTCTCCGTCTCGCCGTACGTGCCGTCACCGATGTTCGGGACGTCCGCTTCGAGAATGTTCCCGGTGCACACGTCGTCACCGAGAGTTTTCATCTTGGTGCCGCCGAATCCGGATTCGGTGATGTCGTGGGTATTGCGCCCGCCGTCGTCGTACGGCACCTCGAGCTGCGAGAGCGACAAGGAATCGATCAGGCTGATCGGCTCCCCGTCCGGCGCGGTGAGATGGATGTCGGAGACCACGAGGCCCATGTCCGGGTCGATCGACCAGCACATCGACCACGTCGCACCGCTCGAGAGGGACTTCGAGAGCTCCTGCCCGTCGCCGCAGTCCAGCTCGGCCGCGGTCGCAGCGGGCGCGGCCGGCTCCTCGGGGGCGTCAGGCGCGGGCCTCAACGGTCCAGCGGCCACGACCCAGACGAGAATGGTCGCGCAGACGACCAGAAGTGCTGCGACGGCCCAGCGGCGTCTATTCATCGGCTCTCTCTCTGCAACCTGGTGGTCCAGACTCTGCAACCTGGTGGTCCAGCTGGTGGTCCAGGCATTGCCGACCCCGCATCGGGGCCAGCACTTCGACTTCGATGGGACAGCGGAATGGTGGCGGCCCGGTCCGGGCCGCCACCATTCCTGTCTACTGCCTCATCGGATGGTGTTCACTCACACCTTCCGCTGGTGGCGCGTGATGAGGACAGCGGCACCGGCGATGGTGAGCAGCGAAGCGATCGCTGCCACCGGGAGAGCGTCGAACCCGGTCTGCGCCAGGTCGCCGTCGGTACCGGTTCCGGAGCCCTCACCGTCGTCGCCCGCTCCGACATCGGAGGACGAGTCGTCCCCGTCGTCTGAGCCGCCGCCGACGGTCGAGTCGTCGTCACCGCCCGGTGCCGGGTCGCCACCGGCCTGGGACTCGGTCACGGTGATGGCGTCCGAAGCGGAGTTTCCATCACCATCGGTCACGACCAGCTCGTAGTCCCCGGGGGTGACATCGGAGGAGATGACGACCTCGCTCGCGAAGCCGCAGTCGTCACCGACCTCGATCTCCACCGTGGCTCCGACCGGGTTGCCCTCGGCATCGACGAGCGCGACCGTCGCGTCGCCGGGAGCGAAGCCGCTTCCGGACACGGTCACCGTTGCACCGGCTCCGGCGGAGCTCGGCTCGATCGAGACGGTCTGGTTGCTGACGCAGGAGCCTTCGCCCGGAGTCACCTCGACGGTGTCCGTGGCCTCGGTGCCCTCGGCGTCCGTCGCGGTGACGGTGTAGCCCTCACCCGGCGTCGCATCCTCCGGGATCGGGAGCACCGTGCCCTCGGGGAAGGCACCGTTCCCATCCGTGGTCACCATGACCGGATCGCCGACGGCATTGCCCTCGGCATCGGCCAGCTGTACGGAGACCTCGGTTTCCGGAATCCAGCCCTCGGAGACCAGCTCGGACTCGCTGCCAACAGCCACCGGGGACGACGCGTCGATCGTGGCCTCGGCCGAGTCGTCCGGGACGATCTCGAACGTGTCGGTCGCTTCGTTGCCCTCGGGATCGACCGCGGTGATGGTGTAGCCATCGCCCGGCGTCGCATCCTCCGGGATCGGGAGCACCGTGCCCTCGGGGAAGGCACCGTTCTCATCGGTCGTGACGGTGACCGGATCGCCGACGGCATTGCCGTCCGGATCGGTCAGCTGCACCGACACGTCCGTGTCCGGGGTCCAGCCATCACCGGTCAGAGCGGACTCCCCACCGGCCGGAGCCGGCGAAGCGTCCACCAGCGGCGCGTCGGCCGCGATGACCTCGAGCGTGTCGGTCGCTTCGTTGCCCTCGGGATCGACCGCGGTGATGGTGTAGCCATCGCCCGGCGTCGCATCCTCGGGGATCGGGAGCACCGTGCCCTCGGGGAAGGCACCGTTCTCATCGGTCGTGACGGTGACCGGATCGCCGACGGCATTGCCCTCGGCATCGGTCAGCTGCACGGAGACCTCGGTGTCCGGGGTCCAGCCATCACCGGTCAGAGCGGACTCCCCACCGGCCGGAGCCGGCGAAGCGTCCACCAGCGGCGCGTCGGCCGCGATGACCTCGAGCGTGTCGGTGACCTCGTTGCCCTCGGAGTCAGCCGCCGTGACCGTGAAGGCACCGGGCTCGGCGCCCTCGGGAACCGGGAGCGAAGTGCCCTCGGGGAAGGCACCGTTCTCATCGGTGGTGACGGTGACCGGATCACCGACGGGATCGCCCTCGGCATCGGCCAACTGCACCGACACGTCCGTGTCCGGAGCCCAGCCCTCGGACTCCAGCGTGGACTCATCGCCCACGCGCACCGGCGAGGACGCCTCCAGGCTCGCCTCGTCGGCCGAATCAGCCGGCGTGACCTCGAGCGTGTCGGTCGCCTCGTTGCCGTCAGGATCCGTCGCGGTGATGGTGAACCCATCGCCCGGCGTCGCATCCTCGGGGACCGGGAGCACCGTGCCCTCGGGGAAGGCACCGTTCTCATCGGTCGTGACGGTGACCGGATCGCCGACGGCATTGCCGTCCGGATCAGTCAGCTGCACCGACACGTCCGTGCCCGGAGCCCAGCCTGCCGATTCCAGGGTGGACTCGCCACCGGCCGGAGTCGGCGACGAAGCATCCAGCGAGAACAGCTCGGCATCGGCCGCGACGATCTCGATGGTGTCGGTCGCCTCGTTGCCCTCGGAATCGACCGCGGTGATGGTGTAGCCATCGCGCGGCGTCGCATCCTCGGGAACCGGGAGCGAAGTGCCCTCGGGGAAGGCACCGTTCTCATCGGTGGTGACGGTGGCCGGATCACCGACGGGATCGCCCTCGGCATCGGCCAGCTGCACCGAGACCTCGGTATCCGGAGTCCAGCCCTCGGACTCCAGCGTGGACTCATCGCCCACGCGCACCGGCGAGGACGCCTCCAGGCTCGCCTCGTCGGCCGAATCAGCCGGCGTGACCTCGAGCGTGTCGGTCGCCTCGTTGCCGTCAGGATCCGTCGCGGTGATGGTGAACCCATCGCCGGGAGTCGCATCCTCGGGGACCGGGAGCACCGTGCCCTCGGGGAAGGCACCGTTCTCATCGGTCGTGACGGTGACCGGATCACCGACGGCATTGCCGTCCGGATCGGTCAGCTGCACCGACACGTCCGTGTCCGGAGCCCAGCCATCACCGGTCAGGGCCGACTCCCCACCGGCCGCAACCGGGGAGGAGGCGTCCAGGCTGGCCTCGTCGGCATCGGCCTCGTCGACCTCGACGGGAGCCGGGATCTCAGCGCCGTTGTCATCCGAGACGATCGCCTCGTAGTCGCCCGGCTCGGTCCCCTCGGGAATCGCCACGCATGTGTCGGCGGGCAGGTTGCCCTCCTCATCTGCGACAGCGGTCACGGGGTCTCCGACGGGATTGCCCTCGGCGCTGGTCAGCTGGATCGAGACCTCGCTGTCCGGGATCCATCCGCCGGAGGTCACGACAGCGCACTCACCGGGAGCGGCAGGCGAATCGACCTCGGCATCAGGGGCGTAGACCGTCAGGTCCGACTCACCGGTGTTCCCGTCCGGGCCCTCGCCGACGACGGTGTAGTCGCCGGGTTCGGTGCCCTCGGGAACGGTGAGGCAGGTGTCGGCCGGGATGTTGCCCTCGGCGTCGGCCGTCGCGGTGATCGGGTCACCGACAGGGTTACCCTCGGCGTCCGTCAGCTGGAAGCTGACCTCGCTCTCGGGTGCCCAGCCGCTGGAGGTGATCTCCGAGCACTCACCGGCCGGAACCGGGCTCGAGGACTCGACCACGGGGTCGCCGGCGGCGAGATCACACGCATCGACCCGGACACCGGCATTCCCGATGCCCATACGTGAGGTGCCGTCCAGGACGCCGATGCTCAAGGCTGACACTTCCAGTCCCGACGTCACCTCCGTGCCGTCCGGCATCTCGCAGGTCTGGACCTCCTGGTGGTTGATCTGCACCGAGAACAGGTTGTTCGCGATCAGCTCGAGGAAGGGATCCAGAGCGGCGCGCACCGGGACGGTCATCAGGTCCGTCTTGATGGTGGTGAACGCCTCGTAGATCACGCCCTCCGGGTTGGTGATCATGTCGTTGATCGGAGTCATGATCGGACCCATGGCGGTCATCGCGCCCTCGAGGGTCGCGCAGGTCGCCGCGCCCGTGATGCCACCGGGGGTGCACTCGAAGTTCGTGACCTCCCCGGCCAGCGTCATGTCCCACGAGGCCGTCGTGCCGTCCGGGGCGGACACCGAGGAGCTGATGCTCACGCTCTCCAGCGAGTCCATGGCGGTCCCGACGGAGAGGTCGACGGTCTCGTCGATGACGTCGTGCACGCTGCTCGCGATGAACGGGTAGGTCTCGTCATCGATGAGCTCGGTGTTCGGGTTCTGGTTGTTGATGCCGACCGGCCGATCGATGAGGCCGTCATCGTTGCCGCCGATCCGGCCCAGGTCCACCACGACGGTGCCCTCGCCGAGATTGATCCCGGCGAGGCCGTCATCCGTGGCGATGGGGCCGAGGAGTGTGGCGTCGAGGACGTCCTCCTGGAGCGTGCTGGAGACCTCGGTGTCCACCGAGAGACCGGGTACCGGCAGTGCGCTGGTCAGGTCGAGGCTGTCGTTGATGGTGTCGGTGACTTCCTGCTCCATCTGCCCGGCTGCGTCGCTGAGTCCGTCGCCGGCAGCCTGGACGGCCGGGGAGTGGAGTTCGAGCTTCATGTCGCCGACGCGGTACTGGCCCATCTCGCCCACGGCGTCGGGGTCCTGGAACTCACCGTTGACCGACTCGACCCATGCACCGCCGAGCCCGAAGCTCAGATCGGCCTGATCGATCATCTGATCGGTGACCGTGTCGGCCCCGCTGGCCTTGGCGATGGACAGCAGATCGATCCGGGCCGTGCCGAAGTCACCGTCCGTGCCATCGAGAGTGAGCCCGCCATCGGCCCCGGCGACACCGGTGATGGCCTCGCCGTTCTGACCGTCCGTCGCGGTCGACCGGCTCTGGATCGTCCCGACCTCACCGAACTCGAGGAACTCATCGAGAGGGATCTGGTATCCGGAGCCGAAGTCGACGACCTCGCCGCCGCCGATGGCGCCGTTGAACGCCTCGGTGTTCGGGCCCGGGTTCGAGGCGGAGCCGGCCTGGGACTGGCCGAGACCGATGATGTCCTCGTCCGCGAGCGACATGCCCGCGACGCTTGCTTCGGATTCCGTCGGTTCGTCGGGGTAGGTGTTCAGGCCGAGGGCCGACGCGGGGCCAGCGGTCAGAAGAGCCCCTGCCACCCCGAGTGCTGCACCCCGAGCGACCCGCTGTCGCCAGGCTCGCCGCCTTCGTGGTGGTGGGGGTGGTTCGACGAGTCGTCCTCGTTCGGGATCGAGCATGGTCTCCCTCTCTCGCGCGCCGTCAGCCGGGCATTATTTCGCTGACGATCACCCAGGGAAGGAACGAATGAATTCACGTCTTCCCGATCGTCAACACGTCCAGCCAACATTAAGCAAAGAGACCCGTCAAGGGTCGGCATGCCTTTTCCTGAGAATTTGCTCAACGCGCGCGCTACATGACCTTCGAGCGCCCCGCAAGGGCTGTCCATGTCTGGTGCACAAAAGGACAGAGTGGCCATGACCTGGAGCATCGCCCTCGTCAAGGCCGCCGGCGGCCTGGCGAAATGGTCATATCCGTCAGGTAACGACCCGGTAACAAACCCGTTGTCGACCGAAAAAGTCCGTTTTGTCCGTCATGCAGTCGACGCCCCGGCAAAAAGACTCCCCCGGTGTCAAATCTGAACAGATCGAACCGTATGCCCGAAATGGGTCGCTTGTTGTGACTTCCCTATTCCGGCACAATTGTTGAAAAACAATCGTCAGCGCCTCACGCCCCGTGGACACCTGGGGTGATTCTTGCGCGGGAGCTCGACGACGCGGCGAAAGGACCCGTCCGACCTCGGCGGACTCCATCCGGGCCACGCTCCCCCGGAGCGCACAGTGCATCCCCCCGCAGAAGCGCTCCTGCGATCCTTCGTCGACGCCCTCGTGCTCGCGCTCCCCGCGCGCCGGAGTGGCCCCTCAGCCCTTCGTGGCCCGGGCCCCTTCCACGGCCCGAGCGGTCGACTCGCGTTCGATCAGCTGGGTCTCGAGCTTGAAGGGGTGGGCGAACAGTCCCGGGTCCGAGGACAGCGCCAGCAGGCGCTCCACGGCGACCTGGCCCATCGAGAACAGCGGCTGGCGCACGGCCGTGAGCTGCGGGTGGGTCCAGCTGGCGATCATGGTGTCGTCGAAGCTGACCACGCTGAGGTCCTCCGGGATGGAGACCCTGTGCCGGCGGGCGGCCCGCAGCACGCCGACCCCGAGGGTGTCGGCCACCGCGAAGATCGCCGTGGGCGGCTCGGACAGGCTCAGCAGCGTCTCGGCGCTGCGCTGACCGTCCTCGTAGCTGAAGCTGCCGTGCTCGATGAGCGCGGGGTCGACGGGTATCCCCGCCTGGGCGAGGGCGCTGTGGTAGCCCTGGACGCGCTGGCGGGCGGGGACGGATTCCTCCGGGCCGCCGATGATGCCGATCCGCCGGTGCCCGAGGTCCAGCAGGTGCTGGACGGCACTGTTGCCTCCCTCCCAGTTGGTGGCGGAGATCGCGACGATCCCCTTGGTGTCGGGGCCGATCGTCACCGGGTCGATGGCGATCAGCGGCAGCTTGAGGTCGCGGCTCCAGCGAGCGTGCTGGGGGCCGACCGGCGACGTCACCGCGATGAGACCCTCCACCCCGCGGGCGGAGAGGTCCGCCATCATCGCCCGGGTCGGGCCCTGGTAGCCGGGGCCGCGCTCGTCCACGCTCATCACCAGCAGGTCGACGTCGGCCCGCCGGGCGGACTGCTCCGCGCCCTCGAGCACCTGGAGCGCGTAAGGGCTGGTGAGGGTGTCGAAGTGGATCATGACCGAGCGTCGGTGGTCCGTGTCGCGCCGTTTGGGCTGGTAGCCGAGCGTCCGCGCGGCGGCGGCGACCTCCTCGCGCGTCGAGTCGCGCACGTCGGCCCGGCCGTTCATGACCTTCGAGGCGGTCGCGAGCGAGACCCCGGACCGCTCCGCGACGTCCTTCAAGGTGACGCGACCCTGCCGCGAACCGTCCTCAGGCATGTCCACATCCTCCCCGTCGATCGCGGCACCGTCGCGGCGCCCTCCTGGGGAGGATATCCGCGATGGACCGCCTTGACCGCGGGTGCCCCACTCCGTAGCCTAAACCACAGTTGATTCTTCCGACAGTTTTCGCCCCTTTTCTGATCATGCTCGGGGCATGGCGTCCGACCCGCCCGGCGTCGCCGGCACACCCCGACGTGGAGGCACCGTGGCCCTGTTCGATCTGCCCCTCGAGGCCCTGCGCGAGTATCGGCCAGTCCTGGACGAGCCCGATGACCTCGAGGACTTCTGGGCCGGCACGCTCTCCCGCGCCCGCACCCACGATCCGCTGCTCGAGGTCACCGCGGAGAGCAACGGCCTGTCCCTGATCGAGACCTTCGACGTGACCTTCGCCGGCCATGACGGCGCCCCGATCCATGCCTGGTACAACCGACCCGCCGACGCCGGGCCCGACCGTCCGGTGGTGGTCGAGTACATCGGCTACGGCGGTGGCCGCGGCGAGCCGCTGGAGCGGCTGAGCTGGGCGGCCGCCGGGTACGGGCACCTGCTGATGGATACCCGCGGACAGGGGTCCTCCGCCTCCCCCGGGCACACTGCGGACCCCGCGGGCTCCGGACCCGCCGCCCCCGGCTCGCTGACCCGCGGCATCGATTCCCCCGAGACCTCCTACATCACGCGTCTGATGACCGACGCGGCGCGCGCCGTCGATGCCGCGCGGGCGCTGCCGGGGGCCGACGGGCGCGTCGCGGTCGCAGGCGCCAGTCAGGGCGGCGGGCTCGCCCTGGCCGCCGCAGGCCTGGTCCCCGATGTCGATGCGGTGATCAGCAACGTCCCCTTCCTCACGCACATGCGCCGCGCCGTCGACCTCGTCGACACCGACCCCTACCAGGAGATCGTCCGCTATCTCGCGATCCACCGCGATGCCGCGGAGCAGGTGCTGCGGACCCTGTCCTACGTCGATGCCCTGCACCTGGGGCGGCGCGCCACCGCCCCTGCCCTGTTCTCCGTCGGCCTGCGGGACATGATCTGTCCGCCGTCGGCCGTCTTCGCCGCGCACAACCTGTACGGCAGTGCGGGCCCGACCGCCCCGGAGCGGGAGATCATCGTCTACCCCTTCAACCATCACGAGGGCGGGGGCTCGCTCCAGCAGCGCCGCCAGCTCGACTGGCTGCACGAACGCCTCTGACCGTCCGTCCGACGAACCCGACCGGCCGACGACCCCGTCGGCCCCTTCGGCCCCCGCCGAGGGAGGCCACCAGCTTCCGGGAGGGATCGGCTCAGCCCTTGACGGAGCCGAGCATGACGCCCGTGACGAAGTACCGCTGGACGAACGGGTACACGCACAGGATCGGGATCAGGATGAGGATCATCGTGACCGACTGGATGTTGGCGTTGATCGCGTCGACGCTCCCACCCGAGGCGGCGGCACCCTCGGACGCCGCGGTCGACGCCCCCGCGATCAGGTTCCGCAGGAACAGCGTCACCGGGAACAGGTCCGTCTTGTCCAGGTACAAGAAGGCGTTGAACCAGTCGTTCCAGTACTGCACCGAGTAGAACAGGACCATCGTGGCGATCACCGCCTTCGACAGCGGCAGCACGATCCGGAAGAAGATCCCGAACCAGGAGAGCCCATCGATCTGCGCGGCCTCCTCCAGATCATTCGGCAGGTTCTCGAAGAAGGCCTTCATGACCAGGAGGTTGAACACCGACAGTGCCGGCGGGAGGATCACCGCCCACATCGTGTTCTTCATGCCCAGCGAGGAGATCAGCACATAGTTCGGCACGATGCCGCCGTTGAAGAACATCGTGAAGACGGCGATGCCGATCAGCAGGCCACGGCCCCGCAGATGCTTCTTCGACAGCACCCACGCATAGGTGGTGGTCAGCACCATCGCGATCGTCGTGCCGAGGACGGTGTAGAGCACGGTGTTCCCGTAGCTGCGCCAGAAGTCCTCGTTGCGCGCGACCGCCCGATAGGTGTCGATGTTGAAGTCCACGGGGAACAGGCTCACCTTGCCGGCGTTGATCGCCCCGGCCGAGCTGAACGACTGGGCGAGCAGCATGACGAAGGGGTACAGCATGATCGCGCACATGATCAGCAGCGCGGTCATGTTCAGAACGGTGAAGACCCGGTAGGAGCGGGAATCCTTGATGGCCGTGCTCCGTCGGACGACAGGTTCGGGCCCGCGGGCCTCCGCCTGCATCGATTCGATCACCATAGGCTCGTCCCCACCAGTCGTTTCGAGATCATGTTCGCGCCCATGACCATCACGAATCCGATGATCGCCTGGAACAGGCCGATGGCGGCCGCGTAACTGAGGTTGTTGGACACCAGACCGACCCGGTACAGGTAGGTCGAGATGACGTCGCCGGTCGAGTAGGTCATCGGGTTGTACAGCAGCAGGACCTTCTCGAAGCCGACCTGGAGGAAGTTGCCGATGTTGAGGATCAGCAGCGTCACCATCGTCGGCCGAATGCCGGGCAAGGTGACGTGCCAGGTCTGCTTCCAGCGATTGGCGCCGTCGATGCGGGCCGCCTCGTACAGCTGATCGTCCACCGCGGTCAGCGCCGCCAGGTAGAGGATCGTGCCCCAGCCGACGGTCTGCCAGGCCTCGGAGGCCACATAGATGAAGCGGAACCACTCGGCCTGCTGCAGGAAGGAGACCGCGTCCCCGCCGAACGCCTCGACCAGCTGGTTCACCGTGCCCTGCAGGGACAGGAGCTGGTAGATCATGCCGACCACGATCACCACGGAGAGGAAGTGCGGCAGGTAGCTGATCGACTGCACGATCCGCTTGAAGTGCCGGCGGCGGACCTCGTTGAGCATCAGCGCCAGGATGATCGGCAGCGGGAAGCAGACCACCAGGGTCATCGTCCCGATGATCGCCGTGTTCGCGAAGACGTTCCAGAACGCGGGGTCCGTGATGAACAGCTTGATGTAGAACAGGCCCACGAACTCTTCGCCGAAGATGCTGCCACCCGGACGGAACCGGCGGAAGGCGATCGCGTTGCCGAGCATCGGCACGTAGCGGAAGATCGCGAGATAGATCAAGGGCAGCACGACGAAGGCGTACAGGGGCCAGTCGCGCTTCAGCGTGCGTTTCCAGGAGCCGGGCCGCCGCTTCAGCGGCGCCGGCCGCGACGCCGCATCCTGCGTCGCGGCCCCCGGTGTCTTGGTCGTCGTCATAGGAGGGTCCCTTCGTCGCCGGTGGGTTCTTTCACCCATTCGCCTCGGCGAAGCGGGAGCGCGCGGTGTTGATGAGCTCCATGTAGCGGGACATGCCCGCGGCCTCGAGCTCGGCGACGAAGTCGTCCCATTCGTCCAGGTCGCGCTCCCCCATGATGAACTGGAGCGTCGCTGTGTCGACGGTGTCCTTCAGAGGTGTCGACATGAGCGAGGCCTTCTCGAGCTCGGCCTCCTCCAGGGGGACCGGCGGGATCGGGTCCCGCGGGTCGCGGGTGGACAGGACGTCCTCGATGTACTGCACGAACTCGGGGGTGCTGTAGGACTCCTTGAGCGATCGGGATTCGGTCGACTCCGCCGGGAAGGTGGCGAACCCGAGGTCCGCGTTGATGTCGACCTCGGCGCCGCTGTTGATGTTGTACGACTCCATCGCGAAGCCGTCCTTCAGCTCGATGGTGCCGTCCTCGGCCTTCGTGTAGGTCTCCCCCTCGATGCCCCAGCGCAGCATCTCGCGGGCGGCGGGATTGAAGTACAGCCAGTCGGTGAACTGGAGGGTGGCCAGGAAGTTCTCGGACCGGGTGATCTCGGAGTTGAGCATGAACCCGTGCCAGAAGTTGCGGGGTTCGACATGGTCACCGGCCGGGCCGGCCGGCGGCGGGATGAGGGAGACCTCGTAGTTTCCCTCGCCGACGGTCTCGTTCAGCGCCTGGGCGAACTCGATGGCCGTGCCGGAGGATCCCGACGCCGCGAAGCACAGCTCGTTGGCGAACTTCTCACCCACGTCCGCGGCGCCGGATCCGTCGTTGGACGCGGTGAGCGATTCCCGGTCGATCAGACCCTCCTCGACCAGCGAGTGGAAGTACTCGACCAGCGACTTGTACTCGTCGGTCGCCGCCGCATAGACCAGCTCGTCACCTTCGGCGTCGATGAAGCCGCCGCCGAAGCCCCAGCCGGCGATGGTGCCGAAGGCGTGCGCCGCGTAGTTGAGCATCGACTGCGCTTCGAACCCGTCCGCCAGGGGCACGGAATCCGGGTACGCCTCCTTGACGGCGCGCAGCCCCTCGCGCAGCTCCTCCCAGGTGCCGGGGACCGAGCCGACGACGTCCTCGAACACATCCTTGCGCACCACCAGGGAGAAGACCGGGACGGAGACCTCCTGGAGGCCGGGCAGCATGTAGTACTTGCCGTCGGCCTGCTTGATGTTCTCGATCATCTGACCGAGCTCCCACTCCTTGACGTACTTCTGGAAGTTGGGCATGTGCTCGACGTAGTCGCTCATCGGCACCACCGCCCCGGAGGAGACGTACGGGGAGTCCTCTCCCGTGTAGACCAGGGGGATGAGGGTGGGGGCGTCCCCCGCGCTGATCAGCAGGCTGCGCTTCTCCTCGTGGTCGCTGAACGGGATGTGCGTCAGCTTCAGCTCGACGTTCGTGAGCTCCTTGATGTGGTCGAAGATCTTCCAGGTGTCCTCGACCGGAACTTCCGGCCAGTCCGTCCACAGGATGCCGACCTCGATCGGCTCGGTCGCCGTGAACTGGGTGTCGGCGGCGAAGTCCTCCATGGCACCGACGTTCTGCGCGTCGACGTCGATCGGCTCGTCCTCGGCGCTGCTCCCACCGCAGGAGGCGAGGGCGATCGAGCCGAATGCGGCGGCGGAGAGGCCGACGAAGCCTCGTCGGGACTGCGAGAGGTGGAAGGGGTTGAGCGTCATTGCCGTCTCCTCATCGGGGTGGTCGCAGCACCGGGACGGTGCGGCGGAGGCGTTGAAACGGATGCCCGACGTGCCCTCATCGGTTCGTCCGCCGCCACGAGGGACGGAAGGACGGGCCGGCCGGGCCGCCGGCGGGGCCGGCAGCACTCCTGCACGGAGAGTGCGGGTCCCGATCGTGCTGGGTACCGCAGCATCGCGACACCGACTTCTTGACCGAGACTTTCGTTGAAGTTTCGTTGTTGCACTCAACGTAATGGGCAGAGTGACGTGGGTCAAGAGTTCGCACCGGTGCACCTTTGGTGCAGTGGACGAGAAGCAGAACTGCCATGACCTGGGTGCATGCCGCAGCATCGCTCGCATCCAACGCCCGCAGGCACCGAATCATCAGGTAACGGTCTTGCAACTTCGCACGCAGTTGTCACGAAAGTTTCGCCCCGATGGCATGCTAGGGTCCCGGCAGACCGTCGGACACCGTCTCGGCCATCGTCCAGGAGGACTCATGACGTCACCTCGCCGATCACGCGGTCTCTTCACCGAGATCACCGAGGCCGTCTACTGGTTCCTCGTCATCGACGTGATGCTCGTGCTCGCTTCGGCGCCCACGATCGTGGTCTGGGCGCTGATCGCCCGGGGTGAGCTCAATGCGCTGCTGTTCACGATCGCCGCGCTCCCGCTGCTGCCGGCGATCTCGGCGGCCCTGTACACCTGGAGGGTCCGGAGCACGGATGACGAGCTGGTCCCGGCGCGTCGCTTCCTGCACGGCTATCGGGTGAATCTGCGCGACAGCCTCATGGCGGGCGTGCCCGCGCTGCTGGTGCTCGGGCTGCTCCTGTTCAATATCGCTCACGGGGGCGCGGCGGGCACCCGTGCCCTCAATGCGGTCTTCCTGGTGCTGGCGGTCCTCGTCCTGCTGGTCCTGACACGGGCGCTGTCGATCGTCTCGGCCTTCTCCTTCCGAACCATCGACGTCTTCCGTCTGACGGCGTTCACCCTGCTGACCAAGCCGCTGTCGACGCTGGCACTGATCTCGCTGGGCGTGCTCACGCTGGGGCTCATGGTCGTGGTCGGCGAGTTCCTGCTCCTGGTCACCGCGTCTCTTCTGACCTTCGCCCTCTGGGCATCGGAGAAGCCTGTCTCTCAGCTGCTGACCGAGAGGTTCGTCCTCACGGACGAGACGGCGCAGGCCGAGTGAGCTCCACCGAGGACCCGCCGCGGGGGATCGCGATCTGCGACCTCTGCCCGCCGACGGCGATCTCGTAGTCCCCGGCGAAGCCACGGACCGCGACCGCTCCGTCGTCGTCGGTGCGAAGCACCTGGCGGCCCATCCACCAATCGTCGCGGATCAGCTCCCTCAGCGCGTGGTAGCCCGGCTTGGGCGACCCATCCGCACGGACCAGGCCGGCCGGTGCCCCCAACCACGCTCCCGCGTCCCCCAGGCCCCAATAGGTCAGCGACTCGACCGCGGGCTGGGCGAGGACCGTGCGATAGTGCCGCACCAGCTCATCGGCCTGACGGTCCTCGCCCTCCGGGGTGGACGGCCAGGACTCCACGACGTGATCGTTGAGATCGACGATGTGGGGCGGCATGAGATCGCCGGAGACCAGCGTGGTCTCGGTCAGCTGGATCGGCAGGCCGAAGCGGGAGAAGCGCTCGATGACCCCGGCGATCTGCTCCTCGCCCCGGAAGCCCTGGTGCATGTGTGTCTGCAGCCCGATGGCGCCGATGTCGATCCCGGCCTCCAGGCACTCCTCGATGACGTCCTCGAAGGCGGAGGAGAGCTCGAAGTCGTTCAGCACCAGACGGGCGTGCGGGTTCGCGGCCCGCGCCGTCTCGAACGCGAGGCGGATGACATGCATCCGCCCGCGGGCCCGGGCGAGCCGCGTCACGGCGTTCTCCTCCGCCGCGAAGGTCGGCAGGATCACCGTCTCGTTGATCGCGTCCCACTGGTCGATGAGGCCTGCGAAGTCCGAGGCCTCCCGCGTGATCCGGGTGGTGATCGCCCGCTCGACGTCCTGCGCATCGAGGTCGAGCAGCCACGACGGGGCGAGGGTGTGCCACAGCAGCGGGTGCCCCTTGAGGGTCACGCCCCGGGCGTGCAGGAACCCGGCCAGGCGTCGGAGCCGCTCGGTGTCGGGGGCGCCCGGAGCGGGTTCGAACCATCGCCAATAGAACGGCAGCGTGGCCATGGTGAACAGGTCCAGCCACAGGGACGTGTACGCATCGGGCTCATCGGGCCGCAGCTCGAAGGCCGTGCAGCCGAAGCCGAACGCGTGCCGGATCTGCTCGACCTCGACGTCGGCGCCCACCACCGGCTCACCGTGCTCGTCCATGATCCGCACTCGAGAATTCTCGACCCGTGCGGACCTCACGTCCGACCCGACGGACGGCCCGCTCACTCGACACCGGCCGGAGCGGCGCCGGCGGTGCCCGCCAGCACGGAGACATCGATCCTGCCGGGTGCGTCCGGCCGAACCCCCACCGGGGTCTCCAGCACCCGTTCGCCGTCACCGACCACTCGGATGCCGCCGACCACGTGGAAGGAGTCCTCGAGGGTCAGGTCCTCGCTGGAGGCGCCCACCCGCACCCGGAACTCGCCGGGCTCGACGATCCGCCGGTGGTCCTCTCCCAGGAAGGAGGTGCGATCCGCGTGGAGCTGGAAGGTGACCTCGGCGCTCTCGCCGGCGGCGAGGGCGACCTTGGTGAAGCCGACCAGACGCTTCAGCGGGCGCACCACGGAGGCGACCGGGTCGCTGAGGTAGAGCTGGACGACCTCCTTGCCGTCTCGATCGCCGACGTTGGTGACTCTCGCCGTGATCTCGACGGTGCCGTCGGCGGCGATCTCGTCGGCCGACAGGCGCAGCTCGGAGTACTCGAAGCGCGCGTACCCGAGCCCGAAGCCGAAGGGGAACAACGGCTTGGGGTCGACGTTCGAGATGCCGTCGCTGACCCAGGCGAGGACCGGGGCGAGGTAGGTGCCGGGCTGGCCGCCCACGCCGCCGGGAATGCCGATCGGCAGGCGACCGGAGGGGTTCACGCGGCCCGAGAGCACGCCGGCGAGCGCGCTGCCGCCCTCCTCGCCGGGCATGAAGGCCTGCACGATCGCGCTGCAGCGGTCGGTGTAGGCCCCGAGGGCGTAGGGCCGGCCGGTCACCAGCACCAGCACCACCGGGGTGCCGGTGGCCAGGACGGCCTCGACGAGCTCGTGCTGGGCTCCGGGCAGCTGCAGGTCGGCGACGTCGCACCCCTCACCGGACGTGCCGGCCCCGAACAGGCCCGCGATGTCGCCCACGGCGAGGACGGCGACGTCGGAGGCTTCAGCGGCGGTGACGGCCGCGGCGATGCCGGCGGTGTCGGGCCCGGTGAAGTCCGTCCCCGCGACGGTGGTGAGATCCGCGTCCGGGAACTCATCGGCCAGCGCCTCGGCGAGCGAGGGCACGGGGACCGAGGTGCCCTGGTCCTCCAGGCGCGAGAGCACGTGGTTGGTGAAGCTGTAGCAGCCCAGGAAGCTGCGCGGCTCGACGGCGCTGGGGCCGATCAGCGCGATGCGGCGCGGGGCGGCCAGCGGCAGGGTCCGGTCCTCGTTGCGCAGCAGCACGATGGATTCCTCGGCCAGGCGCCGGGCGAGGTCCCGGTTCTCGGCGGGGTCCAGGTCGATGGCCTCGCCGGTGGTCGCGGGGTCGAAGTCGGGGTCCAGCAGACCGAGCTCGACCTTCTGGCGCAGCACGCGACGCACCGCGGTGTCGAGCACCTCGGTCTCCAGCTCGCCGGCCGCGATCGCGTCCAGCAGCTCCGGGAAGGTGCTGGTCTCGGGCAGCTCGACGTCCATCCCGGCGCGCAGCGTGGTCACGGCGGCGTCGCGGGTGGTCCCGGCGACGCGGTGCATGGACTGCAGGAAGTTCACGGCCCAGTAGTCGGAGACCACCGTGCCCTCGAAGCCCCAGGTCTCGCGCAGCAGCTCGGTGAGCAGCCAGTGGCTGGCGGCGGGGGCGATGCCGTCGAGGTCCGCGTAGGAGTTCATCACGGAGCGGGCCCCGCCCCGGCGCACGGCCATCTCGAAGGGCACCAGGTCGATCTCGTGCAGCTCGCGCATGCCGATGGAGACGGGGGCGTGGTTGCGACCGGCGCGGGAGGCGGCGTGGCCGGCGAAGTGCTTGAGCGTCGCGATCACTCCGGCACCCTGCAGGCCCTTGACGTACTCGGTGGCCAGGATGCCCGTGAGATACGGGTCCTCGCCCATCGTTTCCTCGATGCGGCCCCAGCGGTAGTCGCGCACGATGTCGAGCACCGGGGAGAGCCCGTGGTGGGTGCCCAGCGCCCGCATGTCCGCCCCGATCCGGCCGGCCATCTCGCCGATCAGCTCGGGGGCGAAGGAGGCGCCCCAGGCGATGGCCGCGGGATAGGTGGTGGCCTCGTGGGCCATGAGTCCGGTCAGGCACTCCTCGTGGGCGATCGCGGGGATGGCGTGCGGGGAGCCCTCCGTGACCGCGCGCTGCATCCGACGGAGGTTCTCCACACCCTCCACGGCGGTCTGCGGTGCGCTGCCGTAGGCCCGGGTGATGTGCCCCAGTCCGTGCTGGACCGCCTCCTCGAAGGGGTCACGGTCCGCGTCGAAGGTGGACTGCATGGGGGCGAACCCCTCGGCGTCCCCGATCTCGGGACGCTTCCAGTAGCTGCCGAGCTGAGCGATCTTCTCCTCGGGGCTGAGGTCGGCCAGCAGCGCCTCGACGCGCTGTGCGGTGCTCAGCGACGGATCCCTCCACGGATCAACGGTCATGGGGTGCTCCTTCGCACGACCGTCGAGCGCACGGCTCACCGCGCCGCCCGACATTTTCTGTCTCTTTGTGAAAGCTTTCTGTTATCTTTCGGTCGCCGTCAGGCTAGAGCAGTCCCTGTGTCGCGGTCAATGCCTCGTCACCTGGGGGATGCGGCGACAAAGACGGAGCACCTCCACCTGAAACTTTCAGGTGGAGGTGTTCCGGGTGGTGGCGTGCAGCGATCACGGAGCGGAGTCGTCCGGGCGGGGACAGCCCGCTGCCGAGGCCTGAGCACCGGGCGTGCGGCTCAGTCCGTCGCGGTCCACCCCTCGGTGCGCTCCTTCAGCTCACGGTAGGCGCCGAGCACCTCGGGGGTGGGATCGGCCTCGACGACGCGGCTGCCGGAGATCTCCCAGGCCGGCGGCTCCGCGGTGCCGGCCAGGGCCCAGGCGGCCTGGCGGGCGGCCCCGAGCGCCACGTACTCTGCGGCCGGGGCGACGGTGACCTCCCGGCCGAAGACGGCGGGAGCGAGCTGCTGGACCGCCTGGCTGCGGGCCGCCCCGCCGATCAGGGTGATCCGCGCTGCGGCGGTTCCGGTGATGTCCTCGAGCGCCGTGATGCCGTCGGCCAGGGAGCACAGCAATCCTTCGACGTAGGCGCGGGCGACGTCCTCCCGGGTGGTGGCGGTGCTCATGCCGGTCAGCGTCGCTCGGGCCTCGGGGCGGTTCGGGGTGCGCTCGCCGTCGAAGTAGGGCAGCAGCGTCACGCCGTGCGCGCCCGGCACGCTGGCCAGGGCCAGCTGGGCCATCTCCTCGTGGCTCACCCCCAGCAGGGAGCGACCGGCGTCGAGGATGCGCGCGGCGTTGATGGTGGTGGCCATCGGGAGGAACCGCCCGGTGGCGTCGGCGAAGCCGGTGACGGATCCCGTGGCGTCGTTCGGGCGGGTGGGGCTGACCATCGCGCACACCCCGGAGGTGCCGATGGAGACGGAGACGTCCCCCTCGCTCTGGGACAGACCCAGAGCGGCTCCCATGTTGTCGCCGGTCCCGGCGGCGATCGCGGTGCCGCCCGGCGTGCGGGCCATGACCTCCTGCGGCGACCCGGGCAGACGGGGCAGCCCGAGGGTGCGGCCCAGCGCCAGCTGGACCAGCTCGGGCTTCCATTCCTCGGTGGCCGTGGAGTAGTACGCGGTGCCGGAGGCGTCGCCCCGGTCGGTGAAGGCCTCTCCCCCGCCGGCCAGGTGCCGGGAGACGTAGTCGTGGGGCAGCAGCACGCTCGCCGCCCGCTGCGCCGTCTCGGGCTCCTCATCGCGCACCCAGCGCAGCTTGGAGGCGGTGAAGGAGGCGACCATCAGGCTGCCGATCTCCGCGACCGACGCCTCCGGGCCGCCCATCTCCTCGATGAGGGCCTCGGCCTGCGGGGCGGAACGGGTGTCGTTCCACAGCAGGGCGTCACGGACCACCTCCCCGCGGTCATCCAGCAGCACCATGCCGTGCTGCTGACCGCCGACGGAGACCGCCTCGGCCCGCTCCAGCAGGGGGCCTGCGGCCTCGTCGACGGCGTCGAGCCAGGCGCGGGGGTCGACCTCGGTGCCCTCGGGGTGCGCGGCGCGGCGCTCCTCGATCACGGTCCCCGTCTCCGCGTCGACGAGCAGGGCCTTCGTGGCCTGGGTGGAGGAGTCGATTCCGAGAACCGTCGGTGCCATCAGGAGGTCCTTTGCCGTGGTGGGTGGTGGGTACGGGCGAGGCGGGTGTGCGGGAGCGGGCGCGGGCGAGGGGGTGGTGAGTACGGGCCAGACGGGTGAGTGCGAGGGTGGGCGCCCGCGAGGGGTGGTGGGTACGGGCCAGACGGGTGAGTGCGAGGGTGGGCGCCGGCGAAGTGGGTCGGTGCGAGGCGAGCACAGGTGAGGTGAGTGCTGACCAGCCTACGGAACCCCAGCCCTCCGGCGCCGAGATCTGCGCTCTTGGTGTCATAACGGAATATGGCACCGAGAACGCAGATCTCGGCGGAGGTTCGGGATCCTGGGCCGGTCAGCGGGCCGGCCGCCCCTGCGCCAGGGTCAGGCGCGGAAGCCGAGCAGGTGCTGCAGGGCCAGCTGCTGCAGGCGCACGAAGCCGTAGTTGCGCTCGCCGGCCTTGTCGGGATCGAACTCCTCGTAGGTGGAGCGGTCCGCGAGCAGGTCCGCGAGGGACTCGCCCTCGGCGAGGGTGGGCTGCGCGAGCTCGTCGACGCCGGAGTAGGTCAGTGCCTCCTGCACCTCGGAGTCCTGACGGAACGCGATGGCGCGCTCCTTGAGCATCAGGTACATCTCCATGTTCGCGGCCGCCGCGTCGTACTGGCCCTTCTCGTGCTCGGTGCGCGAGGGCTTGAAGTCGAAGTGGCGGGCGCCCTCGTAGGCGCCGGGCTTGGACGGGAAGCCGTTCTCGAGCAGGTCGACCGTGAAGAAGGCGCTGATCAGGTCGCCGTGGCCGAACACGAGGTCCTGGTCGTACATCGGGCCGTGCTGGCCGTTGAGGTCGATGTGGAAGAGCTTCTCGGACCACAGCGCCTGGGCGAGGCCGTGGGTGTAGTTCAGCGTCGCCATCTGCTCGTGCCCGGTCTCGGGGTTGATCCCCACGATGTCGCCGTGCTCGAGCTGCTCGATGAAGGCCAGGGCGTGGCCGACGGTGGGCAGGAAGATGTTGCCGCGGGGTTCGTTCGGCTTCGGCTCGAGGCCGATGCGCAGGTCGTAGCCCTTGTCCTTGATGTACCCGGCGACGGTGTCGATCCCCTCGCGGTAGCGCTCGAGGGCCGCGAAGAGATCCTTCGACCCGTCGTACTCCGCGCCCTCACGGCCGCCCCACATGACGAAGGTGCTCGCGCCGAGCTCGGCCGCGAGGTCCACGTTGGCGAGGACCTTGCGCAGGCCGAAGCGGCGCACGTCGCGATCGTTGGAGGTGAACGCGCCGTCCTTGAAGACCGGGTGGGCGAAGGTGTCGGTGGTGACCATCTCGATCACGAGGCCGGTCTCGTCGGTGACGGACGTCAGCTGGTCGATGATCTTCTGGCGCTCGGCAGGCGTCGCGTCGAAGGGCACCACGTCGTTGTCGTGGAAGGTGAAGCCCCAGGCGCCGAGCTCGGAGAGTCTGCGGATGTGGGCGCTCAGCTCCAGCGGCGGGCGGGTGGCGCTGCCGAACTGGTCCTGCGCCTCCCAGCCGGTGGTCCACAGGCCGAAGGAGAACTTGTCATCGCGGGTGGGGGTGGGGGCGGTCATGGTCGAACTCCTTGGTCGGACGGCATCGTCTGGTCCCTCGCGACCCGGGGCCTCGTCATACGATGCCCGCAGCAGGACCGGCCGTTCGCGGGAACGGACGACCTCGAGCCGCTTAGTATGTTTGAGTAACTAACATACGACGGACCGCCGTCCGATCACAAGCCGCGGCCCGCCGGCCACCCGATCACACGTCCCACCATCCACCCGATCGCACGCCCCACCAGCCACCGTTCCGGCCACACGCCCCCGGCAGCCACCACCGGATCGCACGAGATATCGCCCCATCCCACGACGCAGTCGTCCGAGCACCCGACGGAAAGGTCCCCATGCAGTCCACGCACCTGCGCGAGCACAACCTCTCGGTCGTCATGCGCGCCGTGGCCACGGCGACCGAACCGATCTCCCGGGCGACGCTGGCCCGCTCCACGCAGCTGACCAAACCCACGGTCTCCAAGCTGGTCGAGGAGCTGATCTCGGCCGGACTCGTCGAGGAGCACGCCCCGGTCTCCCAGGGCAGCGGCCGCCCGATGGTCCCCCTGCAGCCCGCGAAGGGCACGGTGCTGGGCATCGGGCTCGAGATCGCTGCCGAGCACATCTCCTGCCTCGGCATCGACCTGGCCGGCCGGCAGCTGAGCTCGCACACCGAGTACCTCCGGGTGGACGCGGACACCGTCGAGGAGACCGCCCGGGCGTGCGCCCGCCTCGTCGAGCAGGTGCGGGCCGACGCCCCCCGGGCCACCCTCGTCGGCGTCTGCGCCGCCGTCCCCGGGCGCATGTCGCCCGACGGGCAGTCGGTGCTGGCCGCCCCGAACCTCGACTGGACCGAGGTGCCCCTGGGCCGCGAGCTCGCGCGGACCCCTCAGCTGGACGGCGTGCCCGTCCAGGTGCACAACGACATCCGTCTGTCGGTGCTCACGGAGATCGCCCGGCGGCCCGAGCAGTCGTTCATGTACGTGCGGGGCTCCACCGGCGTCGGCGGTGCGATCGTCCTCGACGGCACGGTGCTCGACGGGGTCCATGGCTGGGCCGGGGAGTTCGGACACACGGTGGTGGAACCGGGCGGCGCCCTGTGCCGCTGCGGGCGGCGCGGCTGCCTCGAGGCGTACATCTCTTACCACGCTCTGCGGGAGCGGGCCGGACTGCGCACCGATGTCCTCATCGACGAGCTGGTCGAGGAGCTCTCGCGCAGCACCGACCGCGCGGAGGTCATCGGCACCATCGGCCGCTCCCTCGGCCTCGCCCTGGCCAATGCGCTGAACATCCTGGACCTGTCCACCGTGGTGCTCTCGGGATACCTCGGCCCGATCGCCGGGGAGATCGCCCCGTTCATCCGCGAGACCGTGGAACGCCACGCCCTCGCGGCCGAGGTCGACGAGGTCGTCATCGAGCGGTCCGACGACCTCGAGGCACCGGCTCTGTGGGGCGCCGCCCGGGCGGCGATCGGCCCGATCCTCGACTCCCCCGGCGCCTGGATCGCCCGCACCGCCGAGATGGCGGGCTGACGCCGCGCGCAGAGTCCGCAGGCCGCCGCTGCGGGCACGCGTATCCCGCAAACGGCACCCGCTCCCCTCGTAAAAGCTTTCGGACCTGTGTCGACACCATGTTGTGATCATCGTGGTCGCGATTCACTGATCAGGTCCATGCCCTGCAGTGACTTCCGCCGCACGAGGTGTCGACCTCGGCGCCCGGACCTCGAAAGTTCCGACGCCCTTGACCCCAGAACTTTCGATTTGTAAGTTAGGGACACTTACCTGGGTGTGCCTCTCGACCCTCGCACCGCTGCACCCCGTCACCGTCGACATCAGGAGTAGGTCATGAAGAACCTCCAGCTCTCCCGCCGGACCCTGCTGGGCGCCACCGCCGGCGCCTCCGCCCTCGCCCTCGCCAGCTGCGGCACCTCCGGCCCCGGCGGCTCCGGTGGCGGAGGTGGCAACGCCGCCACCTACTGGGACCTCTCCGGCGAGCCCGGCGAGGGGATCACCCAGGGCGCCGTCGATGCCTTCAACGAGCTCGACCAGGGCACCGTCGACCTCACGTTCTTCCAGAACGACGCCTACAAGCAGAAGATCCGCACCGCGATCGGCGCCGGCGAGGCGCCGACCATCATCTACGGCTGGGGCGGCGGCGGCCTCCGCACCTATGCCGCTGCGGAGCAGGTCGAGGACCTCACGTCGTTCTTCGAGGAGAACTCGGAGGTCAAGGACCGCTTCGTGGAGGCCGTCTGGGGCGCCGCCACCGTCGACGACAAGATCTACGCGATCCCCAACGAGTCGACCCAGCCGATCATCCTGTTCCACAACAAGACGGTCCTCGGGGACATCGGCGCCGAGGCGCCGACCACCTGGGGCGATCTGATGAGCATCGTCGAGAAGGCGAACTCCGCGGGCGTCGCTCCCATCTCTCTGGCCGGCCAGTCCCGGTGGACCTCGATGATGTGGCTCGAGTACCTGCTGGACCGCATCGGCGGCGCCGAGGTCTTCGAGCGGATCGCGGCCGGGGAGCCCGACGCCTGGCTCGACGACGCCGTGGTGGAGATGGGCAAGAAGGTCGAGGAGCTGATCGACGCGAAGGCGTTCGTCGACGGGTTCCAGTCCATGGCCGCCGACTCCAACAGCGACCAGGCGCTGCTGTGGACGGACCAGGCCGCGATGATGCTCCAGGGCGGCTGGACCTACGGCTCGATGAAGACCAGCGGGGACGGCTTCGTCCAGGACGGCCGGCTCGGCTACGACCCCTTCCCCACCATCGAGGGCGGCAAGGGCGATCTGGCCAACCTCGTCGGCAACCCGGCGGGCTACCTGTCGATCTCCGCCGACGCGAGCGACGCGGAGAAGGAGGTCGCCCGGGCCTACTTCACCGATGGCGTGATGACCGACGCGGTGGCCGAGTCCATCATCGAGACCGGCGGGGTCCCCGTCGTCACCGGTCAGGACGAGGCCATGGCCGCGAGCGAGGACTCCGACTACCTGGAGTGGATCTACAGCGCGATCCAGGAGGCTCCGGACTTCACCCAATCCTGGGACCAGGCACTCCAGCCCACCGTCGCCGAGGAGCTCCTGGTCAACACCGAGCAGCTCTTCCTCGGCTCGATCACGCCGGAGCAGTTCGCCGAGAACATGAACGCCGCATCGGCGAGCTGAGCATGACCACCACCGCCCCTTCTCCACTGCCCTCCGCCGCTCAGGACGGCGCCGCGTCGACGTCCGGACGACGGGCGAGGGACCGGCCCCAGCTCTCGCACGTCCTGTTCGCCCTGCCGGCCCTGGTGATGTTCGGCGTCTTCGCGCTGCTGCCCCTGATCGGGGTCATCGCGCTGTCGTTCACCACCTGGAACGGGATCGGCCCGATCGAGTTCACCGGTCTGACGAGCTGGAAGGAGGTGCTCACCCGCAGCTCGACATGGAACGGCCTGGTGCTGGTGCTGCTGATGGTGGTCGCCACCTGGCTCACGCAGACCCCGCTGAGCATCCTGCTGGGGGCCTTCCTCGCTGGGCCGCAGCGCTATCGGAACCTGCTGGCCGTGCTGTACTTCCTGCCCCTGCTGCTGTCCTCCGCCGCGATCGCCATCACCTACAAGTCCCTGCTGGACCCCAACTTCGGCCTGGCCAGCGGACTGAACCTCGACGTCTTCGCCCTGAACTGGCTGGGCGACACCACCCTGGTCTGGTACGTGGTGCTGTTCGTGATCGCCTGGCAGTTCATCCCGTTCCACACCCTCATCTACCAGGGGGCCGTGCGCCAGATCCCGCAGAGCATGTACGAGGCGGCGCAGATCGACGGCGCCGGACGGGTGCGACAGTTCCTCTCGATCACCCTCCCGCAGCTGAAGTACACGATGATCACCAGCTCGACGCTGATGGTCGTCGGCGCCCTGACCTACTTCGACCTCATCTTCGTCCTCACCCAGGGCGGGCCGGGCGTCGCCACCCGGATCCTGCCGCTGGACATGTACCTGACCGGCTTCCGCGGCAACGAGATGGGCGTCGCCAGCGGCCTCGCGGTGCTGCTGGTCGTCATCGGCCTCGGCCTCGCCCTCGGCGTGCAGCGCCTGGGCGGCAAGGACGCGAACGCCAGCCAGATGGAAGGAGCCTGAGATGAAGCGCAACTGGCTCGGAGGCACCCTCGGCTGGCTCTGGCTGGTCGTCGTGCTGCTGCCCATCTACTTCGTGCTGATCACCAGCTTCAAGTCGATGGCCACCTACTTCGGCTCGAACCCCGTGGTCCCGGCCATCCCGCCCGTCATCGAGAACTTCATCGCGGTCCTCGAAGCGGACTTCGGGATGTACCTCGTCAACAGCGTGATCGTCGCCGTCGGCACCGTGGTCCCGATGGTGATCATGTCCTTCATGGCCTCGTACTCGATCGTCCGCGGCCATCGGCGCCTCTTCAGCCCCGTGCGCAACCTGTTTCTGCTGGGGCTGGCGATCCCGGTGCAGGCGACGATCGTCCCCATCTACCTGATCATCATCCGCCTGCACATGTACGACAGCCTGGTGGCGCTGATGCTCCCGGGAATCGCCTTCGGCCTCCCGCTGAGCATCCTCATCATCGCCAACTCGATGCGCGACGTGCCCAAGGAGCTGTTCGAGGCGATGGACATCGACGGGTGCACCGAGTGGCAGAAGATGTGGCGACTCGCCCTGCCGATGACCAGCCCCGCGCTCGTCACCGTCGCCGTCTACCAGGCGCTGCTGTCCTGGAACGGGTTCCTGTTCCCGCTGATCCTGACGCAGAGCCCGGACAAGAGGACCCTTCCTTTGGCATTGTGGTCCTTCCAGGGCGAGTACGCCACGAACATCCCGGTCGTGATGGCCGCCGTGACCCTGTCGTCGATCCCGATCGTGATCCTGTACGCGGTCGGCCGCCGATACCTGGTCAGCGGCATGACCGCCGGGGCCGGCAAATGAGGGTCCCGATCCGTTCCGCGCACCGCTCGCCCCACCCGTATCACCCACTCACCGAGGAGTCGTGAGACCAGCAGTGACCACCCCTTCCGCCCCCGCCCGACCGCTGCGCATCGGCATGGTCGGCTACGGCTTCATGGGCGCCGCCCACTCGCATGCCTGGCGCACCGCCCACCGCTTCTTCGATCTGCCGCTGACCCCGGTGCTGAGCACTCTCGCCGGGCGCACCGAGAGCTCGCTGGCCGCGGCCGCCGAGCGCTACGGCTTCGCGCGGACCACCACCCGCTGGCAGGACCTCGTCGAGGACCCCGAGATCGACGTGATCGACATCTGCACCCCGGGGGACACGCACGCGGAGATCGCGCTGGCGGCGCTCGCGGCCGGCAAGCACGTGCTGTGCGAGAAGCCGCTGGCGAACTCCGTGGAGGAGTCCGAGCGGATGGCCGCTGCGGCGGCCGACGCCCGCTCCCACGGCGTGCGCTCGATCTGCGGGTTCTCCTACCGCCGCACCCCGGCGCTGGCCTACGCGCGCCAGCTCGTCGCCGAGGGCTTCGTCGGGCAGATCCGCCAGGTGCGCGCGCAGTACCTCCAGGACTGGCTCTCCGACGCCGACGCCCCCATGACCTGGCGCCTGGACAAGGACACCGCCGGATCCGGGGCGCTCGGAGACATCGGCGCCCACATCATCGACCTCACCCAGTGGATCACCGGACAGGACATCGCCGCGGTCGCCGGCACCCTGGAGACCGTCGTCCCCACGCGCCCGGCCGCCGGCACGTCCCAGGGTCTCGGCGGCACCGGCGACGCCTCCGGCGCGCGCGGCCGGGTCACGGTCGACGACCTCGCCCTGTTCACCGCCCGCTTCGCCGGCGGCGTGCTGGGCTCCTTCGAGGCCACCCGCATGGCGCAGGGCCGCAAGAACGCGATGCGCGTGGAGATCAACGGCTCGGCAGGGTCGATCGCCTTCGACTTCGAGCGGATGAACGAGCTGGAGATCTACGACGCGACCGCCCCCGGCGGCCGACAGGGCTTCACCCGGGTGCTGACCACCGAGCCCGAGCATCCCTACGCCGCGGCGTGGTGGCCCACCGGGCACGGCCTGGGCTACGAGCACACCTTCACCCACGAGATCGCCGACCTCGTCCGAGCGATCGGCGAGGGCACCGACCCCTCCCCGTCGTTCGACGAGGCGCTGCAGGTCCAGCGCGTCCTGGCCGCCGTCGAGAGCAGCTCGGCGGACGGCTCCCACTGGCAGGACGTTCCCCCGTCGGCCGCGGACGTCCCGGGCGGCGCCCCGAGCGCCCCGGCCGGAGACCCGTCGGCGCCGTCGGCCGGCGCCCCCACCACCTCACAGACCCCCACCACGCAGGAGCACACCCGATGACCGACCCTGAGACCACCGCCTCGACCCGGATCTTCGTCGAGGAGGACCCCACGCCCCGCACCGCCCTCGTCGTGCGCGGAGGCTGGGACGGCCACCAGCCCGTCGAGGCGACCGAGATGTTCATCCCCTTCCTCGAGAAGAACGGCTTCACCGTGCGGGTCGAGGAATCCCCCGCGATCTATGCCGACGCCGAGTACATGGGCACCGTGGATCTGATCCTCCAGTGCGTGACGATGTCGACGATCGAGAAGGAGGAGTTCGAGGGGCTGCGCGCCGCCGTCGAGGCCGGCACCGGCCTGGCCGGCTGGCACGGCGGCATCGCCGACTCCTACCGCAACAACTCCGACTACCTCACCCTGATCGGCGGCCAGTTCGGCTGCCACCCGGGCAAGCACCCCGACGAGCGCCGGGGCGAGCAGGCCGACAACTACGTGCCGCACACCGTGAACATGCTCCCGGCTGCCGCGCATCATCCGATCACCCGCGGGATCAGCGACTTCGACCTGCTCACCGAGCAGTACTGGGTGCTGTCCGACGACTACGTCGACGTGCTCGCGACCACCACGCAGAAGGTGCGGGAGTGGGACCCCTGGCACCGCGAGATCACCTCCCCGGCCGTCTGGACCCGACAGTGGGGCGAGGGCCGGATCTTCGTGTCCACGCCCGGCCACCGCGTCGAGGTGCTCGAGGACTCCAATGTCCGCACGATCATCGAGCGGGGCCTGCTGTGGGCCGCGCGCGGCAGCGACCAGCCCTACGGCGACCACGGCGGCCACAGCGGCCCCAGCGGCCACAGCGGCCCCAGCGGCCACAGCGGCCACAGCGATCAGAGCAGGACGGAGGCGACCCGATGAAGGTCGGCATGATCGGCTGCGGGGTCATCTCGCGGCAGTACCTGGCGAGCTTCGATGAGCTGCCGGACGTCCAGCTGGTGGCCGTCGCCGACCTGGACCGGGCCCGTGCGGAGGCCGCCGCCGAAGGGCGCGAGGGGGTGCGGGTGCTCAGCGTCGACGAGCTCATCGCCGATGCCGAGGTGGACACGGTCCTGAACCTGACCATCCCGGCCGCGCACGCCGACGTGGACCTGCGGGCGATCGCCGCCGGCAAGAACGTGTACTCGGAGAAGCCGTTCGCGGTCACCACCCAGGAGGGGCAGCGAGTGCTGACGGCCGCCGCGGAGGCCGGCGTGGTCGTCGGCAGCGCCCCGGACACCGTGCTGGGCACCGGCACCCAGACGGCGCGATCCGCGATCGACGACGGCACGATCGGCACCCCGATCGCGGCGATGGCCACCATGGTCACCCCGGGTCACGAGCGCTGGCACCCGCAGCCGGACTTCTACTACGTCCCCGGCGGGGGTCCGCTGCTGGACATGGGCCCGTACTACATCCATGCCCTGGTCACGCTGCTGGGGCCGGTCTCCGAGGTGATCGGGGCCTCCAGCCGTCTGCGCAGCGAACGGACCATCGGCTCCGGCCCCCGTGCGGGCGAGGTCATCCCGGTCAGCACCGACACCCACGTCACCGGAGTGCTCGTGCATGAGTCCGGGGTGCTGTCCACGCTGGTCATGAGCTTCGACGCGGTCGCCACCACGATCCACCCGATCGAGATCCACGGCACCGGCGGCACGCTCGCGGTGCCGGATCCGAACCACTTCGCCGGGGACGTGGAGGTCCGCCGACTGGGCGGTGACGGCTGGGAGACGCTGCCCGTGGCCGCCGGCTACGCGGAGGCCTCCCGCGGCATCGGGCTGCAGGACATGGCGACGCGCGGGAGCGACCTGCGGGCCGCGGGCGAGCTCGGCCAGCACGTGCTCGAGGTGATGAACGCGGTGCTGGCGTCCTCCCGCAGCGGATCTCGCGAGGAGATCACCAGCACCGTGCAGCGGCCTGCGGCGGTCGCCCTTCAGGACGTGCGGGTCACGGCCTGATCCGACCGGCGACGCAGCGCAGCCCCGGCCGCCGACTGACTTTCGTCGCTCAGCGTGACCTCAACCGCCCTAAGGCCGTGAGGTCACGCTGAGCGACGAAACTTTGCTCGTACCCCCACCCCGCCGGGGGCAACGGCGCACCAGAGAACCGGTCCGGCGCCATCACCCCGGGCCGCGTGCGCCGCTACAGGTTCCAGATGACCGGGACCAGCAGGATCTTCACCACGATGGAGAAGGCGAACAGCGTGGCATAGGCGGTCTCGATGCGTTCGTCGGCCCGCTTGGCGTTGGCGGCCTCGAGCACCGCGGGCTGGCCGAGGAAGCCGGCGACGGCCCCGGCGGCCCGCGGGGCGGACAGGTCCAGCACCCACCGCGCCGCGAGCAGCATCGCGATGCAGCTGAGCGCGGCGACGACCACGGACAGCAGGGCCGCGCGCCAGGCCGTCGGCGAGGCGAGCACCGAGGCGACGTCGGGCCCTGCCGTCAGGCCCAGCCCGGCGAGGAAGAGCAGCAGGCCCAGCTGGCGCAGCGTGGTGTTGGCGCTGCCCGGCAGGGCCCACACCACGGGCCCGGTGCGGCGCAGGGCGCCGAGGACCATGCCCACCAGCAGCGGCCCCGCCGCCGGCCCCAGGGAGAAGCTGCCGCCGCCCGGCATCGGGACCGTGACCAGGCCCAGCGCGAAGCCCAGCACCAGGCCGAGCCCGAGGGAGAGCACATCGAGCTCGCTGGCCTTGCGGTCGGAGTCCCCCAGGAGGGCGTGGACGGCGTCGAGCCGTGAGCGGTCCACGACCACGGCGAGGCGGTCGCCGGGCTCCAGCACCAGGTCGTCGCGGGCGAGCAGCTCGAGGTCGCCGCGCCGCACCCGGGTCACCACCGCCCCGAAGCGGACCGACAGGTTCAGCTCGGCGATCGACCGCGAGGCCAGATCGGGGTTGGAGACGGTCAGCCGGGTGAACTCCACCAGCGAGCGGTCGTGCGCGATGTGCTGGTCGCTGTGCTCGCCCAGCTCCTGGGTGACCGCCTCGACCGCCTCCGGCATGCCGACGGCCACCACCTCGTCGCCGGCCAGCAGGTCCTCCCCCGGCACGATCACCCGCACCTTCCCGTCGCGGCGCAGGTAGGAGAAGCGCACCTGCTGCTCGCTCCACTGCGGGACCTCCCGCAGGTTCACGGTCCTCAGCACGTGCACCGTCGTGGAGGCCAGGCCGGTGCCGGCCAGGGCCGGGGTGTCCTTGCGGCCGGGCCAGCTGCGGGAGACGACCGTCGAGACCAGCACGATCCCGACGATCACGCCGAGCGGGTAGCCGAAGGCGTAGCCCACCGAGGGGGCGGAGCTCCCGGTCACGCGACCGGCGGCGTCCAGGGCGGGGGCCGCGGTCAGCGCGCCGGTGAACAGGCCCAGGGACAGGTCCCGGGCGATCCCCAGCACGTGCCCCAGCACGATCGTCGCGATCGCCGCCAGGACGGTGCTGGCCGTGGCGGCGGCCAGCAGCGGCAGCTGACGGTTCAGGGTGGCGAAGAAGGCGGCGCCGGCGGAGATCCCGACGGTGTAGACGAACAGGGCGAGGCCGAGGGACTGCACGATCTCCATGCCGGCGCCCAGGTGGGGCGCGACCGCCGAGAGGGCGAGGCCGGTGAACAGCGCGCCGGCGGCGCCGAAGCGGACGCGGCCGAAGGGGATGGCGCCCAGCACGGCCCCGGTGGCGACGACCAGGAACAGCGTGAGCAGCGGGCTCCCCTCGAGGACCTCGATCACGATCAACCTTTCCCGGGCCCGCAGCCGTGCACCGGGCCGGTGCGCGTCGAGCGCGGGCACTGCGGTGTGGAGCAGCTTCCACGATAGTCGGGGCCGACGGGCCGTGCCCCGGACAGTTGTCCGAGGTCACGACGTTGCGGCTGGCCTCCCGCTGCTCGAGGCCGGCGCTGGCAACCCTTGGCACGACGCTGTGACCAGTAACGTGGTGCAGGACACTGCATGTATCCCTCTCCCGCGTCGGGGTGCCCATCCGCGATGCCGCGGCTCGCCGCCCTCGTCCTCCGGGCCGATGCACCTCGCCTGCCCTGCGCCGACACCGATCTCGCCTCCGTCCCGTTCCTGTACATCTCTCGAAAGGACCCTCATGGCTGTCTCCGAAGGAGCCAACTACGCGCCGGCCGCGATGCCGAAGCCGGTCGTCGAGCCCGGCGAGTTCGTCTTCGCCGTCATGCATCTCGACCACGGCCACATCAACGGGATGACGCAGGGCCTGATCGGCGCCGGCGGCACCCCGAAGTGGGTCTACGACCCCCAGCCCGAGCGCGCCCAGGCCTTCGCCGAGCAGTTCCCGGAGGTGAAGATCGCCGGCAGCGAGGAGGAGATCTTCGCCGACGAGCAGGTGCTGCTGGTCGCCGCCGCCGCGGTGCCCGCCGACCGCGCCCCGCTGGGCATCCGCGTGATGGAGGCCGGCAAGGACTACTTCACCGACAAGACCCCGCTGACCACCCTCGACCAGCTGGCCGAGGCCGAGGCCGCCGTGCAGCGCACCGGCAAGAAGTACATGGTCTACTACTCCGAGCGGCTGCACGTGGAGGCCGCGGTGCTGGCCGGCCAGTACATCGACCGCGGCGCGATCGGCGAGGTGATCCAGGTCCAGGGCATGGGCCCGCACCGCCTCGGCGACCCGACCACGCGGCCGGACTGGTTCTACCAGCGCTCCCGCTACGGCGGCATCCTCACCGACATCGGCTCCCACAACTTCGAGCAGATGCTCACCTTCACCGGCTCGCACGATGCCGAGATCCTCTCCAGCTCCATCGGCAACTTCGCCCATGGGGACTACCCCGAGCTCGATGACTACGGCGACGCCCACATCGCCCTGTCCTCCGGCGCGAGCGGTTTCGTGCGCGTGGACTGGTTCACCCCGGCCGGGCTGCGGACCTGGGGCGATGGCCGCACCTTCATCCTGGGCACCGAGGGCTACATGGAGCTGCGCAAGTACGTGGACGTCACCACCGACAACGGCGGCGGCCAGGTCATCCTCGTCGACAGCGAGGGCGAGCACCGCATCGACGCCACCGGAAAGGTGGGCTACCCGTTCTTCGGCGAGCTCGTGCTCGACGTGCTGAACCGCACCGAGAACGCGATGACACAGGAGCACGCCTTCAAGGCCGTCGAGCTGGCGCTGCAGGCCCAGCAGCAGGCCCGCGTGCTGCGCGCCCCCGGAGCCTGAGCACCGACGGCTCGGCGCTCGCGAGCTCCCGGAGCTCGCGAGCGCCGGAGCCCGTCGGGGTCACGCCGACAGTGCCGCGCACTCCGCACCGAGAGGCACGTACCGCCTGCCCCGACGCCCATCCCCGGGATCCCGCCACCGGACCGGGCCGCCGCATTGCTAGACTGTTACGCGTCCCGAAATTGTGGTTCCGCATCACAAAACGAACACAGGGAGCGCGAGGCCCCGACGGTCGGCGACGGACTCCGCGCTCCCGGTCCAGCACGTCGCTCCCGTCCGTTGCGGCCACCGTCCGACGGCGGCTCGGGTGCAGCGGCATGACCGGCCATCGACCAGGAGGTTCCCGTGCCGTCTTCCGGCTCCATCCCCGCCCTCGACCGGACGAGCGCCTCCGGCCTGCCCCGCCTCGGCGCCTCCGCCCCGCGCGACCCCGCCCGCGCCGGCATCATCCACCTCGGGCTCGGTGCCTTCCATCGGGCCCATGCCGCGGTGCACACGGCCCGGGCGCTCGCGGCCGAGGAGGGGGACTGGGGCATCATCGGCTTCGCGAACCGCTCCCGCTCCGTGGTGGACCCGATGGCCGCGCAGGACGGCCTGTACGGCGTGCTCGAGCTGGCGGACACCGGCACCCGCGCCGACCTGGTCGACGTGCACCGCGGATTCGGCGTGATGGCGCAGGAGCCGCAGGCCGTCGTCCGCGAGATCGCGACCGCCGCGCGCCGGATCCTCACCCTGACCGTCTCCGAGGGCGGCTACGCGGTCTCCCCGCGCACCGGCCACCTCGACGTCGACTCCGCTCCCATCCGTGCGGACCTCTCTGACCCGAGAAATCCCCGCTCCGTGATCGGCCTGCTCGCCCGCGGCCTCACCGAACGCGCGCCCAGCGGGGAGCCGTTCACCGTGCTGCCCTGCGACAACGTCTCCGCCGCCGGGCAGACCGCCCGGTCCATGGTCACCGAGTTCCTCGAGCATTCCGGGGCCGCCGAGGACGTGCTGTCCTACGTCCGCGAGCAGGTCGCCTTCCCCGACGCGATGGTGGACCGCATCGTCCCGGCCACCACGCCCGGCACCACCGACCAGGTCGCCGAGCTGCTGGGAGTGCGCGACGGCGCCCCGGTGCGCGCCGAGAAGTTCTCCATGTGGGTGATGGAGGACCACTTTCCCGCGGGGCGTCCCGCCTGGGATCTGGGAGGCGCGATCATGTCCGACGAGGTGGGCAAGTACGAGCAGGTCAAGCTGCGGATCCTCAACGGGCCGCACTCCCTGATCGCCTACCTCGGGGCGCTCGATGGCCGCGCCACGATCCCCGCCTCCTTCGAGCAGGACTGGATCGCGGACGCCACCCTGGCGCTGATCCGGGGCGAGAACCTGCCCACGATCGACCTCCCGTCGGCTTTCGACGTCGAGGAGTACATCGAGGACCTCACGCACCGCTGGCACAACCATGACCTCGGTCATCGCACCCGTCAGGTGGGGTCCGACGGGTCGATGCGACTGCCGCAGCGGATCCCGACGCCGGCCCTGTTCCATCTGGAGCAGGGGCGGATGCCGGCTCTGCTCGCGCTGACCGTCGCCGCCTGGTTCGCCTGCGTCGTCCCGCCCCGCGGCTTCGAGCCCGGCGAGCAGGCACGGGCGATGAGCGATCCGGATCAGTCGCGCCTGGCCGGGATCGCCGCCCGCGCCACCACCCCTGCCGAGCACGCCCGTGCCCTCCTCGAGAGCGGCTGCCTGTCCGAGCCCCTGGCCGAGCGCGATGACTTCGTCGTCGCCGTCGGCGAGCTGCTCACCACTATCGTCACCTCGGGACCGCGGGCCGCGGCCGCCGACGCCCTCGCCGTATCCGTGAAGGAGAACCGCTGATGAAGGCCCTGACCATCCACGCCGCCGAGGTCATCCGCTGGGAGGACGCCCCGGACGTCGAGCCGACCGGGGACGAGGTCCGCCTGCGCATCGCGTACGTCGGCATCTGCGGCTCCGACCTGCACTATTACTTCCACGGTGCGAACGGGGCGTTCGTGATCACCGAGCCGTTGATCCCGGGCCACGAGCTCTCGGCCGTGGTCGATCTCGATCCCCGGGGCGAGCTCGCCCCCGGCACTCCGGTGACCGTGCACCCCGCCCGCTACGGGAGAAGCGCCGCGGACATCGAGGACCGGCCGCACCTGTGGCCCGGCGGCGACTACCTGGGCAGCGCGAGCGTCACCCCGCACCGCCAGGGGGCCGCCGCCGAGTTCATGGTGATCGACCGCGCGAACCTGCGCCGCCTGCCCGAATCGCTGCCGCTGCGCCGCGGCGCGCTGGCCGAGCCGCTCGCGGTGGCGCTGCACGCCGTGACCATCGCCGGGGACGTGGCGGGCAAGAAGTGCCTGGTCCTGGGGTCGGGTCCGATCGGACTGCTGGCCGTGGCCGCCCTGCTGCACCGCGGGGCCGCCTCCGTCGATGTGACCGACGTGCGGCCCGAGCCGCTCGAGCGCGCGATCGCCCTGGGCGCATCCACCACCTTCCAGGTGCCCGACCAGGGCCCGGCGGACAACGCCTACGACGTGGTGCTCGAGTGCTCCTCGGCCCCGGTCTCGCTGTCCTCCGGGGTGCGCGCCGTGCGCCCCGCGGGAATCATCGTGCAGGTCGCGATCCTGCCGAACACGGACATCCCCGTGAACCTCGCGGCGCTGGTGGCCAAGGAGGTCCAGCTGCGCGGCACCCAGCGCTTCCACGACGAGATCGACGAGGCCATCGAGGTGCTGGCCTCCGACGCCCGCTTCGATGCGGTGGTCACCCAGTCCCTCCCGGCCGCCGACGCGGTCGAGGCGTTCGCGACCGCGCAGGACGCCTCCCGCTCCGCCAAGGTCCTGCTGGAGCTGTGAGAATCGGAGGGCCGGCACCGAGCGCGTCGGCCCTCCGGCTTCGCACCGTCGCCTCCCGACCCGGCACCGTCACCCGGCATCCCGGCATCCCGGCATCCCGGCATCCCGGACCGCAGCCCATCCGCCCCCGTCACCCACATCCCCGACACCCGCCCAGGAGATCGTCATGACCAGCGTTGAGCGTCCCGTCCTTCCCGAGCGCACCGCCGCCGCGCGGCTGATCGTCGTGATCCGCGGCGAGCGCGCCGACCAGTACGCCCCCGTGCTCGAGACCCTCACCGCCGCCGGGATCCGCTCCGTGGAGCTGACCCTGTCCACCCCCGGCACCCTCGAGGAGCTGCCGGACCTGCTGGAGCGCTTCGGCGACCAGCTCGACATCGGCATCGGCACCGTCACCGATCCGGAGGACCTCCGCACCGCGGTCACCCGCGGCGCCCACTACATCGTCACCCCGATCACCCGGGCCGACCTGCTCGAGGCGGCCGCCGAGGCCGGCGTCGCGATCGTCCCCGGCGGCCTCACCCCGAGCGAGCTGCACGCCGGCTGGGCCGCGGGCGCCGCCGCGGTCAAGGTGTTCCCGGCGAGCGTCGTCGGGCCCGGCTACGTCAAGGACCTGCGCGGCCCCTTCCCCGGCATCCGCGTAATCCCCTCCGGGGGCGTGGATCTGCAGGCGGCCGCGGCCTGGTTGCAGGCCGGTGCCGACGCGGTCTCCGTCGGCGGTCCCCTGCTGGGCGACGCCCTGAGGGGCGGAGACCTCGAGGCCCTGGCCGACCGCGCCGCGCAGTTCGTGGGCGTCACCACCCGGGAAGCCGGCGCATGAGCACCGAGGCCGGAGTCGCCGACGCGACCACCACCGGCTCCGGCCCACGGGTGGTCGCGATCGGCGAGACCATGGCGATGATGCGCAGCGGCACCATCGGCTCTCTCGCCCACCTGCCCTCGGTGGACATCTCCCTGGGCGGCGCGGAGTCGAACCTCGCGATCGGGCTGCGCCGTCTGGACGTGCCCGTGGCCTGGGTGAGTCGAGTGGGCGACGACCCGCTGGGCACCCGCGTCACGCGGGAGATCCGCGCCGAGGGGGTCGAGGTGCACTGCGCGATCGATCCGACGCGGCCGACGGGCCTCATGGTCAAGTCCCGCCCCACCGGGACCACCACGCGGGTGGACTACTACCGGGCCGGATCGGCAGCCTCCGCGCTCACCGCGGACGACCTGCCCGCGGGGCTCATCGAACAGGCCGACATCCTGCATCTCAGCGGCATCACCCCGCTGCTGTCACCCACCGCCCATGCCACCAACGTCGCCGCCGTGCAGCGCGCCGCGGCCGCCGAGACGCTGGTCAGCCTCGATGTGAACTACCGCTCCCGCCTGGGCTCCCGCGAGCACCTCGCCGAGCTGCTGGGCGAGATCCTCGAGCACGTGGACGTGCTCTTCGGCGGCCCGGAGGAGCTGTCGATCCTCGCCCCCGGCGTCGCCGAGGATGATCATCGCGGCCTGCTGAGGTCCCTCGCGGTCGACGGCCGCCAGGTGGTCGCCAAGCTCGGCGCCGACGGCGGTGCCGCCCTGGTCGGCGCCGGGACAGGGCCCGCCGGCGACGGGACAGCGCCGGCCGACCCAGAGATCATCGTGGCTCCCGGGCACCGGGTCGACGTGGTCGACACCGTCGGGGCCGGCGATGCCTTCGTCGCCGGCTATCTCAGCGCCCAGCTCGACGGGCTCGACGTGCCGGCGCGTCTGGCCCGGGCGAACGCGTGCGGGGCCCTGGCCTGCACCACCCCCGGGGACTGGGAGGGCGCACCGCGCAGACCCGACCTCGACGGCATGCTCGCCGGAGGCGGCGCGGACCCCGTCAGCCGCTGACCGGCGCCCGCCACGTCGAATTCGGTGCCACGGGGATGACAGCTTCTCCGGCGCGGCGCCTCGCGGTGACCACCGCGGGGCCCGACGAGGCCTGACTGCCCCGTCAGACGGTCAGCGCGGCCTCGGCCATCGTCGGGTAGTCCGTGTAGCCCACCGCCAGGCCCTCCCCCGTGTCGGGATAGAACGTCGCGGGAATCGGGGTGTTCGGTGCGGCACCGATCGCGATGCGCTCGGCCAGGTCCGGGGTGGCGATGTAGTCGCGGCCGAAGGCGACGGCGTCGGCGGTGCCGTCCTCGAGGTGGCGACGACCGTCCTCGGCATCCATCTCCTCGTTGGTGATCACCGGTCCGCCGAAGAGTGTCCGCATCTCGCCGATGAGGCTGTCGGCGGCCTCGATCTCGCGGACGAACAGGAAGGCCGCCCTCCGCGCCCCCAGCTCCTCGGCGACGTGGGAGAAAATCGAGCGCGGGTCGCTGTCGCCCATGTCGTGCTCCTCCCCGCGCGGGCGCAGGTGGACTCCCACGCGGTCGGCGCCCCAGACGTCCATCACGGCGTCGGTGATCTCCAGCAGGAAGCGTGCCCGGTTCTCCACCGAGCCTCCGTACCGGTCCTCGCGATGGTTGGTGCTGTCCTGGAGGAACTGGTCGATCAGGTAGCCGTTGGCGGCGTGGATCTCGACCCCGTCGAAGCCGGCGCGCAGCGCGTTCTCGGCGCCGCGTCGGAAGTCCTCGACGATGCCGGGGATCTCGTCGGTCGCGAGCGCTCGGGGCCGGACGTACTGCCGCATCGGGCGCAGTCGCTTCACGCGTCCGGCGGGCGCGATCGCACTGGGGGCGACGGGCAGCTCGCCGCCGAGCAGCTCCGGGTCGGAGATCCGCCCGACATGCCACAGCTGCAGGACGATGCGGCCACCGGCGGCGTGGACCGCCTCGGTGACCGTCCGCCACCCGGCCACCTGCTCGTCGCTCCAGATGCCCGGGGTGCCGTGATAGCCGACCCCCTGCGCACTGACGCTGGTGGCCTCGCTGATGATCAGCCCGGCTCCGGCCCGCTGCGTGTAGTACTCGGCCATCAGCTCGGTGGGGACGCGGTCGTCGCCGGAGCGCGCCCGCGTCAGGGGCGCCATGACGATCCGGTTCGGGATCGTGAGCGCTCCGAGGTCGAGCGGGGTCGTCAGAACGGACATGCGGGAGGTCCTCCTTCACGGCGCGCGGCCGCTGGTCGAGTGCGGGGCCGTCGATCCCGGAAGGAACGGCGCACCCGCCGACGACAACGGCAGGCGGAGGGCGACTATTCCGGTGAACAGGCGATACGTACATCACTTGCACTGGTTTGCATTGCTAACTATCATGGCTCGACGTGACGACGAACCCCGCGCCCGACGGCGACCTCCCCCAGCACCTCGCGCTGGTGTGCAGTCAGTTCTCCCGGCTCGCCGCCCGGCGCTCGGACGTCGGCGTCGGGACCGTGTCCTGGCGCGTGGTCGCCACCATCGAACGGCACGGTCCGCTGCGCCTGAGCGAGATCGCCGATCGCGAGCGGGTCTCCCGCCCCACGGCGACCACCGTCATCAAACGGCTCGAGGAGGAGGGGCTCGTCCGGCGAGAGCCCGACCCCTCCGACTCCCGCTCGTCCCTGGTGAGCACCACCGAGCGAGGGGCCGCGCAGCTCGCGGCCTGGCGTGCTCAGCTGGCCGTCGGCGTCGGCGGGCTGCTGGATCCGCTGTCCGCCGAGGATCGGGCGACGCTCGACCGGGCCGCCGAGATCCTCGCGCGACTCGTCGACGACCACGGCGGATAGACGCCCCGTCGCGCGGCACCTGCCGCCTCGCACCGACCGCCCCTCATCCATCCCTGCCTCGACGCTCCCCTCCGATCGAAGGACTCTGCTCCGCATGACCTCGCACGCTCCCCAATCGACGGCGTCGGCCGCCGCACCGCAGCCCACGCCCCCATCGGCCGCCCCCACCCTGAAGGACGCCTTCCGCCAGCCGAAGGCGGTGTGGGCGATCGCCTTCGCCGCGACCGTGTCCTTCATGGGCATCGGGCTCGTGGACCCGATCCTCCCGGCGATCAGCACCCAGCTGGACGCCACCCCGTCCCAGGCGATGCTGCTGTTCACCAGCTACCTGTTCATCACGGCGATCGCCATGTTCTTCACCAGCTGGTTCGCCTCCCGCGTCGGCGTCAAGCGCACGCTGCTGATCGGCCTCGCGCTCGTGGTGGTCTTCGCGGCGCTCGCCGCCACCGCAGGGTCGGTCAACGAGATCATCGGGCTGCGCGCCGGCTGGGGCCTGGGCAACGCCCTGTTCATCTCCATCGCCCTGGCGGCGATCGTCGGCGCCACCTCCGGCCCCTCCGGCGGCGCGATCATCCTGTACGAGACCGCCCTGGGCATCGGCATGGCCTTGGGACCGCTGGTGGGCGGGCTGCTCGGCTCCGTCTCCTGGCGCGCCCCCTTCGCCGGCACCGCCGTGCTGATGGCCGTCGGCTTCCTCGCGATCGTGCTGCTGCTGCGGCGTGAACCGCTGCCCGCCCCGGTGTCCCCGCTGGCCTCGCTGCGCGCCCTGAGCCACCCGGCGCTGCGCACCCTCGCCCTGACCGCGATCTTCTACAACTTCGCGTTCTTCGTCCTGCTGGCCTACTCCCCCTTCCCGCTCGAAGCCGCGGCCGCCGCTCGGGGCACCGAGTTCGGCGCGATGGGGATCGGCGGCGTGTTCTTCGGCTGGGGCCTGGGTCTGGCGATCACCTCGGTCTTCGTCGCCCCCGTCCTCACCCGCCGCCTCGGCCTGATCCCGACGCTGGTGACCACGCTGTCCCTGCTCACGGTGCTGATGCTGGCGCTGACCTTCTTCCACTCCTCGATGGCCGGGATCGTCACGCTGATCATCATCGGCGGCCTGCTGCTGGGCATCATGAACACCGCGCTGACCGAGACGGTCATGGAGGCCACCGACCTCCCGCGCGGGGTGGCGAGCTCGGCCTACTCCGGCGTGCGCTTCCTCGGCGGCGCGATCGCCCCGGCCGTCGCCGGCCCGCTGGCGGAGGCCACGAACTCCGGCGCCCCGTACCTGATGGCCTCCCTCGCCCTGGTGGTCGCGATCGCCATGCTGGTGATCGGCCGACGCCACCTCCGCGCGGTCGGCCAGCACCAGGCCGCTCCGCTGGATGCGGCCGAGGAGGCCGAAGCGATCACCGTCGGCGACGAGGTCTGATACCTCTCAGCCATCGCGGCAGCCGGACCACCCCAGCGGCCGCCGGTCCACGTCCGCGGTCCGCGGCCCACCTCCGCGATCCCCAGCCCGCCTCCGCGGTCCCTTGCCCACCCCAGTGGCCGCCGATCCACCTCTGCGGTCCCCGTTCTACCTCCGCGGTCCCCGGCTTACCTCCGCTGCCGACCACTGCCGGTCACTGCCGCCGATCGAGAGTGTCATGGTGGGCGCCTCGCCCGGGGTGGAGGCGCCTACAACGACACTCTCGATCCATGGAATCCACAGCCGAGAGCGGGCAGGGCGATGCAGGGCGGGACAGTCCGTGATGGGGCAGGGTGGCCGACCCGGGCAGGCCGGAACGGGCCCCCGTGCGAGGAGCCTGGTCCCAGGCCGTGGCCCTCACAGCCCCAGCACGGCGGTGGCGATCGTGAAGTAGATGATCAGACCGGTCGCGTCGCAGAAGGTCGAGATGAACGGGTTGGAGAACACGGCCGGGTCTGCGCCGACCTTCTTCGCCACGATCGGCATCAGGCCGCCGACGATCGCGGCCATGGTGCACACCGCGAGCAGCGTCGTGCCCATGACCAGGCCGATCGGCCAGCCGTACACCAACCCGGAGACGAGCAGGCCGAGCACCCCGAGCACACTGCCGAGCGTGACGCCCACCCGCAGCTCGCGCCACACCACGCGCGGCAGATCGCGTACTCGCACCTCCCCCACCGCCAAGGCGCGGGTGACGGTCGTCGCGGCCTGATTGCCGGTGTTGCCGCCGGTGCCCGTCAGCAGCGGGATGAACAGAGCGAGGATCACCACCTGGTCCAGGCGGTCCTCGAAGATCTCGAGCACCTGGACGGTGAGGATCGCGGAGACGGCCAGCACCAGCAGCCACACGACGCGGCTGCGGACGATCCGCAGGATCGGGGTGGAGAGGTAGGCCCGGGGCAGGGGCTCGGAGCCGCTGGTGCGAGCGGAGTCCTCCGCATTCTCCTGCTCCAGGATCTCCACGGCGTCGTCGACCGTGAGGATCCCGACCAGCCGCTGTTCGGAATCCACGATCGGCATGGCCAGCAGCTTCGCGCCGAAGAAGCGTCGGGCCACCTCCTCGCGGTCGTCCGTGGCGCGGGCGTGGACGGCCTCGTGGGCCAGGTCCCCGATCACCTCGTCGCCCTCGCTGAGCAGCAGGCGTCGCAGCCCGATCACGCCGAGCAGGCGGCGGGTGGCATCCACGACGGGGAGCATGTAGATGGTCTCCGGCTCCGCGGCGTGGGTGCGCACGTGCTCGAGGGCCTCGCCCGCGGTCATCGTCGGGCGCAGCGGGAGCACCTCGGGGGACATGTACCGCCCGATCGCATCGCGTGAGTACCCCAGCACCGCGGTGGTCATGGCGCGCTCATCGGCATCGAGGCCGTGCAGGAGGCGCTCCGCGATCGAGGCCGGCAGCTCGTCGAACAGCAGGGCGCGGTCGTCGGGGTCCAGATCGCCGATGATCTCGGCGACCTGCGGGGTGCGCAGACCGGAGATCAGCTCGGCCTGGTGCAGGGGTGGCAGCTCCTCGAAGACGGCGAGCGCCAGCTCCTTGTCCAGCACCCGGAACAGCAGCGCCGCCTCGGTCGCCGGGCGCGACCCGACCAGGTACACGAGCTCGGCGATCGGCAGCAGCCGCGCCTCCTGGGCGATCTGTTCGAGCTGGTCCTCGTCGTGCGGCTGCGCGCGCAGCAGGGCGAGGACGGAATCGAGAGTCACGGGGGAGGTGGTCACGGGGCCATTGTGTCCGAGGCGGATGGGTCGGATGGGGACGGGTGTCGGGGATCGCCGAACCGCGCGTCGGCGCATGGCCCCTCATGGCCCCTCCTCCGCCGGCCGCCCCCTCCGCAACTGGTCCCCGTCGGCCCCCTCCTCCGCCGGCCACTTCCTCCGCAGCTGGTCCCCGCCGGTCCCCTGGCGCCGATCGAGAACGTCATCGTGGGCGCCTCCGCCTCGCCCGAGGCGCCCACCATGGCGTTCTCGATCCATGGAACCCGAAACCGAGCGCGGCATCACATGCCCCAGCTGCGCAACGAGCTGCGAGAGCCTGCTCGACGAAGCGACCCCGGCCGGGCCGTCAGGTCGCGGTGAACCAGAACCCGTCGAAGGGAGCCTTGTAGACGCGGTAGCCGTGGCTGGCGGAGTCGTAGCGGTAGGAGGCCAGCACCGTCCCGTCGGCCGACCGTTCGGAGTACTCGTTGGCGCGTCCGGAGTTGGTGACCATCGGCTGATCGATCCCGCCGTCGCCGAGCCGGTTCACGTTGGAGACGACCGAGGAGTAGGGCAGCTCGACGGCCTCGTCCTGGCGGAAGGTGCCGGCGTTCTCGTCGACCACGTAGCGCAGGGCGTGGCTGACGCCGTCGTGCTCGTCGGTGGTGGCGTCGTCGGGGCCGACGTCCTGCCAATCGGCGTCCTCACGGGTGCTGACCCGCCAGTAGTTGTTGTTGAACATCTCCAGATAGAACTGCCCCGCGGGCAGGGCGTCGTCGTCGATCCGGTGGACGGTGTGCTGGCCGGCGTTGCCGATCACGTCGCCCTCGGGAGTCAGGAAATGCTCCTCGTAGCCGGTCCCCTCCCACAGCGCCTCGACCCCGATCATCCAGCGCACGGACGGTTCGGTTCCGGGGTCGAGCGCGTCGTCCAGGGCGATGATCGTCGAGGTCTCACGGGCGGAGAGGATCATGACCCCGTCGGCGATGTCGATCGAGTTGATGTGGATCCAGTCCTTGCCCTGGACGACGGAGCCACCGGCCTCGCCCTCCTGGGCATGGGCGAGGGACTCGTACTCGGGCAGGACCTTCTGCAGGTCCACGACCTCCTCGACGGCGCCGGAGCCGAGGTCCACGCGGATCACCCGGTCCTCGACCCGGCCGGAGGAGGCCAGGGAGGTCAGCAGGTAGGCGAGATCGTCGACGACGGCGAGGTCGTGGTGGACGCTGTGCTCGCCCAGGTCGATCAGGGTGGTGGCGTGGCCGAAGGGGTCCAGGACGCCGAGCTGGCGCGATCCCGTGGTGGTCACGATGCGGCCGTCCTCGGGGACGACGTGGTGGGCGGCGGTGTCCCCGGAGTGCAGCTCGGCGCGCAAGATGCCGGCGTTGTCGAACAGGTAGGTGTTGTTGCTGAGGTCGGTGACGCCATTGAGGGCGAAGAGGCCCGGGGTCAGGGCGTCGGCGTCGACGATCTCGGCGGCGACGGCGGTGCCGTACCCGGAGGCGGTGGTGGGGGCCTTGATCCGCAGCTCGGCGGAGGTCTCCGCGCCGCCCTCGGGCCGCCAGGTGACAGCCAGCGTGTTGTGAGCGCCGGGGATCGCCCCGATGACCAGGCCCTCGAATCCGGTCTCGCCCGCGTGGTTGGCGGCGGTGTGGGCGAAGTCCTCGGTCGCCGCCGCCCGGCAGAGAACGTCCAGCTGCCCGCTCACGGCGTCCTCGAAGAAGACGTACAACCCGGTGCGGGTGCTGCCGTAGGGGTCCAGCACCACCAGGGGGTCCTGGACGGTCCACTGCTTCTCGGCCTTCTTGGCCTCCAGGGCCTCGTGCCGCGCCTGCTGGGTCGAGGCGTCGTACAGCGGCGGCGTCTCCTGGTCCTCCGCCAGCTCGTAGGAGACCGACCAGACCGTCCAGTCACCGCGGGCGCTGGGGTTCTCGCTGTAGACGACCTTCAGGGCGGAGACCGCCTCGGTGTCGGGCTCCTGGGGGCCGGGCTCGGCGTCCTCGTCGGTGCAGGCGGACAGCGCCAGCAGGGCCAGGGAGGCGCTCGCGCCGCCGGCGAGGAGGCTCCGACGCCGCAGCGGCGAGCGGTCCGGGGACGGACCGGAGGGCGGGAGGGGGCGGTCGCTCAGCATGGCGTCAGCCTAGGCAAGCGAGCACCGTTCCCGCCGCCCGCCCCGCCGGGCCGGCTCACCAGTCGTGCACGGTGCCGTCCCGCAGGCGGTTCACCGGCAGGTAGGCGGGCACGTACTCGTGCTCGGCGGCGGCCGCCTCGTCGAGCTCGACGCCCAGACCCGGGGTCTCGCCCGGGTGCAGCTGCCCGTCCTCGAAGCGATAGCTGGTGCGGAACACCGACAGGGTGGTCTCGGAGTGCGGCATGTACTCCTGGATGCCGAAGTTGTGGATCGCCAGGCCCAGGTGGAGGTTCGCGGCCATGCCCACCGGCGAGACGTCAGTCGGCCCGTGGAAGCCGGAGCGGATGCCGTAGATCCCTGCGAAGGTCATGATCTGGCGCAGCCCGGTGATGCCGCCGGCGTGGGTGGCCGAGGAGCGCACGTAGTCGATCAGCCGCTCGGTGATCAGGCTCTGGTAGTCGTAGACCGAGTTGAACACCTCGCCGATCGCCAGCGGGGTCACCGAGTGCTGACGCACCAGGCGCAGCACGCTCTGATCCTCCCCGGGCGTGGCGTCCTCGAGCCAGAACGGATCGTAGGGCTCCAGGGACTTCGCGAGCTTCGCCGCCTCGATGGGGCTCATCCGGTGGTGGCCGTCGTGCAGCAGCCGCAGCTCGGGCCCGAACTCCTCACGCACGGCGGCGAAGACGGTCGGCAGATGGCGCAGGTAGGCGGCGGTGTCCCAGGTCTCCTCCGCCGGGCGCATGGCAGCACCCTCCGCGGCGCGCCCGGCCGGCTCGTACTCGTACTTCCCGCCGGGCGCGGCATCGTGGACGCCGTAGATCTGGCCCAGCCCCGGCACGCCCGCCTGGATGCGCACCGCCCGGAACCCCTGGGAGACGTACCCGCGGATCGCCTCGTTGAGCGAGTCGATGGTGGTGCCGGAGGCGTGGGCATAGGTCAGCAGTCCGGTGCGGGAGGCGCCGCCGAGCAGCTTGTACAGCGGCTGGCCGGCCTTCTTGGCGGCGATGTCCCACAGCGCCATGTCGATCGCGGCGACGGCGGCCATGGTGACCGGTCCGCGACGCCAGTAGGGGCTGCGATAGAGGTACTGCCAGGTCGACTCGATCTGCGACTCGTCGCGGCCGATGAGGGTGGGGGCGACGTGGTCGCGCAGGTAGGAGACGACCGCGAGCTCCCGGCCGTTCAGCGTGCCGTCGCCGAGGCCGACGATCCCGTCGGAGGTTCTGACCTGGACGGTCACGAAGTTCCGGCCGGGGCTGGTGACGGTGACGTCGATGCGGGCGATGCTCATCGGGTGCTCTCCTGGGGCGAGTCGGTGTGGATGTCAGTCTGGTCGATGGGGGCAGGGCCGAGGGGCTCCACGCTCACATCGCCGGGTTCGGATCGGTGAGGTCGCGTCCGGCGACCTCCTTCATCCAGATCGCGGCGAACAGCGCGCACGCGCTGAAGAACATGATGATCACGGCGACCGGGATCCACGAGTCGGTGGCGGCGACGAGAGCGGCGGCGATGACCGGGGTCGCGCCGGTGGCGACGATGGCGGCGATCTCGCGCACCACGCCGGTGGCCTGGTAGCGGTTCTTCGCACCGAAGATCTCCGGCAGAGCGAGATTCTCCATCGAGGCCAGCGACATCACGCCGATGTTGTGCAGGACGACGTAGCCGACGATGACCTGCCAGGTGGCCCCCGAGACGATCAGGAGGACGCACGGGATCGCTGCCACCACGCCGATCGCGCTCATGATCATGTACATCGTCTTGCGTCCGAAACGGTCGCCGAGCAGGCCGATGCCGGGCACGGTCGCGAAGGCCACCACCGAGGAGATGATGACGACATCGGTGGACAGCTGCTTGTCGAGCAGGAGGAACACCGTCATGAAGGTGATCAGGTAGGTCTGGATCATGCCGGAGTTGCCGGCCTGGCCGAACCGCAGCAGGAACGCCACGGCGACGGACTTCACCGTCAGCGAGCGGGTCGCCGCGAACTCCTGCGCCTCGACCGGGGCCTCCCCGGTCTCGACCTCCTCCGTGCCGACGGCCTCTCCCTCGACCACGTCGTCACGGGCTTCGAAGACCGGACTCTCCTTGAGGTTCAGGCGCACCCACACCGCGAACACCATCACCAGGGCACTGGCGATGAAGGGGATTCTCCAGGCCCAGTCGAACAGCTGCTGTTCGGTCACAACCACGAGCAGAACGGCCCAGATCGCCGAGGCGAACAGGGTGCCGCAGTTGGTGCCGAGCGCCACCAGGGAGGCGACCAGACCGCGGCGCTTGACCGGCGCGTACTCCGCGAGCATGACCCCCGCTCCGGAGATCTCGGCCCCCGCGCCGAGTCCCTGCAGCAGGCGCAGCAGCACCAGCAGCGCCGGCGCGAGCAGACCGACCTGTCCGTACGTGGGCAGCACGCCGATCAGGGTGGTGGCCATGCCCATGAGGACGATCGTGTAGAAGAGGACCTTCCGTCGGCCGATGCGATCGCCCATACGGCCGAAGTACCAGGCGCCGACGGGGCGGGCGACGTACCCGACGCCGTACGTGGCCATCGCCCCGATCACCGCCATGCCGGGGTCCCCCGCGGCGAAGAAGATCTCGCTGAACACCAACGCGGCGGCCAGGGAGTAGAGCTGGAAGTCCATGAACTCCAGCGCGGTGCCGAGCCATCCGGAGACGGCGGCGCGCACCAGGTCCCCGACGGAGCGCGTCGGCTGGGGCGACGGGGATGCGGGGTCGACAGGGCCCGCGGGCTCCTCGGGATGGCCGGCCGACGCAGCGGCGGTCGAGTGGGTGCTCATCGTGCTCCTTCGCGCGGGCCCGGCACCACCGATGCGGTGCCCGATCATCGACCCCGCCGATGACCGAAACGGCCAGATGTTTTGTATGATGGAACCTGCGTTCCGTAGTGCGGGATCAGCATAGGCCTCTCGACCGGCCTCGGCAACGACGTCCCCTCCGTGGGACCGACGGAGAGAATGGACCCCATGACCACGAACCCCGAGCCCGCCGCCTCGCCCGTCGGCAGCGTCGACAAAGCCCTCGTCCTCCTCGAGATCCTCGCGTCGGCCGGCCCCGAAGGGATGACCCTGCGGGACATCGCCGCGGCCGGCGACTTCAACAAGGCTTCCGTGCACCGCCTGCTGCGGGCGCTCATGCACCGAGGCTTCGCGGACCAGTCCCCGGGCGATCAGCACTACCGGCTCGGCACGGCTGTGCTCGAGCTGGGCCATTCCTTCGGGGGCGGCGAGAACCTGCCGGTGCTGTTCGCCCCGGCGCTCGCGGCGATCTCCCACAGCTCCCAGGAGCTCGTGCATCTGGGCAGGCTCGACGGCCCCCACGTGCTCTATCTCGACAAGGTCGAGCCCGAGCGCACGCTGCGTGTGTGGTCCAGCATCGGCAAGCGCGCCCCCGCGGCTCGCACCGCCATGGGTCGGGCCCTGCTCGCGGCCGACGGGGTCCGCGGTCCGGCGCTGGAGGCGTACGCCCGTGCCACCGAGTCGTCGGCGGCGCAGCCGGGAGCGGTCATCACCCTGGACGAGCTCGCGGACGTCGTCGAGGGGACGGCAGAGCGCGGCTGGTCGATGGAGATCGAGGAGAACGAGGCGGGCATCGCCTGTGTGGGCGTGGCCCTGGCGCGGCCGGGCGGACGCTCGGTCTCGGTCAGCGTCACCGGGCCGATCGAGCGCATGGACGAGCGGCGCCGCGCCGAGATCGGCGCCCTGCTGCGTGAGGAGCTCTCACACCTCGCTCCGGCGGGCTTCGAGGTCGCCGCGACGGCGTGATCCCCGCCCCAGGAGGCAGCCGGCGACGGTGCCGAGAACGAGGGCGAGGGCGAGCGCAAGAAGGCGGAGGACCAGCTTCGGGCCCGGAGCGGCGATGACGGGCAGAAGGGTCAGTGCCGTCGCGACGACCGCTCCGAGGAGGACGCCCGATTTCGTCGGCTCGGCCCACCGCCCCAGCAGCAGCAGAGCGACCACGAGCACAGCGATCGCGAGCACTCCGCTGCCGACGCCCAGGCCCGTCTCCGCGATGCCATGGTGCACGATGATCTCGGCACCGTCCCCATCGGGAACCGACACGACTCGACCCGGGAACACGGGATAGAAGATCTGCTCGCCCCGGGGCCGGAATCCATAGGGGACCGCGAGGCCGACCAGCAGACCGGCGAGCGCGCTCCAGCTGCCGGAGCGCCCGGAACGCGACGCCCTCCCATGGGCCGCGCCGGCCGCGGTCAGGGCACAGAGCATTCCCCCGATGAGGACCGCCTCGAGCGCGCGTCGCACGGCGCCCGCCCCCGTCAGCCCGCCCAGGAGACCCGGCCCGTCCCCGACAGGGACGCGCACGAACAGGACGAGAGCGCTGCCGAGCAGCAATCCGGCCGCCGCGATCAGAATCGTTCGCCGCCGTTGTCGGTGCGGGGCGGCGTGCACCGCAGCGACGAGAACCAGCGCGGCCGCCAGGACACGCACGGCATCATGGCCGGCGTCGTACGCCAGAAAACTCAGGATGCGATCGAGGGTGCTCACCGGTCGGTGACCGGCTCGGCGTCGGCGTCCCGCCGGGAGCGCACCCCGGACGCCACGCCTCCCCCGATCGTGCCGAGCACGAGGACGGCCACGATCACGATCAGCTGAGTGGACAGCGGGACGCTCAGCAGCGGGCCCGTCGCGGCATCGCCCGTCGCGACCACGAGGGCGCCGACCCCGATCAGGATGGCCGCCACGACACTCGCCGCCGCGACCCCGATCTGCAGAGCGCGGACGCGACCCCCGGCCGCGACGAGGGCGGCGACGACCAGCGCCACCACCACGGCCTCGATCACCACGGCGGTCAGCGCCACGAGGGCGGACTGCGTGAGCCCGAACATCGCCGGGAGGACCTGCGCGGGCTCGGCGAGTCCGATCAGCACACAGGTGAGGATGCCGACCACCGCCGTCAGCATCGAGCCGTCCGAGCGGACCACGATGAACACCGCAGACGCGACCGCTCCCAGCAGACCCAGCACCAGGGCGATCCCGGAGATGACGGCGACGACGCCCTGGCGATCGGCGAAGTGCGCCGCGATCACCGCACCGACGCCGACCAGCAGGCCGAGGCCGAGGGCGAGACCCGCGCCGCTCCAGATCCGTCGCGGCGCGGCGATCACGCCGGCGGCGACGGGGAAGGCGATCGGCATCGCGAGCATCACGGCCATCAGCGCGGCGGCGAGGAGCTCGAGGGGATCCAGGTCCAGGGACATGTCTCATCCTCCCCCCGGAACGCGACGGCGGGGCAAGGAATTCGCACAACCGTGACCACTCCGGAACTGCACCGTCCGGCCCCGCACCCGTCGCCAGGACGAGGAGCGCCCGCGGACCCACGGGCCGACGTCAGGCCGACGCCAGGCCGGCCCACGGGATCGCGCACCCCCGGCCGGACGATTCGAATCGACTCGCCACCTGCTGATCCGCGCCCACCACCTCCCGATCGGCCACCCCCGAGAGCATCCTTCGCCACCAACCGCGCAGTCCGAAGCGGTTAAGTCTTGGCAAAAAAGGTCGCTCCGAGGGGGTGCGATCTGCTGAAATCTCTGTAGGCTGGTTCACACCGTTCGCGGCTGTAAGTCCTGCGGGCACGCCGCTCCCCCGACCCTGGATCGTGAGGATTCGTGTCCGCACCGCTGCGCATCGCTGCGCTCTCCGCCTGGCATGTCCATGCCGAGGAATACGCCCGAGAAGCCCAGAACCATCCCGAGACCGAGCTGGTCGCCGTCTGGGACGACGACGCCGAGCGCGGGAAGGCCCTCGCCGAGGCCGTCGGCGTCGACTTCGCCCCCGACCTCGACGCCCTGCTGGCCCGCGAGGACCTCGACGGCGTCACCATCACGACCGCCACCACCGTGCACCGCGAGGTGATCGGGAAGGTCATCGCCGCCGGCAAGCACGTGTTCACCGAGAAGCTGCTGGCCCCCACGCTCGCCGAGTGCGACGACCTGCTGGAGGCCGCACGGTCCGCCGGCGTGCAGGTCACCGTGTCCCTGCCGCGTCTGTCCCACGGCTACACCGTGGCGCTGCGGGAGGTGCTCGAGGCCGGCACGCTGGGTCGCCTGAGCTATTCGCGGGTGCGCCTGGCCCACAACGGCTCGACGGCCGACTGGCTGCCGCCGCGCTTCTACGACCCGGCCGAGGCCATCGGCGGGGCGTTCAGCGACCTCGCCGCACACCCCGCCTATCTCACCCAGCTGATCCTGGGCACCGACGTCACCGTCGCCTCGGCCACCTACACCGATATGACCGGTCGCGGCGTCGAGGACAACGCGGTGGTCACCGTGACCAGCCCCGACGGCGCGATCGGCGTGGTCGAGACCGGCTTCGTGACCCCGGCCAGCCCGTTCTCCATCGAGGTGCAGGGCACCTCCGGCACCCTGACCTACGGGCTCGGGGCCGACGGCGGCATGCTCCTGGACACCGGCGACGGGGCCGTCGCCCTCGACATCCCGGCCGACGCCCCGAACCCCTTCGCCCTGTGGGTCCAGGCGATCCGCAGCGGTGAGGAGACCACCGAGAACCTCGAGCGCGCCCGGGCGCTGACCGCCCTGGTCGTCGCGGCCAACACCGCTGCGGCCGCCTGAACCCGGCCGACGGGGCGGCCCGGCCGGCGCGGACGCGAGCCGCTCGCGCCCGGTCCGTCGACCCGTCACGCATCGGCCCGTCGGCCCGTCGGCCCGTCGGCCTGTCGGCCCGTCCCCCGTCGGACCATCCACGCCACCGACCCCGATCGCCCCGACATCCCGCGACACCGGGCCCTTCCCACGTGCCAGGTGCCGCCGACCCCGATACCCGAAACCCCGACCCCTGTGATCACGAGCTCGACCCCACCGAGGAGAACCCCATGACCAGCACCGTGAAGTCCCCCGTCCGCATCGGCATCATCGGCGGCGGCGGCATCGCCAACGCCCACCTCAACGGCTACCGGCAGATCCCCGACCGCGTCACCATCACCGCGATCGCCGACGCCAGCGAGGAGACCCTGGCGAAGCGCGTCGAGGAGACCGGCGCGACCGGCTACGCCGACTTCACCGAGATGGTGAAGGACCCGAACGTCGACGCCGTCGACATCTGCCTGCCCCATCACCTGCACACCCCCGCGATCGTCGCGGCCGCCGAGGCCGGCAAGCACATCCTGTGCGAGAAGCCGCTGTGCCTGTCCCCCGAGGAGGCCACGACGGTCTCGCAGGTGATCGAGAAGTCCGGCGTGACCCTGATGTGCGCCCACAACCAGCTGTTCATGCCGGCTGTGGCCAAGGCCAAGGAGGTCATCGACTCCGGTGCCCTCGGTCCGATCTACGAGGTCCGCACCACCGACTCCTTCTTCAACGACTTCGACCCGGAGTCGATGGGCTGGCGCGGGCACACCGCCACCTCCGGCGGCGGCGAGCTGATCGACACCGGCTACCACCCCACCTACCTGATGCTGCACCTGGCCGGCGCCACCCCGGTCAGCGCCTTCGCCATGCTCTCGACCCACCGCCTGAAGTTCATGGAGGGCGAGGACTCGGCGCAGGTGCTGGTGCGCTTCGACAACGGCGCGGTGGGCCAGATGGTCACCTCCTGGGCCTACGCCGCCGCGCCCGGCACCGACCGCTTCTCCGCCGTGGGTGAGAAGGGCTCGCTGAGCTCGGACGGCTCCACCCTGCGCGTCCAGCTGCGCGGCGAGGAGGTGCAGGTGTTCGAGCACGAGCAGGTCGACACCTTCGCCGCCGAGATCGCCCACTTCGTCGATGTGCTGACCACGGGCGACCGCCCGCTGAACAACCAGGTCGAGGGCGTCAGCGTGCTCGGCGTGATCCTCGCGGCCTACGAGTCCTCCACGACCGGCAAGGTCGCCGACGTCATCAGCCTCTGAGACGCTCCCGCCCGGTCGAGTTCTGCGGTACCGTTCCCACCCGCGCCGGTGGCAACAGCACCGCAGAGCTCGATCGTGAGCGGGGACCTCGCGAGGCGTCCCGGAGCATGGCCGGGCCGGAGCCGGAACCGCCGAGGCGAGCGAAGGGACGACGCCTGCTGATGAACTCGACACCGCCGCCGTGAATCCCCGCGACGAGCCCGGGGAGCTTCGCGATGACCACGACGAAGAGCTCCGTGCGGAACCCGGCACGGACCCCGAGGCGGGCCCCGGCACGACTGCGCCCTCGGTCCCCTACCGAACGCTGATCTGGCTGGCGGTCGCCACCTTCACCACCGGGATCGATGGCTATGTCCTGGCCGGTCTGCTGCCGGACATAGCCACGGATCTCGATGTCACCGCGGCCCTGGCCGGGCAGCTGGTCTCGGTCTTCGCCCTCACCTCGGCGGTCGCCGGACCGGTGCTCGGGGCGACCACGAGCGGCTGGGAGCAGCGCCGCACCATCCTGGCCGCGCTGTCGACCTTCGTGCTCGGCAACCTGATCACGGCCGTCGCCCCGACCTATGCGCTGGCGCTGGGCGGACGCGTGCTCGCGGCGCTCGGCGGCTGCCTCCTGGCCGCGGCGGTGACCGGGTACGTCGTGCACCTGGTGGCGGAGCGTGATCGCGGGCGGGCGCTGTCCTTCGTGCTCGGCGGCTGGATGACAGCCACCGCGCTCGGGGTGCCGGTGGGGCTGATCCTGGGCCAGTCCAACTGGCGGCTGCCGCTGGTGCTCGTCTCGGTCGTCGGCACCGTCGCCCTGGTGGGCATCGGACTGCGTCTGCCGCCGCTGCGCTACCCCTCCTCCTCGCTTCTGGACCGGCTGCGGCCGCTGGCCCGGCCTCACCTGGTGGCCGGGCTGCTGGTGTCCACCGGAGTGCTGTGCGCGAGCTACACCTGCTTCACCTACGCGGTGCTGATCCTGCGGCCCAGCCATCCGGCCGGATGGATGATCATCGTGATCATGTGCGGCTACGGGCTGGCGAGCATGCTCGGCAATGCCGTCACGGGGCGTCTGGTGGACCGCTTCTCGCCCGTGCGGGTGCTCACCGTGGTCCTCGCGGGTCTGCTGGTCGACTCCCTGTTCGGGGCGCTCGCCCTCTCGCTGGCCGTGCCGTCGGCCGTGGCGGTGCTGAGCCTGGTGTGGTTCCTGCTGGCGGGGATCGGCAACGGGGGCCATGCGGTGCCGCAGCAGGCCCGCCTGGCGGCCATGGCCCCGGCGTCCGTCGCCGTGGTGATGGCGCTGAACGCGAGCGCGATCTCGCTGGGCAGCGCGCTCGGCGGCGGCGTCGGCGGGCTGGCACTGGCCACCGGGCTCTCCCCGGGGCATCTCCCCCTGATCGCGGCGGCAGTCCTGGCGCTGACGCTCCCGCTCCACCTGCTGGTGGCCCGCTGGACCCGGGCCGCGGCGGCGAGGAGCTGAACGGCCGGGGCCTGCGCGCTGAGAGAGACCGGCGAGATCGGTTCGACCCGGTCAGATGTGTCGGAATGCCACCCTCTCAACGACACATCCGAGGGGATACCGACGGGTCACCGGACGCGGGGGCACTTTCCGCAGCGCCCGCCGGGCCACCGGACGCGGTAGCGCTGTCCGCAGCGCCCGCCACGTCACGCGCCCGCAGCTTCCCTCACCCCCGGTGCGCCCACAGGTCGCGCAGCAGCGCGATCTCGGCGAGGTGATGGATGAGCTCGCGGTTGATATGGGCGACGAGGGTGGCGCGGGAGTACTCGGCCCACGGCCCCTCCGCCTCGCCGACGGCGACCTGCAGGTCCTCCTCGCTCCAGGTGCGCACCCCGGCGATCCACCGCTCGTACGCGGCGTCGAACTGCGCCAGCGCCTCCTGCGCGGTGTCGGGATAGTCCCAGCTCATGTAGTCCGCGGCCGGTCCGCCGAAGTGCGCATGGCTGCGGGCACCGAGCACGCCGACGATGATGTGGCCGAGCCGCCAGGCGATGGTGGTCAGCGGCGCCGGGTCCGGCTCGGGGAACTCGAAGTCGATGACCACGTCTCCGGAGCCGCCCTGGATCGAGGTCGGTGGCGTCTCGCCGTCGCCCACGCGCGGGTGGATGGTCCACGCGGTGCCGCCCGGGGTCGGGTCGAAGTAGTACTCCTGGTCGGTCAGCCCCACGAGGCGAGGTCGTGCGAACTCGCGGACGTGGTACTCGATCTGCTCGAGGAGCACGGTGGGCAAATCGCCGTCCTTCCCGGTGGGCTCTCCGGACGTGTCTGGTGAATCGTTGCTGGTCATGGCACATCTCCTTGCTCTGGTGATCCTGTGGGCCCTCGGCGCGGGCTGCACGTCGTACAGCCCACGCGGAGATCCTCGCGCGGGGGCGGTCCGTCCGACGGGACCGGCCCCTCAGCGTGCCCTCAGGGGGCTCCGGGCGCACGGACCTCACCACCCCGCCGGCGGCCACTCCTGACCGGCGGCGAGAGCGTTGACCTCATAGGCACCCTTCCCGTCGATGCTCTCGCGCAGGATGTCGGCGTGCCCGGCGTGTCGGGCGTTCTCCTCGATCTGGTGCAGGGCGTACCAGCGCACGGTCCAGGTGGTCCGGCCCTCGAACCACGGCTGGTCGGGGAACTGGCCCTCCGCCTCCGGATCCGACGTCCGCAGGGCGGCGGTGAGATTCCCTGCGGCCTGCTGGAGCTCGACGATGAGCGAGTCGGCGGTGTCCTCCTCCCGCACGGCGTCGGGGGCGATGGTGCCCTCGGCCAGGAACTGCGCCGGCGTGCGCTCGGGGTCGGCCCCCGCTCCCGGGGCTGCCCCGATGCGGGAGGCCGCGCTCTCGGAGATGAGGATGACGTGCCGGGCGAGGGCTCCGAGGCTCATCGCGGACGCGCTCGGGATCTGCCGGATCTGCTCGCGGCTGAGCCCGTGCAGGGCCGTCGCGACCTGCGCGATCTGCTGGCCCGCGAACGTCGCGAGGCTGTCGAGCTCATCGGTGGTCTCTGCGGTCAGGAACGGCATCGTGCTCTCCTTCGATCGGTGCGTCCACGGCGAGGATCTTTCGCGACGGGCGCTGACGGGGCGGGGCCGAGGGGCCCCTGATCGTGCTGTCGGACCACACTCTTCCGTCCTGGGCGGACAGATCCTGTCCGCGAAGTGGGTCAGACTGTTCCCATGAGCGACGTGACCACCAGAGCCCTGCGATTGCTCGCGCTGCTGCAGTCCCGCACCGTCTGGACCGGGCCGGAGCTGGGCGCCGAGCTCGGCGTGACGGTGCGGACGGTGCGGCGGGACATCGATCGTCTGCGTGCGATGGGGTACCCGGTGCTCACGTCGGCCGGGCACGGCGGCGGCTACCAGCTCGGCGCCGGTCGGGAGCTGCCGCCGCTGCTGCTGGGCGCCCGCGAGGCCGTCGCGGTCGCCGTCGGCCTCCGCCTGACCGCCACCTCCGGTCTCGAGGGTCTCGACGCCGACGCGCTGCGCGCTCTCGCGGCGCTGGACCGGATCCTCCCGCCCGAGGTCCGCTCGGAGGTCTCCGCGGTGGCCGAGGCGATGGGGGTGGTCGCCCGGCCGCTGCCCGCCGCCCGCTCGGAGGTGCTGCTGGCGCTGGCCACCGCCGTGCGCGACGGGCTGCGGGTGCGCGTGGACTACCAGCGCGGGGACGGGCAGCGCTTCGATCGCCGTCTCGAGCCGCGCCGGGTGCTCTCGATCGACGGGCACTGGTACCTGTTCGCCTGGGACCTGGAGCGCGAGGACTGGCGCACCTTCCGGCTGGACCGCATGCATGCGGTCCATGCCAGCACCTTCCGGATCACTCCGCGCCCGACGCCCGACATCGAGGCCACCGTGCGCGCCTCCATCACCCACGGCGCCTATGCGCAGAACGTGACCGTGCGGCTGCTCGCCCCCTACGAGGAGGTCGCCGACCAGGTCCCGCCGCGCACCGCGACCGTCACGCCCGACGGAGACGGCGCGTGCATCCTGCGGGCGGGGGCCGAGGCCGACGACCTGCACTGGATCGCCCTGCACCTGTGTCGGCTGGGCGCTCCGATCGAGGTGATCGAGCCGCCCGAGCTGGTCACCGTGCTGCAGGAGATCAGCGCCCGGGCGGCCACTGCCCACCTGGCCCCCGACGCGCCGTGAGCGTCGGGCGCGTCGACGACGTCGAGGGCCGACGTGCCTAGACTCGTGCCACCCGACCTGAGGACGTGCCATGCCGCAGGGCCCTGCCCCGATCCACCCCGTCGTCCCGAGACCTCTGTCGCGGCGCACGCTGTTCGTCGGGGCCGGTGCCGCGGCGACCACCCTCGCCCTCGCGGCGTGCGACGGCGAGCCGAGCGGGAAGCAGTCGGCCGAACCGGGCGGCCTCTCCGCCTCGCTGTCCGAGTACGGCAAGGCCGGCGGCGACGTCCCCGTGTGGCAGATGACCTACGACATCGACGAGGACGAGGATTCCCCCGAGACGTACTCCGGCCCCGCGCAGGCCGCTCGGCACGCCGCCCTCGAGGACAAGCGCTCGGCGCAGGACTGGACGGCGAACGACCCGCTGCTCGTGCTCGATCCGTACGGCACGACGCGCACCGGTCTGTACGTCCACTTCGCCGCGGCCGACCCCGGCGCCCTCGAGTTCACGATCACGGCCGACGCCACCGCCGACTACCACCGCACCGCGGCGAACCACGCCGAGGACGGGACCGGCTTCACCGGGCTGCTCGTCGGCCTCGTCCCCGGCGCCCGCAACCACCTGCGGCTGACCTGGACCCCGACCGGTGGTGAGCCGATCACCCGCGAGCTGGACATCCAGCCTCCGGGCGCGAGCAGCGTCTACCAGACCCAGCTCTCGATCGACGTGCCGGACCCGGAGGCGCTCAGCCCGGGACTGTTCGCGCTCACCGGCGTCTCCAGCTCCGGGAACGCCAGCTTCCTGTTCGACAACGAGGGCGTGGGCCGCGGAGAGCTGCTGTCCACCGACCACCCGAACCACAACATCCGGGTGGAGGACGGCAGGCTGGTCGTCACCACGGGATCGCAGCAGGTCAGCGTGATCGACCCCTTCGGCCACGCCGATCCGATCATCGATACCGGCGACCAGGTCATCCATCACGACCTCGAGGTCGTCGGCGACATGGTCTACGTGCCGACGTCGAAGTCCGGCGCCGAATGCGTCGAGGACCGCATCACCCGGATCGACCTGACCACGGGCGATGTCACCGAAGTGGTGAACCTGCAGACGGTCTTCCCCGAGTACGAGAAGCTCGCCCATGCCCGCGAGGAAGGGTTCGCCGGCGGCACCGACGCGACGGGCAAGGACTGGATCCACATCAACTCCGTGCAGATCGTCGACGAGATCATGTACCTCTCGGCCCGCGAGACCTCCACCGTGTTCGCCCTCGACGACGCCCTGGAACCGGATTCGACGCCGTCCGTGCGGTGGATGATCGGGGCCCAGGAGATCTGGGAGGGCACCGGCTACGAGGACCTCTTCCTGGCGCCCGACGGCTCCCCCACCGGCAACGCCGGGCAGCACTCCGTGGCGCGTCTGGACGACGACGCGCTGCCGGCGGGCCAGTACTACGTCGAGATGTTCAACAACAACCATTGGTTCCTGGGGACCCGGGACGACGAGGTCTGGCAGGACGTCGGCCCGGAGGGCGCCTCCGGCGATGATTTCGAGGGGGTCAGCCAGATCCTGCGCTACCTGGTCGACGAGGACGCCGGCACCTTCCGCGAGGACCAGCGCGTCGACGTCGCCTATTCCTCCGTGGTCTCGAACGTGCAGCGCATCGGCGGCGACTCCGTCGAGAACCCGATGGCGGTGAACTCCGGCAAGGCGAACGTCTTCGCGGAGCACACGGCCGACGGGCAGCTGGTGGGCACGTTCCGCTACGGCTCCTCGAACATGGCCTACCGGGTCTACAAGGATGCTTTCGACGGGTTCTGGTTCACCGGCCCCTGATCCGTTGCACGGCCGCGCCATGTCCCCGGGCACCGGGCACCGGGCACCAGGCACCAGGCACCAGGCACGTGCGAGGCCTGGGGCGCGGCGACGTCGAGGCAGCGATCGTCGACGGGGGCCGGGGGCTGGGGAGCTCGGGGTCTCGGGGTCTCGGGGTCTCGGGGTCTCGGGGTCTCGGGGTCTCGGGGTCTCAGATGATCAGCAGCGCGAGCGCCGAACCGACGGTGAGCACCAGCACCGCGGACTCGAAGACCCGCTGCGGTATCCGCCGGGCGATCTTCGTCCCGCAGTAGGCACCCACCAGCACCAGCGGCACCAGCATCAGGTCCATGACCAGGGTGTCCCGGGTGATCAGACCGAGACCCGCGGAGAACGGCAGCTTGACCACGTTGACGATCGCGAAGAACCAGGCGGAGGTGCCCAGGAAGGTCAGCACCGGCATCCGCATCGCGTAGAAGTACATCGACATCACGGGGCCGCCGGCATTGGCGACCATGGTCGTGAAGCCGCCGAGCGCCCCGTACCCGGCGCGGCTGAGCGCGATGCCGAGACGGGAGGACCCCGCCGTCGGCGCAGGTGCCGTGCTCGTTCCGGACCCCACCGTGTTCGCCGAGCCGGAACCGGTCGCCACCTCGGAGCCGGCCGCCGACCGAGAGCCGCTCACCGCCAGGGAGCCGGTCTCCGACCGAGAGCCGGTCGCCGACGGGGAGTCGGTCGTCGCCTGCCCTCCGTCAGCGCTCGGGGCCTTGGTCCGGGCGGCGCGGCGGCGCCAGACGGTCACGGCGATCAGGGCCAGCAGGATCACGCCGATGGTGGTGCGCACCGTGTCCCCGCCGACGTTCGCGAAGAAGATCGTGCCCAGCACGATGCCGATCAGTACGCTGGGGATCAGCCGCACCAGGGTGCGCACGTCCGGCTCGCGCCGGTAGACCCACAGCGCGGTCGCGTCGCCCACCATGAGCAGGAGCAGCAGCGCGGCGGTGGATTCCTTGGCGGGCAGGGCGAGGGCGAACAGGCCGACGGCGATGGTGCCGCCGCCGGGCATCGCGGTCTTGGACAGGCCGACGACGACGGCACCGACCGCCACCAACAGCCAGGAGGCCGTGGCGAGGGTGGGGATCAGGGAGGCGAGGTCGGACACGGGAGTCGAAGCTACCAGCGCTCACGGGACGAGGCGCAGCGGTCCGCGGGCAGGAAGTGCTGGCCCGCGGGAGCGGGATGTGCCGGTCCGCGGATGCGGGATGTACCGGTCCGCAGGCGTCGGATGTGCCGGTCCGCGGGAGCGGGATGTGCCGGTCCCGGGATGCAGGATGTGCCGTTCCCCGGTCGCGATGACCGGCAGGCTCCGCGCGACCGTTGCGTTGTCGGCGCTTCGAGCACCTCAGAACACCCTGAACGCAACGGTCGATGGCCGGAACACCCTGAACGCAACGGTCGATCCCGCCACCTCACCCCGCAGCTCTCCGAGGCGTCCCCGGGGCGGGTCGGGTGGGTCGGGCTCGGGCGCGGGGCATCCCCGGGGCGGGACGCGACGGAGAGAGGATCGCGTCAGGCGATCCAGGAGAGGTCGACGGTTCCCGATCCGTCGGCGCCGGCGCGGGCGGAGCCGATCACGAGGGCCATGGCGGCGGAGCCGGGGTCGATGACGCCCTGGGAGGCGTCGCCGACGTAGCTGGCGCGACCGCGGCGGGCGGTAGTCTGCGCGGTCGCGGTGGCCGCCTCGACCGCGGCGTCCTCCGCCGCGAACAGCGCCTCGACGGCGCTGGTCTCCGCATCGGCCTCGAGGGCCGCGCGCAGGGCGGTGATCGCCGGGTCGAGGGAGTCGATCATCGTCTTGTCGCCCACCTTCGCCTCGCCATAGCGCTGCACGGTGGCCTGGCCGGCGGCGAGCGCGTCCGCGAACTGGGCGACGGTGGGCACGTCGGCGCCCGCGTCCTCCCCCGCCTTCGCGAGGTCGCGGAAGAACATGCCGAAGAGGGGCCCACTGGTCCCGCCCACGCCGAGCCACGCCATGTACAGGGCGGTCAGCCACTCGCGGTAGCTGGTGGGCGGGTCGGCCTCGAGGGTCGCGTCGAGGAGCTTCATCGCGGTGCGCACGTTGGTGCCGAAGTCGCCGTCGCCGGCGCGGCGGTCGAGGTCGCCGAGGTCGTCCGCGGCGCCCTCGAGGGCCTCGCGCAGGGTGAGGACGAAGGCGCGGCCGAAGCCGCCGGGGAGGGTGATGCTGGAGGTCTGATCGTTCATGGCGTGCTCCTTACCAGGTCAGGGCCGGGGTGCGGACGGGGGCGTCCCAGAGGCGGCGCAGCTCGTCGTCCAGGGGCATCAGGGTGATCGAGACCCCGTGCATGTCCAGGCTGGTCACATACGAGCCGACGAGCCAGCGGCTGATCTCGACCCCCGCGTCGCCGAGGCGGTGGTGCAGGGCGCGGGCGACGAGCTGCAGCTCGAGGGGGTAGGTGGAGCCCAGGCCGTTGACGATCGCGACGACCTCGTCGCCGCGGCTCAGGTCGAGCTCGGCCAGCAACGGCTCGAGCAGGAGGTCGGTGAGCCCGTTCGCGTCGGTGAAGGAGGCGCGCTTCGCGGCCCGTTCGCCGTGGATTCCCACACCGAGCTCGACCTCGTCGTCCCCGAGGTCGAACTGGGGGCGGTCATCGCCCGGGTGGGTGCCGGCGGCCAGCGCCAGGGACATGGTGCGGGCCGACGCCGCGGCGCGACGTCCGATCGCCGCGACCTCCGCGAGGCTCGCGCCCTCCTCCGCGGCCGCTCCGCAGACCTTCTCCACGATCACGGTGGCGGCGGTGCCACGTCGCCCGGGGCCGTCGTCCCCGCTGTCGGTGGCGACGTCGTCGTCCACGAGCACGATCTCGGTGTCGATCGCGTCGTCGCCGCTGATCTCTCCGGCGATGCGGAAGTTCAGCACGTCGCCGGTGTAGTTCTTGACGATCTGGACCACGCCGCGGCCCGCATCGGCCGCTTTGGTGGCCGCGAGGACCTGCAGAGCGGTGGGGCTGGCGAAGACGGCGCCGGCGACCGCCACGTCGAGCATGCCGGTGCCGACGAACCCGGCGTGCAGGGGCTCGTGGCCGGAGCCGCCGCCGGAGACCAGGCCCACCTTGTCCCGGGCGGGCTCGGCGCGGGTGAGGAAGCGGTGCTCGGTGTCCAGGGTGAGCATCGACGGATGGGTCAGGGCGAGGCCCTCGAGGGCCTCGGGGATCAGGTCATCGACGTCGTTCACGATGCTGCGGCGCACGGGCGCTCCTTTCGCACAGGGTTGCGCTCAGGCTACGCCGTGCCGGGGGGCGCCCCCGTGACGTGGCCGAGTCCGGACGCGGCCCGCTGGGAGCGGTGATGGTCCAGGTGTCCTATGGTCCTGGCCATGCGTCTTCTCCTCATCCGTCATGGCCAGACCCCGAGCAACGTCCGCGGTGCGCTCGACACCGCTCGCCCCGGCCCGGGGTTGACCGACCTGGGCTGCGAACAGGCCCGGGCGGTGCCGGAGGCGCTGACCGGGGAGGAGATCGCCGGCCTGTACGTCTCCCCGCTGCTGCGCACTCAGCAGACCGCCGCTCCCCTGGCGTCCGCACGCGGGCTCACCGCCGAAGTCACCGAGGGCCTCGAGGAGATCGCGGCCGGGGACCACGAGATGGGCCGCGACCACGCGGCCGTCGCCGCCTACCAGGAGAACCTCGTGCGCTGGGCAGAGGGCGACCTCGACCATGCGATCCCCGGCGGCGAGGACGGGCACACCTTCTTCGGCCGCTACGACGCCGCGCTGCGCACGATCGCCGCGCAGCATCCCGAGGAGGCCACCGTCGCCGTCGTCAGCCACGGCGCCGCGATCCGCATCTACGCCACCGTCGCCGCGGGGCTGGATCTCGAGACACTGGACGACCAGCCGTTGTACAACACGGGCATGGTGGTGCTCAGCGGGAATCCCGATCACGGCTGGGAGCTGAGCTCATGGATCAACGACCCCGTCGGCGGTGCGCATCTGCGCGGCGACACCCGCCACGACGTCACAGCCGACGACACCACCGATGCGGTCCAGGACGTGACTGACGACGCGTGAGTTCGCGTGGGCGGACGCTCGTCGCCCACCGCCCACCGGGCCCTCGTGGTCGGGCCCGGCCCGCGGCACCGCCCCTGCTCACCAGCGTGGGTGGATCGACTCCCGCAGCAGCTCGTCGTAGGTCTCGCGCACGGCCTCGTCGAAGCGGGCGAGGATCTGCTGCTGCTCGTCGGTGGCGACGCTTCCCGCGGCGGCATTGCGCCGGGCCTGCTCGCCGCTGCTGGCTCCGGGGATCGCGGCGGTCACGCCGTCCTGGGCGAGGATCCAGCGCAGCGACGCCTCCGGCAGCGGCATCTCCCAGCGCAGCGCGTGCTCGAGGCGTGCGACGGACTCCAGGCCCAGCTCGTACTCGACACCGGCGAAGGTCTCGCCCTGGTCGAAGGCCTCGCCGTGGCGGTTGAAGCTGCGGTGGTCGTCGGCGGCGAAGGTGGTGTCCGCGGAGAACTTGCCGGTCAGCAGACCGGAGGCGAGCGGGACGCGGGCGATGACGGCCACGCCCTTCTCGCGGGCCCGGGGCACGACCTGCTCGAGAGGCTTGAGGCGGAAGGGGTTCAGGACGATCTGGATCGAGGCGAGGTGTTCGCGCTCGAGGCTGATCAGCGCTTCCTCGCACGTCTCCACGCTCACGCCCCAGGCGGCGATCTTCTGCTCCTGGACCAGGGTGTCGAGCACGTCGAAGACGGCCTCGTCGCGGTAGATCTCCGCCGGCGGGCAGTGCAGCTGGACGAGGTCGAGGGTGTCCATCGCGAGGTTCTGCCGCGAGCGCTCCACCCAGCCGCGCAGATTCTCCTCGGTGAAGGACTCCGGTGCGAAGGGATCGGCCCGACGAGAGACCTTGGTGGCCAGGAACAGCGGGGCCGACGGGCCGGCGCTCTCGGCCCCGTCCGCGGCCGCGTTCCGCATCTGGCCCACCAGGCGCTCGCTGCGGCCGTCGCCGTACCCGTCGGCGGTGTCGAAGAAGCTCACTCCCGCCTCGAGGGCGGCATCGAGCACGGCATGGGCGGCGTCGTCGGAGACCTCGCCCCAGTCGGCGCCGATCTGCCAGCAGCCCTGGCCGATCACGGACAGCGGACGGCCCAGGCGGGAGGGGGTGCGGTGCTGCATGGACATCGTTGACCTCAGTTCATCAGGGGGCCGCTGAACTACGGCGCCAGGTGCACAGACCAGTCTTCCAGACCACGCCTGAGGGCGGAGACTGCTCCGCAGCGGCGTTAACCTGCGGATATGGATGTCGATCGGACGATCGTGCAGTGGAGCAAAGGCGCCTACGACGAGATCGTGTGATTCCCACTCGTCTCGTTCACCGCCATTCGCCTCGGCAGTCGACGGTTCCAGAAGTGCCCGGTGCATCAGCGCTGGGAGCTCGCGCGGATGGCGCCCGAGGAGGAGTGGACCGAGGAGGTCGTCGTCGAGGCCGCGAAGCACCACGACTCGAACATCGCCTGACGGCTGCGGCAGCGCCTCACGCCCCGAGGGTCGGCTCCTGCCTCACCTGTGGGCACGGCATCGTCACCACGATCGCCAAACTCAGGCCCGGCACCGATGCCAGGAAGAGAAGGGACGCCGTGGGCGTTGTCCCGGGAGGTGCTGCGCCGTCCGGTGCCGCCTGCCCACGAAAGGTGCCTGATGACTGTCCCGCTCTCCGTCCTCGACCTCGCCACCGCCGGCCGCGACCAGACCATGGCACAGGCACTGGAGGGCACGGTCGCTCTCGCCCAGAAAGCGGAGGAGAGCGGGTACGAGCGAGTCTGGTACGCCGAGCACCACAACATGGCGTCGATCGGGTCCTCCGCCACGTCGGTGCTGATCGCGCACGTCGCGGCGCACACCAAGACCATCCGGCTCGGAGCGGGCGGCATCATGCTGCCCAACCACGCCCCGTTGGTCATCGCCGAGCAGTTCGGCACCCTCGAGACGCTCCACCCGGGGCGAATCGACCTGGGGCTGGGCCGGGCGCCGGGCACCGACCAGAACACGATGCGCGCACTGCGCCGCAGCGGCGCCGCTGCCGACACCTTCCCCCAGGACGTCATGGAGCTCCAGGCGTACCTGCAGGGCGAGTCCCAGATCCCGGGCGTGAACGCCTACCCGGGCAAGGGCACCGACGTCCCGCTGTACATCCTCGGCTCCTCACTGTTCGGCGCCGGCCTCGCCGCCACCCTCGGCCTCCCGTACGCCTTCGCCTCGCACTTCTCCCCGGGCGCCCTGCACGAGGCCATCGCGCTGTACCGCCGCGAGTTCCAGCCGTCCGAGCAGCTCGAGGCGCCTCATGTGATCGCCGGTTTCAACGTCATCGCCGCCGACGACCAGGCCGACGCCGAACGCCAGCAGCACGAGATGATGCGCGGCCGGGTGGCGCTGCTGCTGCAACCGGGCACCGAGTACACCGACGAGCAGGCCGATGAGCTGCTCGCCGCGCCCCAGGCCAAGCACCTGCACCAGATGGCGACCTACAGCGCCGTCGGCACCCCCGGGGTGGTCCGGGACAAGGTCACCGAGTTCGCCGAGCAGACCGGCGCCGACGAGCTCATCATCGCCCACCAGGGACCACGGGTGGAGCAGCGGCTGCGGTCCGCCGAGCTGCTCGCCGAGGCGTATCTGGGCTGAGAGGCACTGTCGGGCTGAGCCGGTGCTCCCATTTCGCAGACGGCTGGTCACAAGGCAGTCTTGCCCCCAAAACCGGGGTGCGTCCCTCCCGGCATTCCCTCCACGGTGCCGGGCGGCCATCCCGTCGGCCACGGGACCGCACACATCATGACCTGGACCCCTACGGCTGATGACGACCACCGGTTCCTCGCGCTCGCCGTCGAGCAGGCCCGCACGCTAGCTCCCGAGCATCACCTCTCGGGACCACGCCACGACGTCCTCGCCGGTCCCGATCCGTTCCCACCAGGTCTGCAGGGCAAGGATGGCTTCAGGAATTGGGCGCCGCGTGAACTCCTGCCTCAAGACGTCAATCGCCTCCTCTGCACGCCCGGCGCCGAGGAGGCCTCCGACGAGTACCGAGTGCGAGACTTCCCGCAGAGGCGACGTCCTGTGAGAGCTGTCCGGGACGCCTCCCCGAACGCCTGTCGTCGCGGCCTCCCTGTCGAGCACGACCTCCGAAGTGCGGATCGGCCGTAGCCACGAGGCCTGGGTGATCCGTCCTGCCCGCTTCGCGGCCAGCGTGATCGGCAACAGCTCGGATGCGGGGCGGATATTTGAACCACGACGCGCGAACTCGCCGTAGGGAGCCTCACCCCACCGCGCTAGGACGCGCCCTAGCCTCGAAATTTCATGACGCCCGTGAGTGGGGTGGGCCGGCGTCGTTGCCGGTGTTCAGCTGCTGATTCTGGCATCTGGGTGTGACGATCTGTCGCAGTGTCCGTTGCGGGCGGTCGGGTTCCACGCCCGAGGTCGTGCAGCTGGAGATCGTAGGGACGGCTGAGTCGTCTGGTCAGGTCTGGGCGACGGCGGTGCGGAGCCGGTTGACGCCGGTCAGGACGGTGGAGGCTTCCGGGGCGTGCCGGGCGAGGTGGAGGACCTTGTGTCGGCAGCGCCGCACGAGCGTCGCGGGGATCTCGAACAACCGCGCGCGGAGTCGTTTGGGCTCCCATCTCCTTGCGTCGCCGCTGGTGAAGGCGATGGTCTGCATCCAGGCGACAAGCTCAGAGGCGAGCTGGACGATCTGGCACCAGATCTGGTTCTGCGCGAATCCCTGCAGCGGGAACTTCTCAAGGCCCATGTCCTTCGCGTTGCGAATCCGGTCCTCGCAGCGCGCGCGGCGACGGTGACGCAGCTCGAGAACGGGGAGCTGTCCGCGGCTGGTGTTGGTCGCGAACGCGGTGATCCGCATCCCGTCGTGGTCAGTGATTCGCAGCTGTGCCCCGGGGTGCGGTCGTTCTTTCCGCACGATGACGCGCATCCCGTCGGGCCAGCCTGCGAGGTCCAGCAGCCCGGTGAGGTCTGCGACCCAGGCCCCGTCTCGAATCCCGTCATCGTCGCTGTCATAGGCCGGCGTCCACGCGTCTGCTTCGTCAACTCGTTTCAGCAGGTCAGGAGTATGTGCGGGGAGGGTGAACCCGACCGAGTAGGCCAGACGCCGCGTGGTCAGCCACTGGATGTAGTCCTTGGTGCCGCCGGCTCCGTCGGTGCGGATCAGGATCTTCTTCGACCCCCGCCCGCCCCGGCCCAGCAGGGCTGGCGGGAGCTGGGCGAGAGCCTCGCGCGTGACGGCGATGTGATCGGCGGCGGTGTTCGATCCCGCGTTGCCCGGGCGCAGGGCGATGGCGAGGGGTTCCCCGGTGCCGGCCTGTCCGTGATCGAGGAACGCGCATAGAGGGTGATAGCCGAACCCGCGTTTGAACGTCGGTGAGGCCTGCTCCTTCTCACTGTGAACGTTGATCAGTGTGGCATCAAGGTCGATGACCAGCGGGTTCTTCGCGCTGACCCCGTGGCCAGGGGCGTGGTCACCGGCCATGGTCCAGGCTCGTTCGCGCGCGGCACGGCGAGCCCTCGAGATCGCCTCGACCACCGCCGGGGCGTCCTGGGCCAAGGTAGTGAGTGTGCGGGAGATCGTCGGCGCAGAGGCGACGGACCCGAACAGTCCCGGCTCGCACCGCAGCAGGTCAGTGTCGCGGGCGACTTCCCCGCCGATCGCGAGAGTCATCGCGAGGTCCAGCAGGACTTTCGCGGCGTGATGCTCGGCCAGCGGTTTCGTCCAGGGACCCAGCGCTTCGCGCAGCGAAGCGGCCAGGCCAGTGGCATGGAGCGTGTCGGTCAGCAGCACCGCACCCGCCTGCGAGACCGCCGGGACCTCAGCGATGTCCACGCGCGGACGGGGGTAGAAGAACAAGGTAGGCTGGGACACCTGAAAGGTGCTCCTTCCGGTGGATCGATACGAGCTTCAACACCCCGTATCATTCCAGGTCAGGAGCACCTTTCTCCATGCCGTCCGCCGGTCGGGACCACGCCCCCATGAAATCCCGAGGCTAGGGATCGATCGATTACGAGTGCTTAGAGCAGCTCCCATGCGAGATCCAGCTGGTGGCGTACACCCTGGGTCTTCCTCTCCCGTCCGAACGCGCGCAGCACCGCGAGCTCCTGATCGTCGTCGTCGAGCGACGGGTCTTCCTCCCGCACCCGAGCGAGAGCATTGGCGACCTCTCGTGGGCTGATCTCCTTGAAGTCGCGTGGTCGGTCCCCATTGTCGACCCGATACTCTGTCCAGTCCTCCGCGTCGGCCACAGTGGACCACACGAATCCGTGCTCATCGATGAACAAGTTGGCGTTGCGGATCTGGTGTTCGATCTTCCTCTGTCGCCCCGAGACGACTTTCCCGAGTCCGAAGCCCCTCCCGACCAGTTTGGCGAGCCGGGCGAGCGCGATGGGCCACTCCAGGTCGACGATCTCCTCCGCGAGGGCTCGGACTTTCAGTTTCGATTCATTGCGCGCGATCGTGTCGAGAACCGTCACATCCCCTGCCTGGTGGCCCACCCACTCCTCGTAGACGAGCTCACTTCGGTCCCCGCGCACGACCTCCTCCATCGATCGCCGGCTCTGCTCGGCCGTGGCAGATCCGACTCCCACCGGGCCGTGCGACGTCTCGGCGGCCTTATCACCTTCCGGAAGTGCCGGGGCGGGGCCGAGTCCCGACTCCTTGGCGTACTCCAGGAACGCATGGTGTCGGATCTCCGTCGCGGGGATGAGGCCGTCTGCATCGCCGAGTGCTTCGAGCAGGCGCACGCAGTGGTCAGCAGCCCTCCATGCCTCCAACGTCGTAAAGGGGTTCGTGTGAGCGAGGTTCCTCCGCACCGCACGGAGGTCGCTCGCCACAGTGCTCACCGTCCGCGATTCGTCGTCGAACGGGAATCCGAGGCCTCCGAGTCGTTCTGTCAGCATCCTCAGCTGGGACTGAAGGTCGTTCGCCGTGGTGACCGACGGCCTCCTCCCCTTGAGCTTGTCGAGCTCGACAAGGACTGACGTCCATTCCAAGCCGTTCAAATGAGGGGCGAGCACGGCCGCGATGATGCCGTCGAGTCGCGCTGCGAGATGGTCCGTCGCCGAGAGGACGGTCTGCCGGGGTGTGGTCGTCACGTTGCTCCTTCACGGTTGAGTTCCTCGGCCATTCCGGACGAGCCGGGATACCGGTCGCCGCCAACGAGGAGAAAAGATCCGTAGCGTCAAGCTATCGCGTCCGTCCGACAAGTGGCGGTCAGGAACCGATTTCATGGAAGGCCGTTCGTTTGTCCTGGGGTCCCGTTAATCTGAGTTGGTCGGAACCCTTGGAGCTAGGAGTGTGCAGAGTTGCCGCAGGAAAAGTCGTGGGACGCCGGAACGTCACAGGTCGCTGACGAGGTCCGGGAGCAATCTCGCAAGGCCGTGAACAGCTTCAAGGCCCAGCCGGGGCTCCTCGACGAGCAGTACGGCATCGAGCGATCGGTCGTGGAGAGCGGCTATCGCCGGGCGCAGCTCAACGAGCTCGTCCAGAACGCCGCCGACGCGATGCTCGGGCTCGAAGGACGTCTGCAGATGGTCCTCACCGACGACACCCTCTATTGCGCGAACGAAGGCCAACCCTTCAAGAGCTCGGGCGTCACCGCGATCATGATGGCCCATCGATCGAGCAAGCGTGGCAAGGAGATCGGCCGTTACGGCCTGGGCTTCAAGTCGGTCCTTGAGATCAGTGACCGACCGGAGATTCTCTCGCGCTCCGGGTCCTTCCGTTGGTCGGAGGAGATCACGCAGCGGGCCCTCGCGACAGCGGCCGTGGAGTATGGCGCCGAACACCTCCCCGTTCTCCGAATCGCCGAGATCTTCGATCCGGTATCCGAGGCGAAGTCGGACGTCGTCCTCACCGAGATGATGGCGTGGGCCGACACGGTCGTCCGACTCCCCCTCGTGGACGGCGTGGCAGAGCAGGTCTCCCACTCCATCGCCACCTTCAGCGGCGAGTTCGTCCTCTTCTCCGACAGCATCGGGCGGCTCGAGCTCGACGATCGTCGGTCCGGGACCCGGAGGGAATGGCGCGTCGACCGGCTCGACGACACGACGCTTGATCTCCACACCGCTGAGTCGCATTCGGAGGGCACACCCCGGGCCGGCACCGTCCGCTGGCGCGTGTTCTCCGCCGAGCACCACCCGTCGCCGAGGGCAGCAGCCTTCGCCGGTGTCCGGAACAGTCGCGAAGAACTGGCTGTGCAGTGGGCGATTCCCGCTGATGGTTCAAGTACATCCAAGGGACAGCTCTGGTCACATTTCCCCACCGCGAGCACCCTGTCCGTCCGCGGGATCGTGAATGCACAGTTCCAGACGGCCGACGACCGCCACGACATCATCAATGGGGAGTACAACGAGGAGATCCTCGCGCGGACCCTTCCCGCGGTGATCGCCTCCGGGCTCCCGGAGGTCGCGGAGCCGTCGGCACCGAGCCGGCACTTCGGCTGGTTGCCGTCCCGCGACCGGGAAGTCGACAGCTGGGCGGACGAGGTGAGCAACGACGCCGTCATGCGTGCCGTAGCCACCACTTCCTGCTTCCCCGACCTGGACGGGACGTTCCGGCGCGCCGACGAACTCCTCGTACCACCCCTTCTCGAAGCAGTGAAGGACACCGAGCTCCGCGATGCCCGTGATGCTTGGTACGCCCTCGCTCACGAAGAATCCGGGACCCTCGCCCCATGGCTTCACGAGTCCGCGCTCAAGAACGACGGGACAGGCCGGCACGCCAAGGTGCGCAGACTGCTGGACTTCGCGGGAGTGGCGGCGAAGGAGCCCCGCGAACTGGTCGAAGGACTTGCCGCGTCGAGGACGATGACGGGGTACCGAAACGCGTTGACGTTCGCTTCGGTCGTCCTCCGCTCCTACGCTGCATGGCACTCCGAGGTGTACCGCGCTGCGTTCATCCCGACCCTCGAAGGGAGGCTGGAGGCTCCGGAAGCCGGCAGGCTGACTCTTCCGGACCCGGAGGACGATGCGCCGTCCGGGCCCGTCGTCCTCCCGCAGGTCGCACACGATCCGGTCTGCCTTCCGCATCTCAAGCTGCTCGGGATCACGGGCCACGACGACGAGGGCCGGCTCCGCCGGGTCATCAGGGCTGCGGTGCAGTCCCCTAACGCCCAGGCGTTCAAGAACCTGTGGGAGACCGCCCACCAGCTGCGGGACCGACGGTCGGTCGAGGCGCTGCTATCGCAGAGCTTCCCGGATCCGGGCAAGGTGTTCGTGAAGATGCTCGACGGTGCGTGGAAGCCGGTCACGAGTGCGTGGCGTATCGGGTCCGTCTTCGTCCCGAGCTCCCGAGGAACCGATCCGAGCCTCCTGCTGGACGACGCGTTCCACGGCCCGGACCTCGGACTGCTCGCACGGTGGGGCGTTCGCCAGAACCTGCCCGACACCGCTCCGCTAGCTCACGACCCAAGCCTCGAAAGGGCCTGGAGGGACTCGGTGAAACGCACCGCGCTCACCGATGCGCGCGGCCTCGGCTACCAGATCAGCGCCGGAGATATTGACCTCTCCCCCACGACTCTCACGCCAGGACTGCTGGACCTGGCGCACGCCTCCACCCGCACCAGGGAGCGGATCGTCAAGCTGCTCGTCGAGCGGCAAGGGTCGGAAGCCAGTTTGCGCACGACGGCCTCTTACAGGACGTGGGACACACGTGTGCTATCGCCCGATGCGTGGTGGGTTCTCGAGTACGGGGTTGCGGAGACCCCGCTGGGCGCCCTCCCGGTCGAGCACTGCACGAGCGGGCAAGAGGTCGCGTCGTCCTTCCCGCGGGAGTTCCTGCCCATTCCTCATGATCTCGGCCATTTCGCGCGGCCGGTACTCACTCCAATGGTCACCGCGAAGGCGTGGGACTTCCTGTTCGGCACCGTCGTCGACGCGATGCGGAACCTGACCTCCGTGCATCGCTTGTACGCACACGCCGCGACGCAGGGCGCTCGGCGCCCGGCTCGCCTCCGCGCACTCGACAAGGACGAGCGACGCTTCGTGGAGAGTGAGTTCTGTGTGGTGACCTCCAGAAAGGCGACGACGGACCATCTACTCACCCACCAGGACGTCGGCGTCATCCAGGTGGACGACGAAGCGCTCGCTCGCGCTCTTGGTGAGAAGTGGTCCCTGGACGTGGTCGACATCGCCTTCGACTCGTACCTCCCCGAGGACAGCTACGACTCCCCGGTCCACATGGCCGAGCTGCACCCGCACATCGGTGTCGTCGACCCGAGGCTCAAGCGGCTCCGTGTCGCCCTGGCGGACTCGGTTCTTCTGCGGACGACCAACGACTTCGACGACGTCGTGGTTGAGGACGTCTCGAAGAAGGCGCGGTTCCTCCGCGCGCAGGAGCTGCTGGTCGTCGACCGTGAGCTCAAGAGCAATGTCCTCCAGTACGCCCTCCGCGCCGTGGACTCGAGCAGGTCGGTGGAGGACGCCCGCCTACTCATGCGCAAGGCCCTCGAAGACGCCCGCCTCAAGGAAGCGTCCGCGAAGCAGAACGAGTGGGAGAAGCTCCTCGCCTACTTCGGAGCGGACTCCATCAACGCCGTCGTCCCCCAACAGACCCGAGCGATGGTCGAGGAGTACCTCAGCCGGGAGCTCTCCGCCAAGGAACTCTTCGAGGTCGCCAAGGCAATGTACGGCGCGGACGTCGTCCGTCAATTGAGCAAGTCGCTCCAGGAGCGTGGGGACGCCGCGGGACCGACACGGTTCAGCGGAAGTAGGGACGCGAAGGATTTCGTGGAGCAACTCGGGATCGATCCCGAGTTCGCGGGCGAGCGGTACGTGCGCCTTCCCGCCCAGGAGGTCGTGACAGGGCCGGTTCGGCTCAAGCCGCTACACCCCTTCCAGGAGGACGTCAGTGGCCTGATCCGGGACGTGCTCTCCGGTCAGGACGATCGCCGTGCAATGGTGCAGCTGCCCACGGGCGCCGGCAAGACACGCGTCGCAGTCGAGTCCGTGGTACGTCACGTCGCGGGGTCGGAGGAGCCACTGAAGGGCCACGTGATGTGGATCGCCCAGACCAAGGAGCTGTGCGAGCAGGCAGTCGGCACCTGGATGGCCGTCTGGCGGGCGCACGGGAGCGAGAACACCGACATGGTGGTGAGCCGGTTCTGGGACGGTAACCCTCGCGAGGTCGTCACTCAGGACGCAGGACTCCATGTCATCGTGTCCACGCCGGCGACCGCGGCGAGGATGTTCGAGTCCACGAAGGCCAAGGATGGCTGGTTCCAACGTCCGGGAATCGTGATCATCGACGAAGCCCACGGCGCCGAGGCCCGCACCACGAAGCAGATGCTCTCGCGTTTCAAGAGGAGAGGGACTGCCCGTACCCCCGTCCTCGGTCTCTCCGCGACCCCCTACCGGGGGACGGACGAACGGAGCACGGAGAGCCTCGTCGAGATCTTCGACCGGAACCTCCTGACACCCTCGCAGTTCGGGCCCGATGACGCGACCCAGTACCTCCAGGCCAACGGATACCTGTCCCAGGTGGACCACCACATACTCGACGGCATCGCCCTCCCCAAGACGCGTGCTGCGCAGGAGGTGGACGAGGAGATCTCCTCACCCCTCACTCGGATGAGTGAGGCCCAGCTCGATCTCGCTGCAGTCGCCCGCTCCACCGAGCGCAACAACCAGATCATCCGCTCGATCCTGTCCCGGGGGGAGGACCAGCGAACGCTGCTCTTCGCCGCCTCGGTCCAGCATGCCCACGCACTCGCGGCCGTGTTCTCGTACGAGGGGATCGAGTCGGTAGCGGTCCACGCTGACATGTCCCCGGGGGCCCGCCGCGCAGCGGTCGAACGCTTCAGAAGAGGAGACCTGAAGGTCCTCACGAACTTCAACGTCCTCTCGCAGGGCTTCGACGTCCCCGACGTCTCCGCGGTGTACGTGTGCCGTCCCACCTTCGTCCCGAACCGTTACCTGCAGATGATCGGGCGCGGGCTGCGAGGGCCCCAGAATGGGGGGACCGAGCGCGTGGACATCGTGAACGTCCAGGACAACGCCGATAACTTCGGGACGAAGCTGGCGTTCACCCACTTCGACCACCTGTGGTCGAAGAAGGTCCCCGCCGGCGCTGCCCGGTGACGCGAAGGAATCGGTACGTGCGTAGCACCTCGATCGCAGCCTGCGCCATGTCCTCGTGTTCCCAGAATCGGAGGACCGTCCATCCCGCCTCGCCGAGCCGTGTGTCGGTGTCATGATCGCGTTCGACATTCCGACGGAGCTTCTCCTCCCACCACGCAGCCCGGGACTTCGGCCTGGTCCCGTGCTCGGGGCAGTCGTGCCAGAAGCACCCGTCGACGAACACCGCAAGATTCACCCGCGTGAACACCACGTCGGCTCGTCGCCTGGGGATCCCCGGCAGAGGGTGATCGACTCGGAAACGGAGTCCTGCACGATGGAGCGAACGGCGCAGCGCGAGTTCCGGAGCCGTGTCTCGCCGGCGCTGGACGGCCATCCGTGCTCGGACCGTCTCCTCGACCGGCTCCTCGGAAGAAAGGGACGAGGTCGGACGCTCATTCTCGGTCAGCGAGTCTGCGCTCAGCTGACCCTCCCGCCGGCTAGGATCTGTTGACATGACCTCGTCACTCACCTCTTCCCCGGACACCTCGGTGCGAGGCGATGCCATCACCATCATCGACCTCTTCGCCGGCGTCGGTGGACTCAGCGAGGGGTTCCATCGGGCGAGCGACCGGTACAAGGTGCTGAAGGCCGTCGAGATGGAGCCTCGTGCTGCAGCAGGTTACCGCCTGAACCATGACGCCGACGTCTACTGTGGACCGATCCAGGATTGGCTCCGCGACGAGGAGGTACCAGCCGCCGATCTCGTGATCGGTGGCCCCCCGTGCCAGGGGTTCTCGACGCTCGGCAAGCAGCGCGCAGACGACGCCCGCAACGAGCTCTGGCGCACGTATGCCGAGGTGGTGCAGCGGGCGAGGCCGCGCTATTTCGTCCTCGAGAACGTCCCTCAGTTCCTCACGTCGCCGCAGTTCCCGCTGCTCCAGCGGATGACCGAGCCGGACGGGGAGCTCGAGAACTACGAGATCGAGCATCATGTCCTGAACGCCGCCGAGTACGGAGCACCGCAGGTACGGAAGCGGGTCATCGTCATCGGTCACCGACGTGACCAGACCGATCCCGGCTTTCCGGCGAAGTCTCATCCCGAACCCGTGGGCTGGAAGGATGTGGAGTCGGCGATCGGGGCCCTCCCCGGTGCCCTCGCCGAGCTCCCGGGAGACGTCTTCACCGACGTGAACGGGAAGCGGACTCCGGGACCGTTCCTCGCCAAGGAGCTACACGTGCGACGGAACTACTCCCAGCTCTCCCTGGACCGGTTCGCGGAGATCCCCGAGGGCGGCAATCGCATGAACCTGCCCGAAGACCTGAAGTGCGAGGCGTGGAAAAAGCACACTTCCGGCAGCGGTGACGTGATGGGCCGGCTCCGGTGGGACAAGCCCTCCGTGACGATCCGTACCGAGTTCACCAAGCCCGAGAAGGGTCGCTATCTCCATCCGACCGCGGATCGTGCGATCACCGCGTGGGAGGGGGCGCGGCTCCAGGGCTTCCCAGCGGGGTACAAGTTCGTGGGGCCGATGACCGAGATCGTCAAGCAGATCGGGAACGCCGTCCCGATCCCGCTCGGCACAGCAATCGGTAAGCATCTCGAGCCCTTCTTCGACTGACCGACGACCACTCGGGAGAACCGATGAGCGCACAGAAGTCGTACTGGTGGGAGGACGATCCCGAAGAGCGCTTCTGGATGGAGGCCATCGCACGCCCGGAATTCGGCACCCGGCTCCTCGCTCCGTACGACCGTGGCCGGGACGGGACCGACATGCCGTTCCACGCCACAGTGGACATGGTGCGCGACGGCGACGTCGTCCTCCACTGGGCGACAGGGCCTCACCATGCGGTCCAGGGCTTCGTCGGGTACTCGATCGTGAACGGTCTCCCGTTCCCCACCGAGGCGGTCGAGTACGAAGTCGCAGACCCTCTCCCTGGCCGCGCCGCTCTACTCCGTGACTTCACCGAGATCCCGGAACCGCTAACCCGCACGATGCTCCACGAGCGTCGCAAGAAGATCTTCGATCTCAAGTCGTCCCTTACCAAGAGGGTTCGTGACCGACGGCACACCTGGAAGCAATCGCTCCTCTTCCCTTTCGACCCGTACGGGCAGGGAAGGGAGATCCGTGTCCACCAAGGCGCGTACCTGTCGAAGTTCCCTGCAGCGCTCTTCGAACACCTCCCCGAGTTGCTCCCGACCGCCAACCTCTCTGACGCCCACAACGAGTTCGTCCTGACCGCGGAGCGAGCCGGTAAGGCGGCCGTCGAGACCCGCCTGGACCGCCGGAGGGCCCGTGAGGCAGGAGACCTGGGCGACGCTACCTTCCGGCACGCCGTGGAGCTCCGAGCGCTGCGACAGGTGAAAGCTCACCTGGAGGCCGACGGGTCGCTCGTCACCGACGTGGGTCCCTCAAGGTCGTTCGACCTCCTTCTGTCACCCGCGCGCGGCGGAGCGGACCGCCAGGTGATCGTGCGAGGCAGCACCGAACGCGTGCGAGCCGTCGATCTGTCATCGGCCGCGGTCGACGACATCTACCGGGCTCCGACGGACTTGGTTCTTGTACACGACATCCCTTGCTGGCGTGAAGGTACCGAGATGATCACGTCCGACGGAGATCTCGACGCCCGTAGAGGCTGGCAACCCTCGATCTCGTCCTTGGTCCCGGTGCAGTACCGCTACGAGCTCAGTTGATAAGCCACCGGTTCCTTGCCCCGGGCGACGGCCGAGACCGGTCGTCGCGAGTCAGCACCAAGCGATAGCCTCAGAAAATCCTGCCCGGACGACCGTCTCGGTAATGAGACTCGCCGAGCATGGCGACGGATTCGACGACTCCGTCTCCCGCGTCGTCTCGGACAACGACCGGACGCTCGGTGCCGAAGACAGCCACTCAGAGCATGGGAGAGACAGTTCATGACCGACGACACGGAACTCTGGATCACGAAGGAGAGGGACGTCCCTCCGGACCCGTCCCTAGCCCGGTACATCGGTGCGCATCACTCCCTGCAGAGTGCGATCGCCGATATCGTTGACAACTCCGTCTCCGTCGGCGCGCGCCTGATCCGGATCAGATTCTTACTGCGCGGCGGCGCCGCGACGGCTCTGCAGATCATCGACGACGGCCCCGGTATGTCGGCTGAAGAAGTCGACGAGGCGATGGTCATGGGGGCGACCCGCGACTACGGTCTCAAGGAACTCGGTCACTTCGGTGTCGGCTTCAAGGCCGCCTCGCTCAGCCAGGCCGACGCCCTCCTCGTCTTCTCCCACAAGGACGGGGCCACGCCCGTGGGGCGAAAGATGCGACATTCCCCGTCGCAAGGAGGTTCTCCCCGGGTGTCCGACTACTCGGCGGACTCCGTCATCAACCACCTCGACGCAATCTCCCTCTCCGAGCCGCTGCACCACGGAACGGTGATCGAATGGAACGACGTACGCGCCTTTCCCCAGGACCCGGACCAGAACGCGCAGAACAGTTGGCTCGATGCCACTCTCCGGAACGTCGCCGCCAGCCTCGGGACCCGTCACCACCGGCTCCTGGGCGATGGTGTCCCATCGGTGGTCGTAGACACCTACGACGAAGATTTCGGCGAGATCGGCATGGAGTTCCCGGTAGAGCCGCTGGACCCGTTCACCTACTCGGAGGACCCGGCCAGCGAGTACCCCAAGGATTTCCACAGTTCGCTCCCCGACGCCAAGTTCTCCTTCAGCGCGCACGTCGTTCCCTACGTGGACCGGACCAGCCCCAACTACCGGCTCGACATGGGGGGTGAAGAGGGGCGACAGGGATTCTTCGTCTACCGCCGGGATCGCCTCCTCCAGGTCGGCGGCTGGAACGGGGTGCTCGTTCCTTCGGAGGACCTTCGCTTCGCTCGTATCCGTCTGGACATCGACGACGTCGAAAACCACGCACGCATCAACCCGGAAAAGTCCGGCGTCGAGTTCGACTCCACACTCCGGAACGCCCTCCACAGCGCCACGGCCCCCGACGGCACGGTGTTCCGCGACTTCCAGACCGCCGCGAGGCAGCAGGATCGGGCGTCTCGGAGCCGGAGCCGGCGTCCCCTTGACTTCACACCGGCATCGGGGATCCCCACCGAGGTCCGCCGGAACCTCGAGGAGCGCGGGCACCTTCGTGAAGACGCGGAGGAGTTCACGGTGCAGTGGGGACGCATCACCGGTCGAAGGTTCTTCGAGGTCGATCGGGATGCGCAGATCCTGACGATCAATAAACGATTCCATGAACTGGTGAGCGGGGAGCCCGTCGCCGACGGGAAGAGCGGCCCGCTCACGCGGACGCTGGTGTATCTCCTGACCGCCGACTTCTTCTCCGGACAGTACGTAGGTGTCGCGCAGAAGCTGCGTATGGAGACGATGCAGGAGTCATTGTGGTTGGCCGCAGAGGCCGAGGAGCAGCGTCGACGCCGGAAGTTCAAGAAGAAGTGAACGACAACTACGACGAAGTGGAGTTCCCGATGACAGAGCCCGTCCGAGGCCAGACGACGTCCCTCTCCCCCGAGGCGTTGGATGACTACCTCTCCATCGACGAGACCTCCCTCCTGCCGCACGGCGTGAATGGTGACCATCTCCTCACGATCGACCCCCGCCGACGCGAGATCGTCCTGGCCTCCCCAGCGGACGGCACCTTCGAGGACTCCAAGGACCTCGAGAACGTCAGCATCGAACTCGACGAGTCCGAGGACCCCGCGCGCTACGTCCTGACTGTCTCGACGGAAGACGCCCCGGACGCCGCGTACGCCCTGGCATACGCCGTCGTTCGGCAGACCGACACCGGCGACTCCTACACGCACGCCCTGACCGCAGCGGTCGAGCAGTTCCGGAACCTGCTGCGGGCCCGACGACGTCTCTCCCCCTCACAGGAAACGGGACTCATCGGTGAGCTCACCGTGCTCCTGCATCTCTTCTCCACGCTCGGTATCGAGCACGCGATCGAGGCCTGGCTCGGACCGGAGGCCGAGGAACACGACTTCTCGCTCGAGGCCTACGACCTCGAGGTGAAGACCACCCTCTCCGAGGAGAGGAAGCACGTCGTACACGGACTCGACCAACTCGAGCCGACCTACGGGCGCGCACTCTGGCTGATCTCCATGCAGTTCACGCCTGCCGGCCGCGGCACCGGTGAGTCCTTGACCCTCCTGGCACGCCGTACCGTCGAAGCAGCCGGAGCTCACGGTGCGGACGTGGAGCGCGCACTCGAGGCAGTGGGCTGGAGAGAGGCCGACGCCGAGCTCTACACGAAGCGATACGTGCAACGGACGGCACCCCGGAGCTACCCGATCGACGACCAGTTCCCGGCGATCACCCGGCGTCGCGTCGACACCGTCGTCCCGAACGCGGGTCTGATCGGCCAGGACGTCGCCTACCGCGTCGATGTCAGCCCTCTACGACACGATGTACCCGGTCCCGAGATCGCCACTCTCCTCCAGGAGGTCCCCCTTGACTGACGTCATCAGCCGGTCCGTGCTCGACGCCATCAAGCAGCTCCCGGGCGATCGGCCCAAGGACCTGCTCCGAGCGATCGATCGGCAGCTCGAGGACGACGATCTGGATCCTCTCGCTGAGACCGACCTCGTCAGGAGGCTCACTCCGGGGGATGCGAACGACCCAGTGCAGCGCGCCTTCCATCTGCTGCTTAACAGTTGGAACGCCGCGCCGGCCCTCCACGAAAAAGTCACCGGTGGTGAGACCGAGCCGTTCACGCCCGAGCGGCGTGCCCAGATCTACAAGGCGCTCGGCCTCGAGGAGACCTCGGTCCGGCAGCTGTCCTCGTTCTTCCACCTGAAGGACAACTCCCCCACAGTCATCTCCAAAAAGCAGGAATGGTCGCAGTGGTACTCACCCGAGTCTCTGCAGGGGCACTACTGGCCACGTTACCGGGAACTCCTGGCGCGAAAGAACTTCGACCCCGACGCGATCATGGGCCTGGATCTGGCGACGGACGAGATCGTGGAGCGCCTCGCAAATCCGTCGGACCCCGATATCTGGCAGACCAAGGGACTCGTCGTCGGACACGTGCAGAGCGGGAAGACGGCCAACTTCACCGGGGTTCTGGCCAAGGCAATCGACGCCGGCTACAAGCTCGTCATCGTCCTAACTGGCACCTATGACAACCTACGCTCACAGACGCAGAAACGACTGGACATGGAGCTCGTCGGACGCGAGAACATTCTTCAGGGTCAGTTCCAGGACTATCTCGCGGCCGAACAAGCTAAGAAGGATGCGACGTCGGACCGGGAGAAGAGCGAGGCCGCGGCGCGGCTCGCCGAGCTGGCTGGTACCCACGACTACGCCTCGACGGAGGACGCTGACTGGCAAGAAGGAAACTTCCTCGAAACACCAGAACCCCTCGACCACATCGACGTCCCGTGGATCACGCGCCTGACGAACAACAAGTTCGACTACAGGGCACTGAAGACCGGTCTTGACGCTCTGGACTTCCAGAACAACCTTCCTTTCCCGATGCTCCCGCTGCACGACGCCGCGAACCTCCCCCGGGTCAACGTCCGGCTGGCGATCATGAAGAAGAACTCGAGCGTCCTCAAGAAACTCGCAGGCGACCTCGCCAAGATCCGCACCAAGCTCGAGGACGTTCCCACACTGATCATCGACGACGAGGCAGATCAGGCGTCGATCAACACCAAACGGACGAAGCGCACGAGCAAGACCGCGGAGGAGAAGGAACGCACTGCGATCAATGGGCACATCTCCGACATGCTCCGGACACTCCCGCGCTCCCAGTACGTCGCGTACACGGCGACACCGTTCGCCAATGTCTTCGTGGACATGGAGGACGACCACGACATCTTCCCGAAGGACTTCATCCTCTCTCTGAAGACATCTCCGGAGTACATGGGTGCCAAGGAGCTCCACGACCTGGAATCGCCTATCGACGACACCCCTCGGCATTCCAACCGGGCCGCGTTCCATCGCCCCGTCCCGCTCGATTCCGAGGCTGATCGCGAGAAGGCACTGCGGGATGCCCTCGACTCCTATGTCCTCACAGGCGCGACGAAGCTCTTGAGGGAGGAGCAAGGGTTCGGGAAGTACCGCCACCACACGATGCTGGTCCACGAGTCCCAGTCCACGGGAGTGCACTCGGACACCCAGCAGGAACTCAAAGATCTCTGGCGTAGGAACGCTTACGGCGTTCCCTCGACAAAGGCTCGCCTCCGCGCACTCTGGGTCGAGGACTTCGTCGAGGTATCGAGAGCCCGTGCAGAGGAGGGAGCCCCTGTCCCGACGTTCGACGAGCTTTGGCCGTACATCGGCCCGGCCGTGCGTCTCATCGAGCGCGGCGATTCACCGGTCGTGCTCGTCAACGGGTCCAAGGACGCCGACTACGCCAAGGAGGACATTGCCTTCGAGAAGCGGAGCGTCTGGAAAATCCTCGTCGGTGGCGCAAAGCTCAGCAGAGGCTTCACCGTCGAGGGCCTGACCGTCTCCGTGTACACGCGCGTGACGCTCGCCGCGGACACCCTCATGCAAATGGGGCGGTGGTTTGGCTACCGCAAGGGCTACCGCGACCTCGTGCGCGTATATCTCGGATCCCAGATCGAGCGGCGGGGAGTCCCCGGGGGCGTGGACCTGTACGAGGCCTTCACTTCGATAGCACGCGACGAGGAGGACTTCCGTGTCGAATTGGACCAGTACGCGGGGTTCAACGATGACGGGTCCCCCCGCGTGCTACCCATCGACGTCCCACCCCTCGTGGTCCAGAGGCTCCCGTGGCTCAAACCGACCAGCCCCAGCAAGATGTACAACAGCGAAATCACCTCGAAGGGCATCGGCGGACGACTCCAGGACTACCCATTCCAGGCACCCCGCGGGAACGGCAACGGCAACCGTCGCGCCGTGGAGAACGCTCTCGGTCTCGTGCGCTCGCTCGGCGAGATCGTTTCACCGACCGACGACAAGGCCTTCCTGACCGATGCCGGCGCCGGCCATCCCTACGGAGCGCACTTCGGGACAGTCCCTGCGGAGCGTGTTCTCGAGCTGTTCTCGGTGATGCCGTGGATCAGTCGCGGGATGTACCGACCCGACGAGGAGTTCTTCCGGGGGCTCATCGACTCCGGGAAGTTGACGAGTTTCGGCGTCGTGGTCCCGCAGCTGAAGGGCGGCCGTCAAGTGCTCCCCGGGACCGTCGCGGGCCATCCGGACGTGGAGCTCGACTTCATCACCCGTAACCGTCGTCGCGATCGAGACGGCTTCTCGGGATCGTCCAGGCGTCAGCGCCCCGCTGTCGAACGCATCGCGATGCTCCCCGACGCGATGGGTCAGGGTGGCGAGCTCGCCGAGGAGCTCGCCGCAGAAAGACGGGGCGGTCTCCTGTTGAGCTTCTCCGGTGACTTCGATCCGAAGTCGGGGACGAAGCTCTCCGATTTCCCGGCGGGGTCGAGCCTGCCGCCGGAGGACGTCGCCGTACACCTCTCGATCAGCTTCCCGTACTCGGCGGCGCCGAAGGGCGTGATCATGCGAAAGGTCCGTCGGGAGGACCAGCCCGACAGGGCTTTCGTGGAGAAGCCGCCCGAGGTCTGATCCGGGAGTGGCGGCCCGTCCGAGGAGGGCTCGAACGGGGCGCCTTCCCTCTTCACGGGCGCCGCAGGTGAAACCCCATTGCTGGTGACGCTGCCCCCGGGTCAGCCGGCTGCGGCGCGGGCCTGCTCGTACCACCCGATCGCAGCCTCGGGGTCATCGGCCGTGGTGCCGTCCAGGCCGAGCTCGAGGGCGAGGGCGAGGTCCTCCTCGCTGCGGGTGGGCCAGCCGTGGACCAGTCGGCCCGCGGCGTGCTGGTCGGCGACCACCTCTGCGGTCAGCCCCGTCCATCCGCAGTACAGGGCATCCGCGCCGGTGCGCTGGAGCAGGCTCTCCAGATCCTCGCGGCGGTCCTCGGGCAGCGGCAGTCCGTGGATGATCTGGCCGCGGGGGATCTGCGGCATCAGCTGCCGGGCGTGGACCAGCGCCTCGGTGTCGAAGCTGGTCAGGCGCACCCGCTGGGTCAGCGCGGGGAGCTTGTCCACGCGATCGGCCAGCAGGGGTACCACGGCCGGGTCCTTGATCTCGACCTGCAGGAAGACGCTGGTGGCCGCGACGGCCTCCTCGAGGGTGGCCACCCGGTGGCCGTCGCGCAGCTCCACCTTCTGCAGTGCGGCCCAGTTCATGGTGTCGACGGGGCCGAGCCCACGGTCCTGCTCGGCCATCATGCGGTCCAGGCTGCGGTCGTGGGTGAGCACGAGGCGGCCGTCGGCGCTGGGACGGATGTCGAGCTCGATCTCCTGGCAGCCGACGCGCTCTGCCTCCTCGAACGACGCGATCGTGTTCTCGAGGACGCTCGCCATCGCTCCGCGGTGGCCGACGATGGTGAACGTCGTCCCGGGCCGGGTGGGTTCGCTGCTGGTCATGGGGGTCGGCTCCGTCGTCTCTGTCGGATGGTGTACCGCGGATCGAGCGCGGTGGCGGGTCCCAGCCTCTCACCACGACCGCACGTTCCGTGCTCGAACCGTGCGGCGCGCCCCCGGGGCGCCACGCACGGCAGGTAGGTTGACACTCACCAGAGCGTCCAGCGGGGGCCCGGAGCGGCGGCCGCGCTGGAACCGACCGCAATGCCGGATGGAGAGTGGGTGGAGACGTGAATACCTTCTTCGGCCTGGGTGGGTGGGAGCTGATCATGCTGGTGGGCATGGTCATCGTCGTCCTCGTGCTGCTGGTGGTCGGTGCGGCCCTGGTGAAGCTCGCATTCTTCGGCCCCGCCTCACGTCGGCACGACGACGAGGACGATGATGAGGGCGACGAGGACGAAGGCTTCGACGACGAGTGACGGGGCGTCCCCTCGTGCCGTGCAGATCGACCCGATCGACAAGGAGAACTCATGACCGTGCTCAGCGCCGCGATGAACGACGCTCTTCAGGAGCAGACCTCCTGGCAGGAGGCGCTGCTGAAGGACTTCCATCGCCACCCGGAGCTGTCGATGCGAGAGGAGCGCACCCGCGACGTGATCGCCGCCCAGCTCATCAAGTACGGCTATGAGGTCCATGAGATCGGCGGCGGCGTGGTCGGGGTGCTCGCCGGCAGCAAGGGCGGGGAAGGCCGCACGGTGCTGTTCCGCGCCGACATCGACGGTCTGCCCGTGCAGGAGGCCTCCGGCCTGGACTACGCCTCTACGGAGACGCAGGCCGACGGCGACGGCGTCGAGCAGCCGACGATGCACGCCTGCGGCCACGATTTCCACATCACCGCCGGGCTCGGCGCCGCCCAGCTGCTGGCTGAGCACCGCGAGGACTGGTCCGGGACGTACATCGCGCTGTTCCAGCCCGGCGAGGAGAAGGCCGCCGGGGCCCGCTCCATGGTCGCAGGCGGCGTGGTCGACGCGATACCCACGCCCGACGTGTGCCTGGGCCAGCATGTCCTCACCGACCCGGTGGCCGGGAGGGTGGCGGTGACGTCGGGGCCGGTGATGTCCACGGCGGCCTCGGCCCGGATCGTGGTCCACGGCGCCGGCTCCCACGGCTCGATGCCGCACCTCGGGGTGGACCCGGTGGTGCTGGCCTCCGCGATCGTCACCCGGATCCAGACCCTGGTGGCGCGGGAGCTGTCCCCGGCGGACTTCGGGGTGGTCACCGTCGGCTCCCTGCAGGCCGGCGCCAGCGCCAACATCATCCCCGACAGCGCGACGATGCTGCTGAACTTCCGCGCCTACGACGAGGACATCCTGGAACGGCTGATCGAGGGCGCCCGGCGGATGGTGCGGGCCGAGTGCGAGGCGGCCCGGTCCCCGCACGAGCCGGAGATCGAGATCTACGATCGCTACCCGCTGACCACGAACGATGAGGCGGCGGCCGACGTGGTGCGGGACGGTTTCCTGGCGCAGTTCGGGCAGGAGCGCGTCGAGGAGATGTCCCCGGTGACCGCCTCGGAGGATTTCTCGATCGTGCCGGACGCCTTCGGCGCGCCGTACTGCTACTGGGGCGTCGGCGCCTACGCCGAGAGGCGGGAGACCTACCCCAACCACAGCCCGCTGTGGTCCCCGGACCTCCAGCCCACGCTGGGCGTCGCCACCGAGGCGGCCGTGACCGGCGCGCTCGCCCACCTGCGCGCCTGACCCCAGCGCCCGAGTCCGCCTCCGCACACCCCGTGCGCCCGAGTCCTCCCGCCGCTCGTCCTGCGCCAACCCGGCGCCGAGCACCCTTCCGCGCGCCCGATCCCCGCGCCGCACGTGCTGCGCGCGTCCATCCCGTCGAATGTGCCGCTGAGCCCCTCCTCAACGACACATCTGACGGGATCGATCCCAGGACCGGGCGCCGAACACCGAAGGCGGGACCCCGGCCCCTCGGCCCGGATCCCGCCTCCACCGAGCACGGGGGCGACGACCGCTCCCCCTACGAACGATCGTCGACTCTCCCACCCGGTCCCCGAGGAGGGTCACGGGATCGGCGCCGCCGCGGTCCCCACCGTCCCGACGGCCCCCTGCCGTCGGGATCGGCTCACGCAGCGGGCGATCCCGAGCCCTGTCCTCACGTCCCCGTGTGGGGCCCGCACCCAGTACCTGAAATCTAGGGCCATCCGCCCGGGAGCGCGATGGGCCGAACTCCCCCGTCAGCACTCCCCGGGGAGAAGTCCCCGGGGAGTTCTCCCCATGCGGGGCGGAGTGATGCTCGACGGGCGCGGACCGCGGAGCGCCGGAACGGCCCCGCCCCGACGGCGGGGCGCCGGAACAGCCCCGCCCCGACGACCCCGCCCCGACGGCACGGCACGTCACGTCACGGCACGGCACGGCACGGCACGGCACGGCACGGCACGGCACGGCACGGACCAGCTCACACGGCGGCGTCCGCAGCGGCCGTGCCGCCCTCGGTCTCCAGCGATGCCGCCAGACGCAGCCCGTCATCCTCGGACACGTCCCCGGTCAGCAGCACCTCGAGCGTCTCCTTGCCGGCGCCGACCTCCTGGGCATCGAGGGCGCCGACGATCTCGCCGCCGCCCCACAGGTACAGGCGCACCGTGCCCGCCTCCCGGGTGCGCACCCGGGCGGAGACCCCGTCGGCCGTGCGCGAGACCTTGTCGAGCCGCAGGGCCTGGGCGGACAGCGCGGGCGCACCGCCGAGACCGGTGCCGTCCTCGGCCGCCTGGATGATCGAGGCCGGCGACTGGACCGACCGCGCCGCCGTGTCCGGGATCTGCGGCTCGGCCGGGTCCGACGGGGACTCGGTGAGCCCGGGGAGCTCGAGCAGCCCCCATCGGTAGGGGTCGGCCTGGACGCCGGGGAAGGTCGACCAGCCGATGCGGGACTGCCCGGTCTTGTCCTGGGTGTCCGAGTCGTAGACGACGACGTTGAAGCCGAGGTGCTCCGGGACGATGCCGTCGGGCAGCTCTGCGAACGGGATCCGCGTCTCGAACACGTAGCCCTCGTACGGGTCGGAGACGATCGCGTCGATCCGCACGCCGGGCGCCGTCTCATCGATCGGTCCCTGCCGGTTGTCGTGGTCGCGGCCGGCGACGGGGCCGCCGATGCCGCCGTCGACCGCGGTGCCGGGCAGCGCGCCGAGGATGAACGTGCTGGCCGTGTTCTCTGAGGTGGCGCGAGGGTCGACCATGATCTCGATCGAGTCCGTGCGGAAGCGCTGCTTGTTGTCCTCCGGCGGCAGCAGCGCCCCGAGCGTGTCGTCCACGACCTTCACGAACACGTAGAGGTTCTCGTCGTCGTAGGTCACCCAGGTGGTGCCGGAGGCATCCTCGGGCGTCACCTCCTCGCCCTCCCAGAGGGTCCCGATGTCGATGCTGTCCCCGGGATACTCCCCGGTGCCGCGGGCGGCATCGATCTCGACGCCCTCGGTGCGGGTGGCCACCAGGCGGGGCACCAGGTGGAGCCCCTGGGAGCGAGGTGCCGTGACTCCGGCGGCGGTGGCCGTCACGGTGACGGGGTAGACGCCACCGTCGGGGGCACGATTCGCCGTGGGCAGCGAGGCGTCGGTGTTCTCGATCCGCACCTCGACGGTGCTCTCCCCGCCCGCGGGAATCGCCTCGACCAGCAGCTGGGCCGGATCGACCGCGAACCCCTCGGGGAGGTCGAGGACCACCTCGGCGTCCTGCTCGGCCTCGGACAGGTTGCGTGCCACGACCTCGAGGGTCTCGGCACGGCCCGAGCCGATCGCGCGCCGTGTGGGCACCAGCGTGTCCAACCGCTGCATCCCCAGCTCCTCCGTCCACGCCAGGAACTCCGCGATCTCCGGACGCTCGGCGAGGCCCGCCTCGACCGGTCCGGCAGTGCGCAGCGGGAGCACGTTCTGCCCGCTCGCTCCCCGCGAGGTGGCCCGGGCGCGCAGCAAGACGTGCTCGCCGGGGGCTGCGTCCTCGGCGACGGTCACGGTGAAGGTCGCGGCGCGCTGCTGCTTCGCCGGCACCGTGCCGATCTCCTGCGCGCCGCCGACGGACCAGCCCTGCGGCACCTCGAGCTCGACGGCCGCGCCGGGCAGGGCGCGGCCCGGGGAGCCGACCGTGACGGTCACCTCGAGGTCCTGGCCCGGCAGGACGGCGAAGCGGCCGGCGTCGATCTCCACGGTGGTGCCCAGCGGCAAGCCGCCGTCGATCGGCAGGCTCGCCCCGGCCAGCGCGGCCGTGTCGGAGGAGGTGGGGTCCGCCAGGGGAGTCCGGGAGGCGAGCAGCGTGAACCAGGTGGCGGGGATCTGCGCGGGGTCGGTGGGCGAGGGCGGGTTGGCGAACCAGCCCTGGGTGCGATAGCTGTGGACGGCGTCGTCCCGCACGGCGCTCCAGCGCTTGCCGTGGCGCTCGGACGGGGTGCCGTTCCAGGCGCCGAACACGACATCGCTGGCGACCTCCGGTTCATAGCCCTCGGCGACCGCGTCGGGCCCGGTGCTCGAGGTGCCGTTGGAGCCCGAGCGGAGGATCCGGCGCGGCGAGAAGGGTCGCAGGCCCTCATCGAAGTGCTCGGGGAACACGTCCTCGCGGCCGGCGAGCAGGTACGCCTCGACGGCGAACATCGCGGCCTGCTGGTGGTTGCCGTGGTTGCCCTCGACGGCGGAGGGGTTCATGGTGACGATGACATCGGGCCGGGTCGCGCGCACCACCCGGATGATGCGGCTGAGCACCTCGGCGCCGCCCCACACGTCGTAGGTCAGCGGGGCCGAGAGGGTGTAGAAGAAGTCGACCGCGTCGAGGTTGAAGACGTGCTCGATGCCCGCATAGCCGACGGCGGTGCGCTCCTCGGTCTCCCGGATCAGCCCCAGGGCCGGCCCTTCCTCGAGACCGACGGCGTTGCCGCCGCCCTCCCCGCGGGTGACGGTGATGACGCCCGCCCGCTGCCCCGCGAACTCGTTCCACTGGCCGAGGGCCGCCAGCGTCCACGCCTCGTCGTCAGGGTGGGCCCCGATGTAGAGGATGTCGAGGTCGACGGTCCCGTCGGCCAGCGCCCGCTCCTCGGGGGTGAGGGACGTGAGGTCCAGGGCGGTGGCGCCGGCGGCGAGGCCCAGGGCAGCGGTGCCCTGCAGCAGCCGGCGCCTGCTGAACGGCCCACGCCGGACGTCGCCGGATCGGGGGTCGGTGGGCGCTGCCGGGTCGATCCGGGAGGCGTCGGAGCGGGAGGAGTCGTGCACGGGGGCAGGATGCGACATGGGGTTCTCGTCTCTCACAGGGCGCCGCGGCGATGCGGCGCGAGGTCGGGATTCGTCGAGATGGTCTCGGGCGGCTCCCGCGGCCTCGCGACATCGCGCGGCCTCGGCAGCTGTCGATGTCCCCGTTCAGTGCTTGCCGGCGTCCGAGCGCAGGGCGAAGGTGCCCTGGGCGCGGCGCCGGCCCTGGACCTGGTGGTCGGGGACGACGCCGTCGAGGAAGCAGTAGCCGTCGCGGGTGTAGGCGGCGCGCAGGTCCCCGCCGTCGGCCGCGTCGGAGAGGTGGCGCCACCAGTCGGTGATGTCGCCCCAGCCGGGGGCTGCCAGCGACCCGCCGAACTGCTGGACGGCCAATGCGGAGCAGAGCGAGGCGAACTTGAGCCGCTCGTCGAGCGGCCAGTCGGCGAGGGTGCCCAGCACCATCGACGCGGCGAAAACGTCTCCGGCGCCGGTGGTGTCGATCGCGGTCACGGGCACGGCGGGGCAGTAGGCCTCCTCGCCGGTGGTGGCGTCGATCGCGTAGGAGCCGGCGGCGCCGTCGGTCACCACGGCCAGCGGCACCTTCTCGGCGAGCGCGCGCACGGCCCGGTCGGGACTCTCGGTGCGGGTGTAGCCCATGGCCTCGACGGCGTTGGGGGTGAAGGCGTGGCAGTGGGCCAGCGGCGCGAGGTCGGCGACGTCCCAGCGACCGGTCTCGTCGAAGCCGATGTCCGCGAAGATCCTCGAGCCGCGGCGGGCGAGGTCCGCCCACCAGCCGGTCTCTCCGGCGAGGTCGACGACGGCTGCCCGGGCGGCGGGGGCCCGCGCGATCATCACCGAGAGCGGTTCGGGCAGGTCGTGGCCGTGGGTGACCATCGCCCGGTCACCCTGGGCGGCGACGGAGGCGGTCAGCGGCGAGTGGAAGTCGGGGAAGCGCCTCGAGGCGGAGAGGTCGATGCCCTCCTCGTGCGCCATGGTGTGCCACATCCAGTCCGCGTAGGCGTCGTCGCCGAACCCCGCCACCAGTCCGGTGCGCAGGCCGAGGCGAGCGGCGGCCACGGCGAGGTTCGCGATGCCGCCGGGGCTGGATCCCATGCCCTTGCTCCACAGCTCCTCGCCGGGGGCGGGCAGGCGGTCCAGCCCCGTGAAGACGATGTCGAAGAAGACCGTCCCGCTCAGCAGCACGTCCAACGGCGGGTCCTCCTGGCCGCGGGTCCCGGCCAGGGGGTCCCAGTCGGAGGCGGCATCGACGGCGGCGGCCTCCCGGGCGGTGAGCCAGGGTCGCTCGACGGCCGACGTCGGCGGGGCCGGGTCCGAGGGCGCGCTGTCCGTGGTCGGCCGGTCGGGATCGGCGGCGAGGCGGTCGGGGCTCGGGCTGGCGGGGGTCGATGCACCGGCAGTCGGTGCGCCGGGCGTCGGGAGATCTGGGGTCGGACTGTTGAGGTCCGGGCTGTCAGGGGTCGGTCGGTTCTCGGTCATCACTTCACGGCTCCTTCGAGCATTCCGCGGATGAAGTGCCTCTGCAGGAACAGGAACATGATCACCATCGGCAGGGCGACGATGACGGCTCCGGCCGAGAGCAGGGCGAGCTCGGCGGTGTACTGGCCCTGGAAGTTGGACAGACCCAGCGGGGCGGTGCGCAGATTTCCGCCGGGGGCCATGACCAGGGCGATGAGGAATTCGTTCCAGGTCCACATGAACACCAGCACCAGCAGCGTGGTCAGAGCCGGCACCGAGGAGGGCACCACGATGCTGCGCAGGGAGCGCATCGGGCCCGCCCCGTCCAGCGCCGCCGCCTCCAGCAGGCTCACCGGCATCGTGCGGAACTGGGCTCGCAGCCAGAAGGTGCCGAAGGCGACGGACTGGGCGATCTGCGGCAGGGCGATCGCGGCGTAGGTGTCGGTCAGGCCCAGGGACCGCAGGTCGAAGAACAGCGGGATGACGGTCGCCTCGGTGGGGATCATCAGCCCCAGCAGGAACACGTAGAACAGCACCGTCGAGCCGGGGAAGCGCATGGTGCCGAAGGCGTAGCCGGACAGCACCGACAGCGTCACGGCGGCGGTGACCACGATCGCGGCGACGATCAGCGAGTTGCCCAGCGAGCGGCCGAAGCCGCCCACCTGCCAGGCCTCGACGAAGTTGCCCGGATGCAGTCCGGCCGGCTCGCCGATCTGCGGGGAGAACGCCGTGGCCAGGATCGTGAGGATCGGGGCGAGGGCGAACAGGGCGAACAGCACCAGCACGATGTAGTTCATCGTGCGCTCACCGGCGGAGACCCTCACTGTGATCGCTCCCCGATCCGGGTGACCAGCACGTTGATCGCGAACACCAGGATCGTGAGCACCACGGCGACGGCGCTGGCGGAGCCGACCTCGCGCAGCTGGAACGCCCGGTAGTACACCTCGTAGCTGGGCACGGTGGTGGCGTTGCCCGGTCCCCCGGACGTGGTCATGTAGACCAGGTCGAAGGTCTTCAGCGCGGCGATGATGGTCAGGACCAGGGCGACGACGATCTCGCCGCGCACCGAGGGCAGGGTGATGGCGAAGAACTCCCGCACCGGGCCGGCGCCGTCCAGGCGCGCCGCCTCGAAGAGGTCATCGGGGATGCGGCTCATGCCGGCCAGCAGCAGCAGCATCACCAGCCCCATCTCCAGCCAGGTGCCGATGAAGCCGACCGCCGGGAGCGCCGCTCCGGGGTCGCCCAGCCAGCCGCGGGCCAGCTCCTCGAGCCCGACGGCGCGCAGCAGCTCGTTCAGCGGCCCGTTGGGCGCGTAGATGTTCCGCCACGCCACGGCGACCACGACCAGCGCGATCACCTGCGGCAGGAAGATCACGGAACGGAAGAAGCCCATCCCGCGCACCTGCCCGCGGCGGAAGATCGCCGCCAGCACCAGTCCGATCACCAGCGGTAGCAGGGCGTAGAACGCGATCAGCACGAGGGCGTTGCCGATGGCGGCCCGGAACGCCTCGTCCCCGGCGAGGTCGACGTAGTTCGCCAGGCCCACGAAGGTCGAGGGCCCGAAGCCGGGCCAGTCGTACAGGGAGAACTGGGCGGCCCGGACCAGCGGGTACAGCGAGAACGCCGCGTAGACGACGAACGCGGGCAGGATGAACAGGTACGGGGTCACGCGCGAACGCACGACCGCCGAGGGCGGGCTCTTCGACATCGGCGGGGTCAGTCCTCCGCGGTGAATTCCACGTAGTCGGTCTGCAGCTCCGCCGCGGCACCTTCCGGGTCGCTCTCGCCGCCGATGACCTGCTGCAGGGCAGAGCCGGCGGTGTCGGCGAATGTCGGCGTGGCGTAGTCGAGGTAGGGCAGCAGCACCCCGTCGATCGAGACCTTGTCGAAGGCCTCGTAGATGTCCTTGTTCACGCCGGAGTCCGGGGAGAGCTCCGCGGTGCGCAGCACCGGCATGCCGCCGGCCTCCGCGATCAGCTCCATCGCGGAGTCCGAGGTGATGTAGTCGATGTAGGCGGCGGCCGCATCGGCGTTCGCGGCGGCGGCGGGGATCGAGAAGGGCAGTCCGGTGCCGCCGGTGGTGGCGATCGTCCCGTCGGCCCCCTCCGGCGGAGCCATGAAGCGCAGGTCCTCCCCCATCACGGCCTCCATGTCCGGGCCCAGCCAGGAACCGCCGATCAGCAGCACGCCGTCGCCCTCGGTGTACTCCGCCCACGCGGTGTCGTAGGCGAGGCCGTTGGGCGAGTCGCCGAGCGCGCCGCCGCCGGCCCAGTCGGCGAGCTGGGTGAGGGCCTCGAGGTTCTCCGGGCTGGTCCAGTCCGCGCCCTCGTTGCCCATGGCCAGTTTCACGATGTCGTCCGTGGGCACGAAGGCGGCCTGCAGGGGACCGAAGACGTGCAGGGCGGGCCACTGCTCGAGGTTGCCGAGTTTGATCGGCAGCTCTCCGGCCTCCAGCGCGGTCTCGACCAGGGAGTACACCGCGTCCCAGGACGTCGGCGGCTCGACCCCCAGCGCCTCGAGCTTCTTCGTGCTGTAGAAGATGCCGCACACCTCGCCGGTCTGCGGAAGGCCCCACAGGGAGCCCTTGCCGAAGGTGACGGCGTCGGCGGAGTAGCGCATCTTGGACAGCACCGACTCGGGGAAGCGCTCCTCCCAGCCGTAGGCCTCGGCGTAGCCGGTGAGGTCGGTGAGCTGCCCCGCCTTGACGAACTCGCCCATGTCGCCGCGGGCGTTGTTGACCTGCAGGACGTCCGGGACGTCGTTGCCGGACAGCGCCAGACCGGACTGCTGCTGCAGGTCGTCGAAGGACTGCTTGACCCGATCGATCGTGATGTTCGGGTATTCCTTCTCGAACGCGTCGATGAGTGATTCGATGGCGTCGTTCTGGGCGCCGCGGACCTCCTGGTCCCAGACCTTCAGGGTGATCTCGCCCATCGCCGCCGGGTCGGTCTCCACGTCGGAGGCGGCGGGGCCGGAGCCACCCCCGTCGCTCGCGCCGGAACCGGTCTCGGAGCCGGGGGCGCAGGCCGCGAGGAGGCCGAGCCCTCCGACGGCGGCGCTCGAGCCGAGCAGATGACGACGGGACAGACGACGCATGGGGTCCTCCTGGAGGCGGGCGGCGACAGCCGCGGTGCTGTGGCGCAGAGCACCATGGTGTCACACCATGCTCGCATATGCAGTCTTGTGCGGAATGCTGTTCGTTCATGCTCGATATTGCGCGGACGGTGCTACGGTGACGCCATGCTCAGCGAAGAACGCCACGAGGCCATCGTCGCCCTCGTGCGCCGCCACGGCTCCGCGACCGTCGGCCGCTTGAGCACGGACTTCGCCGTCTCCGAGGCCACCATCCGCCGCGACCTGGAGCTGCTCTCGGACTCCGGGGCGGTGCGCCGGGTGCGCGGCGGCGCCTGCGACGTGCGCGGCAGCATCCGCCCCGAGGCCGACGTGCGGGCCTTCGCCGACGTCGCCACCTCCGCCTCGAGGGCGAAGCGGCAGATCGCCGAGCGCGCCGTGGCCTGCATCGCCGACGGAGACGTGATCGCCCTGGACATCGGCACCACCGTCGCCGCGATGTGCCCCCTGCTCGCGCGCCGGTCCGTGACCGTGGTGACCGCCTCGCTCGCCGTGGTCCAGGCGCTCGCCGAGGCCCCCGACGTCGACATCGTCGTGCTCGGCGGTCTGCTGCGCCCGAACTACCAGTCCCTCGTGGGCACCCTGACCGAATCCGCGCTGCGGCAGGTCCGGGTCGATGTCGCGTTCCTGGGCACCTCCGGGATCCGGCCCGACGGGACCGTGCTCGACTCGACCCCCAGCGAGGTGCCGGTCAAGCGCGGCCTCCTCGAGGTCTCGACCTCGGCGTTCCTCCTGGCCGACCACGAGAAGCTGCCCGGCTCGGGGTTCCTCGAGGTCTCCTCCCTGGAACGGTTCACGGGCCTGATCACCGACCGCTCCCCCGATCCCGACGCGCTCGCCCTCTCCGAGGGGGAGGACCTGGAGGTCCTGCTGCCATGAAGCTGACGATCCTGGGCGGCGGCGGCTTCCGCGTGCCGCTGGTGTACGAGGCCGTGGCCACCGGCGCCACCGGCCTGCAGGTCGACGAGATCGCCCTGCAGGACGTCGACGCGGCGCGTCTGGGCACGATCGCCGAGGTCATCGCCGGGGTCCGCGAACGGCTCGAGGCGGAGGGACGACTCGCCCACCCGCCGCAGGTCAGTGCGACCACCGAGCTGCGCGAGGCCGTCACCGGCGCCGACTTCGTCTTCAGCGCCGTCCGGGTGGGCGGCGCCGAGGCCCGCACGATCGACGAGCGGGTGGCCCTGGGCCTGGGGCTGCTGGGCCAGGAGACCATCGGTCCCGGCGGCCTCGCCTACGCCCTGCGCACCATCCCCGTCGCACTCGACATCGCCCGCACGATCGCCGAGGCCGCGCCGACGGCGTGGACCATCAACTTCACCAATCCCGCCGGCATCGTCACCGAGGCGATGCGCTCGATCCTCGGGGACCGCGTGGTGGGCATCTGCGACACCCCGATCGGGCTGGTGCGCCGCGTGGGCCGCCTGCTGGACGTGGACCTGGTGGCCGGCGAGCGCGGCGCCGAGGTCGACTACGTCGGGCTGAACCATCTGGGCTGGCTGCGCTCGGTGACGGTCGAGGGGGTCGACCGCCTGCCGGGCCTGCTGGCCGACGACGCCGCGCTGGAGGAGATCGAGGAGGCGCGCCTGATCGGCAAGGACTGGGTCCGGGCCGACAGGGCGCTGCCCAACGAGTACCTGTATTACTACCTCCACACCACCGCGGCCATCGAGCGGATCACCGCCGCCGCCACCACGCGCGGGGAGTTCCTCGCCAAGCAGCAGGGGGACTTCTACCTCGCGGCGGCCGACGCCATCGCGCCGGGCCCGCCGGTCACGTCGGCGAGTGGCTCCACGTCCGCGCATCCGGCCGACCCGACGGAAGCATCCTGCTGCTCCTCCCCCGTCGAGCTCTGGCGCTCCACCCTCCACGAGCGCGAGGCGACCTACATGGCCGAGTCCCGCGACGAGGAGCGCCGCGAGGAGGACGTCGCCGGCGGCGGCTACCAAGAGGTGGCGCTGCGGCTGATGACGGCGCTGGCCACGGGGCGTCGGGAGCGGATGATCCTGGACGTCGGCAACATCGCCGCCGATCGGCAGGGAGCGCCCGCCGCCGAGCGGATCGTCCCGGAGCTCCCGGCCGACGCCGTGCTCGAGGTGCTGTGCGAGGTGGACGGCGCGGGCGTGCACCCGTTGCCGGTCGCCCCCGTGGAGCTGGGGCGGCTGGGCATGATGAGCTCCCTGCGCGCGGCTGAGCGGAAGATCCTCGAGGCCGCCACCACCGGCTCCCGCGACGCCGCCTGGCAGGGCTTCGCCACGCATCCGCTGGTCAGCTCCCCGGAACTGGGGGCGAAGCTGCTGGAGGGGTACGTCGCCGGTCATCCGCAGATCGCAGAGCTGCTGGGCCGCGGGTGACCGACGGCCGGATCGAGCCGTTCGGATCCCTGGCCCCGCCGTGCACCCGGCGGCCCTCGTCCAGGTCCTGATCCTGGGCCCGGGTCCGGCACCGATCTCCTATCCTGCGGGGCCAGCCCCGTCTCCGTTCTGAGGGAGAACCCGTGCCGAGTGAGCTGATCCGGTGAGCATCACCCTGTCACTCTCCCTCCTCGCCCTCGTCCTGATCGCCGCGACCATCCAGCGTGTGGTCGGCCTGGGCCTGGGCATGCTCTTCGCGCCCTACGCTGTGGTGCTGATCGGGGCGCATGAGGGCATCATGCTGGCCAACTTCCTGGGCACGCTGATGCCGATCCTGCTGCTGCCCCGCATCTGGTCCGACATCGAGTGGCGCACGGTGGCCTGGATCGGACTGCCCGCCGTGGCGGTGATGCCCGGGGCAGCCTGGGTCTCCTCGATCTCCCCGCCCGGCCCGCTGTATCTCGTCGTCGCCTCCCTGGTGCTGCTGAGCCTGGTGATCTCGGTGGCGCTGGTCCGGGTGGAGGTGACTGTCGGCGGCCGACGGGCCCAAGTGATCACCGGCATCAGCTCGGGGCTGGGCACCGTCCTGGGCGGGGTGGGCGGTCCGGCCGTGACCGTGTACGCGGTCCTCTCGCGCTGGCCGGTGCTGCCGATGGTGGCGACGCTGCAGCCGCTGTGGATCCTGATCTCCTCGGTCTCCTTCGCCTCCAAGCTGGCGTGGGACGACGGTCAGCTGCCCGACATGCCCGTCTGGATGTGGATCGCGATCGTGGTGATCGTCGTCGGCTCCATCTTCCTCGGCGAGGCGGTGCAGAAGCGGCTGCGGGAGAAGACCATCCAGCGCGGCGTGATGGCGCTCGGGTTCATCGGCGCGCTGCTCGCGCTGGGCACCGGGGTACGGCTGCTGGTGGGCTGATCCGGCCCGATCGGGCGAGAGAGGCCCCCGGAGGGCATCGACTGCTGCGCAGTTGTTCTCTCCGGGCCCGGAGCCCCCAACTGCGCAGAACTCGCCGCGCGCTCTAGCTTCCATGAAGGTCGCCCTGCCCTCGCGCTCAGCGCCGCGCCCGACTCAGCGCAGACAAAGGCTCACCACCGAGACGGCCCGCTCCCCCGGTTCCGGCGTCAGCGTGATCCGCCCTCCTGCGTCCAGAGCCCCGGGCGGCACGGCATCTTCAGCGCCCGTCGTGCCGGATGGTCCGGCTCCGTCGCCGGCGCCGGGCACCTGCGCGACCTCCCGGATCGCGGCCGAGACCTCCTCGTCGAGCGTCACGGAGCCGACTGCCGGGTCGAGCAGCAGCACGTGCAGCGTCTCGGGTTCGTCGGTCCGGACAGCGCCACCGACCCCGCCACCCCCGCGGGCCGCGTCGGCCCCATCGGCCCCATCGGGGCCGTGGGGGCCGTCGGCCCGGTGGGCCCCCGGCCCGAGCGTGAAGCGCACGCCCTCCGGCGGCACCCGCACCGCTTCGTGGAACCAGGGCCGCGTCCCATAGATCGCCGCGCCATGAAGGCCCAGCCACTGCCCCAGCTCCTCGAGGGCGCGACGCTGCAGCTCGGGGATGCTGCCGTCGGCGCGGGGACCGACGTTGATCAGCAGGTTCCCGTTCTTGGAGACCACGTCGGCCAGCAGGCGGATCAGCGCGGTCCCGTCCAGCGCGTGCTCGGCGGACTCGTCGGCGTTGTATCCGAAGGAGAGCCCGAGCCCACGGGTCGATTCGAAGACCTCCTCCTGCACCTCGGTGATCTCCTGGTATTCGCGGGTGAGCACGCCGCGGACGGGCACGCCCCAGCGGTCATTCACGAGCCCGTCCGGCACGGCGGCGAGGTGCTCACGGAAGAGCTCCTGGAGGGCGTCGGGCCCGTCGGCCTTGCCGGCGTCGGGCCAGTCGATGTCGTTCCACAGCAGGTCGGGGGCGAAACGGTCGATCAGCTCGCGCAGCTGCGCGGCGGCGAAGGCGGCGAACTCCTGATCGTTGCGGCGCAGTGCGAACAGCTCGTGGTGCGAGGTCAGCGGCGGGAACTCGCTGGCGTGCCAGTCGTGGGCGCCGGAGTAGTACAGGCCCAGGCGCAGACCTTTCGCGCGCACGGCGGCGGCGAACTCGGCGATCAGGTCCCGGCCCGGACCGCGGCGGGCGGTGGTGAACGGGGTGGTCGCGGAGTCCCACAGGCAGAACCCGTCGTGGTGCTTCGTCGTCGGCACCACGTAGCGGGCGCCGGCGCGCCCGGCCAGCTCGACGATCCCCGGCACGGCGTCGGCCGACGGATGCCAGTCATCGGCGAAGTCCTCGTAGGAATGCCCGACGCCGTAGAGCCGCTCGTGCCGCTGCCGGGTGGGGCTGCCGGCAATGCGCACGGTGTTGGCGTACCACTCGGCGTACTGGTGGCGGGCGTAGGCGGTCTCGGAGGTGACGTCGCTCCGGTCCAGCACATCGGCCCAGGCGGGCACGGAGTACAGGCCCCAGTGCACGAACAGCCCGAGCTTGGCGTCGCGATACCAGGCGGGCACGGTGAGATCCGGGTAGGCCTCGGCCGGGGCGGCGTCGGCCGGACCGTGGCGGTCATCGAAGCTGATCATGGGCAGGCTCCTGCGAGCGCCTCGGCGCGCTCATGGCGGGAACGACGGTCGGGGTGGAAGGATGTCCGCACCCCAGTATCAACCGTTTAACCCTCGGGAGCATCCATGTCTGCGACGACGCCGTCCCCGCCTCCGACCGGACGCACCCGCCCCACGGCAGAGGACGGTCCCGCACGTCCCCGCATCGGCATCGCCGGCATCGCCATCGAGTCCTCGACCTTCACCCCCTACCGCTCCTCCGCCTCCGACTTCGAGGTGCGGCGAGGCACCGCGGACATCCTGGACCGCTTCCCCTTCTTCACCGATGGTTCCGACTCCGGGCGAGTGCTGCACGAGGCGGCGGACTACGTCGGCGTGCTGCACGCCCGCGCCCTGCCGGGCGGGCAGCTGGAGCGCGAGGTCTACGAGGGCTGGAAGCGCGAGATCACCGAGGGTCTGGCCGCCGCGCACGCGGAGCAGGCACTCGACGGCTTCTTCTTCGACATCCACGGGGCGATGAGCGTGGTGGGGCTCGAGGACGCCGAGGGGGACCTGATCACCGCGATCCGCGGCGCGGTCGGCCCGGACGTGGTGGTGGGCACCGCCATGGATCTGCACGGCAACGTCTCCGAGACCCTCTTCGACGCCTGCGACCTGCTGACCTGCTACCGCCACGCCCCGCACATCGACGCCTGGGAGACGCGCGAACGCGGTCTTCGTGATCTCGTCGCCGCCGCGACCCGGGTGCGCGACGGCGGCGCCCTGCCGCACAAGGCGCTCGTGCACGTGCCGATCCTGCTGCCCGGGGAGATGACCTCCACCCGCATCGAACCGGCCGCGTCGATCTACGGCGGGATCCCTGCGCTCACCGAGCGCGAGGGCGTCACCGACGTCTCCTGCTGGATCGGCTTCGCCTGGGCGGATCAGCCCCGCTGCCAGGCCGCGATCGTCGCGTTCGGCGACGACGCCTCTGCGGTCGAGGACGCGGCCCTCGAGCTGGCCGGCTCCCTGTGGCAGGCCCGTCATCGCTTCGAGTTCGTCGCCCCGACCGGCAGCTTCACGCAGTGCCTGGACCGTGCGATCGCCTCCGAGGCACGCCCGTTCTGGATCTCCGACTCCGGGGACAATCCCGGCGCCGGCGGGGCCGACGACACCACCCACTGCCTGGCCCGGCTCCTGGATCGCGAGGAGATCCTCTCCGGGCAGGTCAGCGCGCTGATGGTCTCCCTGGTCGATCCGGTCTCGGCCGACGCGGCGTGGGACCTGGGCGTCGGCGGCCGCGGGGAGTTCGCCGTCGGCGGCCGGATCGATGCCCGCGATCCGGGCCCGGTGCCGCTGCGCGCCGAGGTGGCGGCGCTGGACGAGTCGGGGCCGACGGGCCGTGCCGCGGCGCTGCGGGTGCTCGACGGGGAGCGGCCGACGGGACTGACCGTGGTGGTCACGGGGCGCCGCTCCCAGTGGGCGCGGCAGGAGATGTTCGAACGGCTCGGGCTGTCGATGACCGGCTTCGACGTCGTCACCGTGAAGATGGGCTACCTCGAGCCCGAGCAGTACGAGGCGGCCGCGGACTGGATGCTGGCCCTGACCCCGGGGGGCGTGGACCAGGACCTGGTGCGTCTGGGGCACTCCCGGATCCGCCGTCCGATGATCCCCTTCGACAAGGAGATCCCGGCGCCCGGGGCGGCCGACGTCCGCGCCGGCGGCGGCACCCCGCGCCCCTGAGCCGCCCGGGCCCACGCCCCTGAGCCGCCCGGGCCCGCGTCCCTGAGTCGGTCGGCCCGTGTGTCCCTGAGCCGGTCGGCCCGTCTCCCTGACCCGAGTCGCCATTGCGCGCTGTGCTTCCACCCATGGAAGCTGAGCGCACAATGGCGTGCGCGGGTCGCGACGGCCGCGGGTCGCGACGGCCCCGGTGCGCGACGGCCCCGGTGCGCGACGGCCGCGGGTCGCGACGGCCCCGGTGCGCGACGGCCCCGGTGCGCGATCGACGGAGCCCAACCGCCGGGCGGCGCACCGCTCAGCGGATCCCGGCGATGATGTCGTCGACGACGCGCTCGGCGACCTCGCGCACCACGGGGGCAGGAGCGCCCCGCAGCGGGCCGTGGACCATCAGCTCGGCGCACCCGTGCACGGCCGACCAGCAGGAGAACTCGGCCCCGGACCGGCGCTCAGCGGGCAGCGCACCGGTCGCCGTGCACTCATCCAGCGCAGCCACCAGTTCCGCGAAGGGCGGGACCTGCCGCAGGGCGGGCGAGCTCGCCGGATCGGTGCCGCTCGCGGGCGCGCCGCCCGGACCGGATTCACCCGCAGTCACGGCCCCCGGACGGCCGCCGTCCGCCAGTCGCCCCTGCGCCGCCGAGGACCCGCCCTGCTCGTCGGCCGTCCCGAAGAACGCCAGCTCGAACCAGCCCGGCTCCTCGATCGCGAAGTCGATGTATCCCAGACCCACGCCACGCAGGCGCCGCAGGGCTGCCGGGGCCGCATCTGCGGGCCGGGCACTCCTGTCCCGCGCTCGCATCCGGGTGACCATGCGGACCTGGATCTCCTCGGCGAGAGCGCTCATCAGCGCCGAGCGGTCGCGGAAGTGACGGTACGCGGCCGCCGGCGAGACGCCCGCCCGACGTGTCACCTCGCGCAATGACAGCGTTCCGGGATCCGTGCGGGCGATCTCCAGCCCCTCGGCCAGCAGCGCCGCCCGCAGGTCACCGTGGTGATAGGGACGAGATCTCTCCGACACCCTTGACGGCCCTCCTGACGAAGTTTACGGTGTTCACACTGAAAGTGGACAGCGTTCACATTGGACTGTAACGCACCGTCTCGAAGGAGAGCACGATGACCACGACCCCGACCGCGCTTCCCTCCGTCGTCGACCCCGAGAGCTGGCGGCGCGACCTCGATGACCTCCGGACGCGAGAGAAGGCCGCGACCCGCGAGCTGGACGCGATCGCCGCCCTGCGCCGCCGACTGCCGATGGTGGAGATGCCCGAGTACACGCTGGAGTCGAAGGACGGGCCCGTGCGGCTGGTCGACCTGTTCGACGGCCAGTCCCAGCTGATCACCTACCACCACATGTGGTCCCCGGGAGCCGAGTGGCAGTGCGGGGGATGCACCAGCTACTCCCACCAGTTCACCCGTCTCGACTTCCTGCGCCGCTATGACGCCCGTTTCGTCGTCGTCACGCAGGGATCGATCCAGGAAGCGCTCGCCTACCGGGAAAAGGTCGGCAACGAGATGGACTGGTACTCGAGCGTGAACAGCTCCTTCGGGGCCGACGTCGACGCCCCGCCCGGAGGCGGCTTCGCCCTGAACGTGTTCCTCCGCGACGGCGACACCGTCTATCGCACCTGGCACACGACCAGCCGTGGGATCGAACAGCTCTCCTACACCTTCGCCCTGATGGACGTGCTGCCATTCGGCCGCCAAGAGACGTGGCAGGACGTGCCGGAGGGCTGGCCGCAGGCCGGGACCGGTGAGAGATGGCTCGACTCCCCCGAGGTCGCCGCACTCTACGGAAGGAACCCTGCATGAGCACCGGCCGGCACACCTCTGCCGAGACGACGCACCTGCACGCCGAGAGGTTCGTCCTCGCGACACCGCAGACCATCTTCGCCCTGCTCACCGACCCGTCCCGGCATCACCTGACGGAGCCGACGGACTGGGTGCGCGGATCGTTGGAGACCGCCCCGCCACGGATCACCGAGGTCGGCCAGGTGTTCGGCATCGAGATGTTCCACGTCGGTGCCGGAGGACGGTACGAGATACACAACCTCGTCATCGACCTCGAGCCGGACCGAGCCATCGCCTGGCGGCCCTCCCAGCGCATGCCCGACGGCAGCTTGACCAGCGGAGGCTGGACCTGGCGGTACGACCTCGATCCCGCACCGGACGGCACGGGCGTGCGCCTCACCTACGACTGGAGCGCGACCCCGCCGGAGGTCGCCGAACAGGTCGGTGGCCTCCCCGCCGTCGGCACGGAGTTCCTGGACCGCTCCCTCGCGGCCCTCGCCTCGGTCGTGGAGGACCGCGCTGAGTGACCGCCGAGGCACCTGTTCCCCGCTGTCGTAGAGCAGGCCCCCTGGAGCCGTCCAGGTGCTCGCGATAGCCTTCCAGCACGCCATGACGAGGCGCCCGCGCGAGGGATCGACCAGGCTCCGGCCCGGTCCCGGACTCCGCGGACGGCCTCGTCTCCGCCGTCCGGAGGGAGCAGCGGGTCCGTGTGAGTGACGGGAACGGAGAGCCGGCCCAGAGGCCGAGCACCGGGGACGACGCGTCCCCCGGCCCCGTCGCGCCCGAGAACGCCGCCGTACCCAGAGACGCCACACCCAGGGACGCAACGCCCCGGGACGCCGCCTCATCCGGGGACCCCGTCGCGCCAGGCGACGTCGACCTGCCCTGGAAGGCCACCCCGGAGCGCAGGAACCTGTGGGGCCCGATCGAGAAGCCGCTCGAGGGCACCGTCCACGACCCCACCTCCGGCGCCGTCGGCCGCCGTCGCTCCGGCCTGTTCTCGCTGGGAATCCCCCTTCTGGCGGGCGGCCTGGTGGGTGCGGCGTGCCTCGTCGTGGGCCTCGGGACCGCGATCCTCGGTCCGCTCGGTGCCCTCGGCATCGCCGCCGGCGCCGGACTGCTCGCCGCCGGCGGCAGCGGAGTGGCCGTGCGCGCCCTCCGCTCCCCGCAGACCCCTCAGGTCACCGCCGGGACCGAAGGACCTCAGGGCACCGCAGAGATGCTCGAGAAGGTCCGCAGCGCGACCGCCGAGACCCGGGAGCGCACCCGGGCGCTGCGCCGCCGCGCCTCCGAGCCGACCGTCGGCCTCACCCTCGAGCACGTCGAGACCCTGCTGCGTCGGATCGACGCCCTCGCCGACTCGGAGCAGCTGCGCGCCCAGCGCCCCTACGAGGGCGAGGTGACCATGCTCGAGGGGATGGCCACGAGGTACCTGCCCGAGCTGGTCGATGCCGCCGCCGACATCATCGGCTTCCTGGAGACCTTCGCCGGCAGCGCCCGCCAGGAGGCGCTGGAGAACCTCGAGGGCATCGACCGCCAGCTCGCCGTGCTCGGCGACGGGCTCGAGCAGATCGAGAGCGACCTCGTCGCCGGCGTCTCCCGTTCCCTCGAGGTCCATGCCGAGTTCCTGCGCACCCGTTTCGCAGACCAGCACCTGAACCCGATCATCGACGTGTAGCACCCCGTCGTCCCCTCCATCCTGATCTCACCCTTCCACCGCACCCGACACCGTCGAGGAGACCCCGATGAACAAGCTCGAACCGCCCACACCCGCCCCCGAGATCGAGGCCTCCGAGCCCGTCGAGCAGATCGAGGAGGACGAGGCCGTCTCGATGCTGACCGAGCTGCCGGCCGAGCAGCAGCAGGATCTCGAGAACCGCGCCGACCAGTGGCTGGACCAGATCACCACGCTGAACCCGCATTCGCAGGAGTTCTCCGCACAGGTCGACGCCCTGGGGTCCGTGGCCCGTCGGACCTTCGAGCGGACCTCCGGGACCTCCTCCCGCTTCATGGAGCAGTCGCTGCGCGAGGCGAAGGGCTCCGGCAGTGCGCAGGAGTCGGTCTCGAAGTCCCTGTCCGAGCTGCGCACCACGATGGAGGATCTCGCCCCCGCCGACGAGACCTTCGTCGACAAGGCGCTGTCGTTCCTGCCTGGCCGGAACGTGGCCAAGCGCTACTTCCGCAGCTTCGAGTCGAACCAGAAGCAGCTGGACGAGGTGATCGCGGCCCTGGGCCGTGGCCAGGAGATGCTCCAGCGCGACAACGCCGAGCTCGCGGTGGAGCGTCGGGCCCTGTGGGACGACCTCGGGGCCCTGCAGAAGGCCTCCCACCTGCTGGGACTGCTGGACCAGCAGGCCGTGCGCCGCGCCGAGACGGCACGCGCGGCGGGGAAGGCCGACGAGGCGAACGCCCTGGAGCGCGACGTGCTCTTCGCGGTGCGCCAGCGCCGCCAGGACGTGGCCACGCAGATCGCCGTGACCGTGCAGGCCTACTTGGCGATGGGCCTGATCGAGGACAACAACACCAAGCTCGCCCAGGGCGTGGACCGCGCCCGCACCACCACGGTCACGGCTCTGCGCACCGCGGTGATCACGGCCCAGGCGCTGGAGAACCAGAAGATCGTCCTGGACCAGATCGACGCGGTCAACAGCACGACCGATTCGCTCATCGACCGCACCTCGCAGATGCTCGCGGACAACACGGTGAAGATCCAGGAACAGGCCGCGACCTCGGGGGTCTCTCCCGAGACGCTGCAGAAGGCCTTCGACAACCTGTTCACCACGATGGACGGGATCGATGCCTTCCGCAGCCAGGCCAACGAGAACTTCCTGTCCACGGTCACGGCGCTGGAGCACCAGGTGGAGCGTGCGCAGCCCTACCTCGAGCGGATGCAGCAGGAACCCGAGGAGGGCGCGGAGCTCGAGAAGAACGCCCGGGACCTGCTGGAGATCGAGGACTGAGCAGGGCCATCGACGCCCGAGCGGGGCATTCCACGCCTGAGCGGGCGACCCACGCCTGACCGGAGCAACCCACGCCTGAGCGGGGCAATCCACGCCTGAGCGGGACAATCCACGCCCGAGCGGGGTTACTGCGTAGTCATGAGCGTGCTGCTTCCATCATGTGGAAGCTCGACGCTCATGACTCGCAGGGCATTTCGCCATGAGCCGGGCGTGCCTTGCAACTGGTCAACCGGTTGGGCAGACTGGAGATCGCGTGGCCGGTGACAGGGTCGCGTCCGACAGCAGTGCTGCTCCGCCCCCGTCGAACGGATGTTCCCGATGACTCGCCTCAGCTCTCGCACCGCCCTCGTCACCGGCGCCGCCTCCGGCATCGGATTCGCCGTGGCCTCCCGCTTCGCCCGAGAAGGAGCACGCGTCGTGCTCGCCGACCGCGACGGCGAAGCCGCCACCCGCGCCGCGGCGAGCATCGCGGAGGGGACCGGGGACGGCACCGTCCGGGCGCTGACCGTGGACATCTCCGACGAGGCCGCCGTCGAAGCAGGCTTCGCGGAACTCGGCACCGCGGGCTGGGCGCCCGACGTGGTGGTCGCCAACGCGGGCGTGCAGCTGTTCGGCCAGGACGCGAAGATCGCCGAGCTCGACCTCGACGTCTGGCAGCGCACCGTGGACGTCAACCTCACCGGCACCTTCCTCACCGTCAAGCACGCCGTGCGCTCGATGCTGGCCACCGGCGGCGGGTCGATCATCCTCACGGGCAGTCCCACCGGCCTGACCGGGGAGGGCAATGACTTCACCGCCTACTCGGCCACCAAGGCGGGTATCCACGGCCTGGCCCGCACCGTCGCCGCCGCCTATGCGGCCGACGGGATCCGCGTGAACACCGTCGTGCCCGCCTACACCGAGACCCCGCTGGTCACGACGATCTCGGACGATCCCGCCGAACGCTCCGCGATCGTGGGCCGCATACCGCTGGGCCGCGCCGGCACGGCGCACGACGTCGAGGGGATCATGGTCTTCCTGGCGAGCGAGGACGGCGCCTTCGCCACCGGCTCCCTGTTCGCCGTCGACGGCGGCATGACCTCGCTGTGAGGGACGGGCGTTCCGGACCGGCCGGGGGCGACGACCGCCCGCCCGTCGCCGCGCCGAGCCGCACCGTCCCGCCGGACCCCAGCGTCCCGTCGGATCCCGCCGTCCCGCCGGGCCCCAGCGTCCCGTCGGATCCCGCCGTCCCGCCGGGCCCCAGCGTCCCGTCGGATCGCGCCGTCCCGCCGGACCCCACCGCAGCAGACCCGGACCCCTGGGGCCCCGTCCCCTCCGGCGAACGCTGGCGCAGCGGCCGCTGGTCGCTGGACGTGCGGGCCGACGATCTCGCCGACATCCGCTGCGACGATCGGATCGTGCTGCGCGGGATCCGGGCCGTGGCACGCGACGTCGACTGGCAGTCCGCCCGGCCGCACGACGTGCGCCTCCACCGCGACGACTCGTCGTTGGCGATCGACCTGGACATCGAGGACCTCGGTCTCGACCTCCGGGGCACCGTGCGCGCCGAGGCCGACGGGGATCGCCTCGTCGTGAGCTTCGACGTCGCAGCGGTCTCGGACTCCTCCACCAATCGCACCGGACTCGTCGTGCTGCACCCGCCCCGCCTGGCCGGGCGGCCGCTCATCGTCGACCACACCGAAGGGGGCGAGGAGTCGATGCACTTCCCCCTTGCCATCAGCCCCCACCAGCCGGCCCGCGACATCGCCGCGCTGACCTGGAGCGATCATGGCACGCGCTTCCGCCTGGACCTCGAGGGCGATGTGTTCGAGATGGAGGACCAGCGCAACTGGTCCGACGCCTCCTACAAGACCTACAACCGCTCGCTCGATGAGCCTTTCCCGTACACGCTGGCCGCCGGCGAGCGGATCCGCCAGCGGGTCGTCCTCACCGCGGGTGCTCGCGACTCCTCCGAGGTCGACGCGCCCGCGCAGGGCTCCCCCGTGCTCGGCTCGCCCGCGGATGACAGATCCGCGATCAGCGCGCCCGCCGTCGACCCATCGGGTCCCGACGTGCTGGACCTGATCGAGGCCGGCGCATTCCCCACGATCGCCGTGGGCGCGGCGACCGCACCGGATCCCGGCCCGTCGGGCTCCGACCCCCTCGCCGTCCACCGGCACGTCGAGCTCGAGCTGACCGATCCGGCCTGGCCCGCAGCTCACCATCGCGCGCTGACCGGCATCGAGGATCTCTCGTTGCTCCTGGTCACCCCCTCCCCCGTCGACGAGACCGCGCTGGGCGAGATCGCACGCGTTCTCGGCGACGTTCCGCTGCGCTGGGCCGCGATCGTCGATGCCGCTTCCCATGTATCCGAGCCCGACCTGGTCGCCGCGCTGCGTTCGGCGCTGCCGGCCGACGTCCCCGTCGTCGGCGGCTCCCGCTCCCACTTCACGGAGCTCAATCGGGAGTGGGACCGCGTGCCTCGCGGGAACCTGGACGGGCTGGTCTTTGCCACCACGCCTCTGTTCCACACCCGGGAGACGGAGCAGCTCGTCGAGGCCGTCTCGATGCAGCGCGTGATCGCCGAGGACGTGACCGCCCGGGCTCCCGGGGTCCCCGTGCACATCGGCCCGGTCACCCTGCGCCCGCGCTTCAACAATGTCGCGACCACATCTCGCCCGACGCCGACCCGCACGGACCTGTGCGCGGGCTACGGTGCCCACCGCACGGGAAGCGACGATCCGCGCCAGGCGAGCCCGGAGCTGGCCGCGTGGACGATCGCGAGCGCAGCGGCCCTGACGGTCCCCGGCGTCGCGTCGCTGGCCTTCTTCGAGGAGTGGGGACCGCGCGGGCTGTCCACCGCGGACGGGTCCGCCCTCCTCGTCCGTGCCGCGCTCGAGGCCCTCGCCGACCTGCAGGGCGGACAGCTGCTGGTCTCCGGGAGCCCGGACGGGCTGCTGTGGGCGATCGGTGCACAGCGCGGCCATCATGCCGAGGTGCTGGTCGCGAACCTGTCGTCCCGGACGCGGCGCGTCACGCTGCGCCTGGACGGATCAGCGGCGGATGACGACAGGACGCCGAGCGGGGCGGACCGCCCGGATGGGGCGCGCACGATGCACCGGACCGGCGAGACGGTCGAGGTGGGGTCCTTCCGGTGGCTCCCCCTGCCCCTCTCTCGCCGCTGAGCGGCCCCGTCCGAGGGCCGGGACGGGTGGGGAGGCCGTACGGCCGTGACCCTCAGGAGTCGACGAGGGTGACCTCGAAGGAGTACCGGGACGCCCGATAGACGTGGTACCCGAATTCGACGACGCTGCCGTCGTTGGCGAAGGACTTCCGCTCCATGGTCAGCAGCGCCGCGCCGACCTCCTCGTCGAGCAGCTCGGCGTGCTCCTCGTCGGCGACGGTGGCGCCGATCCGCTCGTGGGCGAGCACCGAGACGATGCCGGCTTCCCGCAGCGAGGCGTACAGGCCGCTGTCGGCCAGGCTCGCCCGGGAGGGGGCGATCCGCTCGGGCAGGGTGTTGCGCATGACGGCCAGCGGCTCGTCGTCGGCGTACCGCACCCGGATCAGGTCCAGCACCTGCTCCCCGGGGGCGAGCCGGAGGCGGTCCACGGCCTCCGCCGAGGGCCGGCCGACGCGGTATTCGATGATCTCGGTGCGCGGCGCCTTGCCGGCGGTGCGCAGGTCGTCGTACAGCGAGGTCAGCGCGACCTGCCGGTTCACCGGCGCCTGCACCACCTGGGTGCCGACGCCGCGCTTGCGCACCAGCATGCCCTTGTCCACGAGCTCCTGGATCCCCTGGCGGACCGTCGGCCGGGACAGGCCCAGGCGTCGGGCGAGGGCGACCTCGTTCTCGATGCGGGAGCCCGGGGTGAGGTACTCGTCGTGGATGGCCCGCTCGATCGCCCGCGCCAGCTGCAGGTACAGCGGGTCGGACGAGCCGCGGTCGATGTCGACCTGCAGGGGGGTGGTGCCGTCGTCAGTGCGTGGGCCCATGACCCCTCCTCGTCGTCCGTGCGGTGGCGGTGCCGATGGTCGGCACCATCAGCCCGAGCATCCTGCGCGCGCCGTGCGTCGTTCCCGGTTGCGTCGTTCCCAGTAGAGCATCAGGGACGCGGCCGCGTGGTGACCGGGACGAACCGGCCCGCGGTCAGCGACTCCTCGGCGGCGGCGCAGGTGGCCGCAGCGAGGTAGCCGTCCCAGGTGGTCGCCGAGCGCCGGGCGACGCGGCTGCCGTCGGCGACGGCGGCGACCCAGGCCTGCACCTCGGCGTCGTAGGCATCGATGAAGCGCGGCCGGAAGTCGGGGTGGATCGCGCCGCTCCAGCTGCCGCCGCTGAGCTGGGTGGTCACCCGGTCGATCCCCATCCCGATGGTGGCGATCCCCGCGGAGCCGAGCACCTCGGTGCGCACCTCGTAGCCGGAGTCGGTGTTCACGTACAGCTCGTCGGTGATGATCCGACCGGAGGCGGTGCGGAACATCAGGATCATCGGATCGTGCTGGCCGTCGTCGGCCCGCGGCCCGGGCACCGGCAGCACGGTCTGGACCTCGGTGACCGCTTCGCCGAGGAAGTAGGAGATCGCGTCGATCTCGTGGACCGCGGAGTCGTGGACCATCATCGTGTCGTCGAAGCCGGGCAGCGTGTGGGCATTGCGGTGCTTGCAGTTGATGACGCTGATCTCGCCGAGCTCTCCGGCGTCCAGGGCGTCCTTGAGCTCGGCGTACTCGCGGTCGAAGCGACGCATGAAGCCGAGGGAGACGTAGGCGCCTCCGGCCTGCTTCTCGGCCTCGACGACGGCGTAGGCGTCCTCGGGGGTCATCGCCAGCGGCTTCTCGCACAGCACCGGCTTGCCCGCGTCGATGCCGGCGGTGGCCTGTTCGCGGTGGAAGCGGCCGGGGCTGGCGATGAGCACGGCGTCGACGTCGTCGGCGGCGATCAGCTCCTGCCAGGAGTCGGCGACGCGGCAGCCGGGTGCCCCGGCGGCCACCTTCTCGGCGGTCTCGCGCACGTAATCGTCGACGACGCTGACGCGGGCGCCCTTGATGCGCTCGGTGATCCGCGCGACGTGGTCGGCGCCCATCTGGCCGACGCCGATGACGCCGACGCGCACGTCCGGGGGGATCTCGCTGCGGGCGGTGGAGGTCATGAGGGTCTCCTGCGGTGGTATCGATGTCTCGGACACGGTCTGCGCCGAGGACGGGGGCGGGTCGGTGCCGGCGTCTGTGCCGGCGTCTGGGCCGGCGTCTGGGCCGGGGGCGTCAGCGGAAGTCGCCGGCGCGGGGGTCGGTGCCGAGCTCGTCCCAGGTGCCGCGCACCCAGGTCTGCTCGGGGTGGTCGGTGATGTTCCAGGCGCGCACCGGCTCCGGGCCGGCCATGACGTTGAGGTAGTACATGGCGTGGCCGGGGGCGGCGGCGCAGGGGCCGTGCCAGCCGTGCGGGACCAGCACGGTGTCGCCGCTGCGCACCTCGCTGAGCACGTCGATCTCGGTGTCCTCGCCGCTGGAGGTGGTCTGGTGGTACCCGAAGCCGGGGCCGCCGTCGGGGGCGTCCTGGATCTCGTAGTAGTAGATCTCCTCGAGCTCCGATTCGCGGTGCTCGCCGTCGTCGACGGTCGTATCGTGCTTGTGGGCGGGGTAGCTGGACCAGTTGCCACCAGGGGTGACGACCTCGCAGGCGATCAGGCTGTCCATCCCGTCGAAGGAGCCGACGGTCCCGAAGTTGCGCACGAGGCGGGTCATGTTCCCGCCGCCACGGACCTCGACCGGCACGTCCTCGGCGCGGATCAGCGCGACCGGGTGCTCCGTCGTGGCCACGGCGGTGGCCAGGGCGAAGCGTCCGCCCTCGGCGGAGGAGACGGTCAGCTGCGAGCCGACGGGCACGTAGAGCACGTCGGTCGCGGCGGCGAAGACGTCGGTCCGTCCGCGCAGCGTATGGGTCTGCCCGCCGACGGAGACGTCGCAGCCGCCGGACAGCGGCACGACCATCACCTCGACGCTGTTCGCGGTGACGATCTCGCTCTCCCCGCGGCCGAGGGCGAGCACGCGCAGGCCGGTGTGGACCCAGCCGTCGCGTGCCCCGGGGTCGATGATCGTCTCGTAGGTGCCGCGGCCGGTGGAGCCGGCGGGCAGGTGCAGCTCGGAGCTGTCGGGGACGGTCGTCATGATCTCTCTCCTGTCGAAGGGGCCGATCGATGGTGCGGGGTCGATGGGGCGAGGCCGATGGGGCGGGGCCACGGTGAACGGTGCGGCGTCGGCCCCGCCCCGTCGGCCCGGGCCTCAGCGGAGCATGTCGACGGAGGCGCTCACCGCAGCGGTGACGTCGTCGTCGGCGGGGTACAGCAAGGTGCGACCGACGACGAGCCCGCGTACGTTCGGCCTGGCCAGTGCGCGTTTCCAGGTCGCGCGCAGGAGGTCGGGGTCATCGTTCGCGGGGTCGCCGCCGAGGATCAGGGTGGGCAGCGTGGTGGCGTCCATGACGCGTTCCATGTCCTCGACCGCCGGCAGCTTCAGCCAGGTATAGGCACTGGTGGCGCCGAGGCCCTGGGCGATGTGGATGGACGTGATGACGCCCTCGGGGGTGAGGTCGTTGACGATCTTCCCGCCGCCGGGCCGGCTGGAGAGGAACGGCTCGACCATGGCGATCAGCTCGTGGCGGGCGAGATCGGTGACGGCCTGCGCGCTGGCCTCGAGCATGAAGGAGGTGCGGTCGTCGTCGAGATCGATGCGGGTGAGCATCTTGCCGCCGTCGAAGCCGGAGGCGGCGATGGCCGAGGCGTCGTAGGCGGTGAAGCGGTCCTCGATCTCCCAGGAGCTGCCCTGCAGCCCGCCGCGGTTCATCGAGGCGAAGACGATCTTGTCCTCGAGGGCGCCCAGCAGCAGCAGGTCCTCGAGGATGTCGGCGGTGCCGAGCACCCCGTCGACGCCGGGCACGGCCAGGGCCTCGCGCATGCGGTCCAGCAGCTCGAGCCGGCTGGCCATCGCCTGCGGGCGGCTGCCGACGCCGAGGGCGCCGCGAGCGGGATGGTCCGCCGCGATCACCATCATGGTGCCGTCGGTGTCCGCGACGGTGCGGCGGCGACGGGTGGCCGCGAGCCGGGCGATCCGGCCCGGGTCCTCCAGGCGGACGCGGGTGACCTCCTCGTAGGTGCTGACGAAGCCGGTGCCGGTCGTGATCATGCGCTCTCCTCCTCGGCGACGCCGCGGTTGCGCAGGGCGCTGAGCATCTGGTCGACGGTCCGGCCGTGGTTGGGGTCCTCGCCCGCGATCAGCGCGTCGATCTCCTGGGAGGTGGGCATGGCGGTGGAGCACTCCAGGCGGCTGGTGACGATCGCGCCGGCGGCGTTGCAGCGGGTCAGGATGGTCTCGAGGTCCTGGCCGGCCAGCAGGCCGTGGCACAGGGAGCCGCCGAAGCTGTCACCGGCGCCGAGGCCGTTGATGACCTCGATGAGGTTCGGGGCGACCTCCACGCGGTGCTCGCGGGTCTTGCCGAGCACGCCCTTGGGCCCCTGCTTGACGATGGCGATCTCGACGCCGGCCTCGAGCAGGGCGTCGGCGGCGCGCTCGGGCTCCGTCTCGCCGACGGCGACCTCGCACTCCTCCCTGTTGCCGACGGCGACCGTCGTGTGCGCCAGCGCCTCGCGGTACTGCGCGCGGGCGTCGTCGACGGAGTCCCAGAACATGGGCCGGTAGTCGAGGTCGAAGACGGTGTGGGCGGTGCGGCCCCGGGCTTCCAGCGCCGCGAAATGGGCCGAGCGGCTCGGCTCCTCGGACAGCCCCGTCCCGGAGAACCAGAACAGCGGGACCTCTCTGATCGCGTCGAGGTCGAGGTGCTCGGGAGCGACCTGGAGGTCCGGGGCGCTGGGCCGGCGGTAGAAGTACAGCGGGAAGTCGTCCGGCGGGAAGATCTCGCACAGGGTGATCGGGGTGTTCAGCTCGTCGTCGGTCACGACGAACCGGCCGGAGGCACCCAGGCGCTCCATCTCCTGCACCACGTAGCGGCCGAGGGGATCGTTGCCCACGCCGGTGATCACCGCGGGGGTGTGGCCGAGGCGCGCGGCGGCGACGGCGACGTTGGTGGGGCTGCCGCCGAGGAACTTGCCGAAGCTGTAGATGTCCTCGAGGCCCTTGGCGATCTCCAAGGGGTAGATGTCGACACCGCTGCGACCGAAGGTGATGATGTCGAGGTCGGGTGCTGCCATGATCTCAGAGCCTCTCTGCGTCGAAATCTGGGCGGTGACCAGGGGCGTTCCGCTGGGTCGTGCCGCTCGATGGTCCTATCGTCCCATTCTTGGGACTCTTTGTCCAGACAAACTATGGAACATGTTCGGGATGGCGTTCGGAGTCTCCTGCCGCCGCGGTCGCTCTCGGCTCCCCGTGGGGTGGATGCTCGGAGCACCCGGCGGGAGGGGGCTCAGGGCTCCCCGGATGAAGGGCGTTCACAGCTCCCCGGTGAGGAACTGCGCCCGGCCGTGGCCGAAGGACCAGTCCTCGCGGTCGTTGTGGACCACGGAGAGGATGAGGTCCTCGGGCCGGACCAGGTCAGCGGCCGCGAGACGCTCGGCGAGCGCGGCGTAGACCGCCTGCTTCTGCTCGGTGCTGCGGCCCTGCTGGGTGACGTGGATGATCACCACGCCGTCGCTGCGCTCGATGCCGAGCCCGGTGTCCTCGGCGAGGATCGAGCCGACGGGCAGGGTCTCCAGGATCTGGTAGCGGTCCCCGGGCGGGGCGGCGAACAGCTCCAGCATGACGTCCTGGACGATGTCGGCCATCGCCCGGGACTGCACGGGGGTGCGGACGTCCTGCTGGGTGATGCGGACCAGAGGCATGATCGGTTCCTTGTCCGGGCCCGACGGCCCTGGATATCTGATGGGTGGGGGCGGGGCGGTCGAGGACGGTTGGCGCGTCGGAGGGAGGTCGGCGCCCACTGCGCCCCGCCCGACGGCCGCCGCGCCTCACGCCTGGGCGCGCTCGGCGGCCTCGAGCAGGGTGCGGGCACCGCGCTCGAGGCCCTCGACCTGTCCGAAGGCGGCATCCTCGTGCTCGATGTTCACGTGCAGGTCGGGGTTCACCGCGGCCAGCGCCGTGAGGAAGCGGGTCCAGTACTCGACGTCGTGCCCCTCGCCGAGCGCCACGAAGCGCCAGGCCGGGTCTTCCGGCCAGGTCGAGCAGTAATGGCCGATGCCGGTGGGGGTGCGCTGGGCGGGATCCTCGGGCACCGGGTCGAAGGCGGTGTCGAGCACGCCGCGGGTCGCCGCGCCCGGCAGCACCGCGGTGTCCTTGGCATGGACATGGGTGATGCGGGTGCCGAGGCGCTCGATGCAGTCGATCGGCTCCATCTGCTGCCAGAACAGATGGGACGGATCGAGGTTCACCCCGATGTTCGTGGGCTCGACCCGATCCAGGAACTGCTCGAACGTCGGCGGGGAGAAGACCAGGTTGCGCGGGTGCATCTCGAAGGCGATCTGCACGTCGTGCTGCCGGGCGAGCGCGTCGATCTCCCGCCAGAGCGGGACGGCGACGGACCACTGGTACTGAAGGATCTCCAGGTCGATGCCGTTCCACGGGTTCACGATCCAGGCCGGGTAGCGGGCCCCTGGGTCGGTCCCCGGCGTCCCGGACATCGCGACCACGTCGCGCACGCCGATCTTCCCGGCCAGCTCGATGGTGCGGCGCAGGTCCTGGGCATGGCCGATGCCTTCGGTGGGCAGCGGGGACAGGGGGTTCCCGGAGACCGTCAGCCCGGTCAGAGCCATCCCCCTGTCCTCGAAGACCCGCAGGAACTCGCGCCGGGCCTGCTCGCCGCCCAGCAGGGCGTCGACGTTCGCGTGCGGAGCGGGGATGAACCCGCCCGTGTTGATCTCCGCGCCGGTGAGTCCTGCCGCGGCGAGGACGTCGAGCGCCTCCTCGAGGGTGCGGTCCTGCAGGCAGGCGGTGTAGGCACCGTAGGTGAAGGTCATGGATGGGGTCCTTCCAGCGAGGGTCTCAGGGGTCGGGTCAGTCGATCGAGATCGCTCGGCCGCCGTCGCCGGCGGAGCGGGCGACGGCGTCCAGGACGCGCATCTGGCGGTGGCCCTCGGCGAAGGTGGCGCACGGCGGCAGGGCGCCCTCGGTGATGCCGGCGACCTGCTGCAGGAAGGCGTGCGCCTGGTAGGTGAACTGCTCGATCTGGTTCAGGCCGACGCCGCCGAAGGCCATCGAGGAGCCGCCTGCGAAGTAGGGGAACTCAGGGTTCACGAGCACCTGGCGCATGCCGCCGAGGCCCTGGGGCGAGGAGCCGTCGGCGATCTGGATCTCGCCGGTGCGGTCCAGGGACCAGCTGGCCGTGCCGCCGGTGCCCAGCACGGTCAGCGCCTTGTAATTGGGCAGGCCGTGGGCCACGCGGGAGACGGAGAAGGTCCCCGCCGCCCCGGAGGCGAAGCGGGCGGTGAAGGTGGCGACGTCGTCGTTCTCCACCGCCTCCTTCGGGGCGTCGGCCGCGGCGGTGACCCCGCGGCCGCCGGCGACGGCGCCGCCGGCGACCGGGCGCTCTGCGATGGTCTGCACGAGCTGTGCGCCGGAGACTTCGACCACGGGGCCGAGGATCAGCTCGGCGGAGTCGACCAGGTGGGAGCCGACGTCGCCGAGCGCCCCGGAGCCCATCGGGCCCTTGTAGCGCCAGGCCATGGGCACGTTCTCGTCGGCCCCGTAGTCGGCGAAGTACCGGCCGTCGAGGTGGGCGATCTGCCCGAGCGAGCCCTCGGCTGCGAGCTTCGCGAGCATGGCGACGCCCGCGTTGCGACGGAAGGTGTAGCCGGTGGCCAGCACGAGGTCCGGGTGCTCCTGCTCCAGCGCCGCCATCGCCTCGGCGTCCTCGAGGGTCCCGGCCAGCGGCTTCTCGCACAGCACGTGCTTGCCGGCGGCGGCCATGGCCTCGGCGATCTCGCGGTGCAGGGCGTTGCCGACCACGATCGAGACGATGTCGACGGAGTCGTCGGCGGCCACCTCGCGCCAGTCGCCGACGGCCTTCTCGTAGCCGTAGCGGGCGGCGGCGTCCTCGGCGAAGGGCAGGTGCATGTCGGCGATCGTCGCCAGGCGCACCGGTGGCAGGCCCAGGTCGTAGACGGTGCCGGCCTGGCGCCAGGCGTTGGCGTGGGTCGTGCCGGCCATGCCGGCGCCGATGACGGCCACGGACAGGGGTGCTGCGGTCATGTCAGATCCTTTCCCGAAAAGGGGTAGGTGGTGCGTGAGGTGCGTTGCTGGTGGTCCGCGTGTGCGGTGCAGGTCGGCGCCGGGTGCGCGGGCACTCGTCGCTCAGCGCAGGCGGATGACGCCGCCGGCCTCGCGGAACTCCCATTCGATGCGCTCGAGGGTGAACTTCTTGGTCTCGGGGATGCGCACGAAGTACCAGATCACCGCGCCGATGTTGATCGCGGCGAAGATGCCGTAGGTCGCCACCGGTCCGATCCCGGACATCATCACGGGGAAGGTCACGGTGACCGCCAGGTTCGCGATCCACAGGATCATCACCGCGAAGCCGTTGGCCGCGCCGCGGATGGCGTTGGGGAAGATCTCCGAGAGCATCACCCACATCACCGGGCCGGGACCGGACTGCATGCCGAGCATGAACAGCACGATCACGATTACGACGAGGTACGGGACGAAGCCGGGGATGTCCTCGGAGACCGCCCCGTCGGCCGTCAGGTACGGATGGATGCCGAACAGGAAGATCGCGGTCATCGCGATCAGCGAGAGGGTGAGGATCGTCTGGCCCACCAGCAGCACCTGGCGTCGGCCGAACCGACGCAGGGCGAGCAGCCCGGCGGCCGAGCCGATCACGGAGGCGACCCCCGTGAAGACGTTCAGGACGATCGAGGCCTGCGCGTCGAAGCCGGCGGCCATCAGGACCTTCGGGGCGTAGTACATCATCGTGTTCACGCCGGTGAGCTGCTGGAGGATCGCGAAGATGCCGCCGAAGATGATGATCGAGCGCAGCCAGGGGATCCGCAGCCCTGCCCGCAGGCTGAGCTTCTCGCGCTTCTCCTCGGCGCGCCGGTTCGCCTCCATCTCGGCGATCTCGACGGCCACGTCGTGCCTGCCCTCGATGCGCACGCGCTTGAGGTTCGCGATCGCCGCGGTCAGCTCGCCGCGGCCGATGTGCCAGCGGGCGGACTCGGGCATCATCCGGATGCCGAGCCACAGGGCGATCGCGGGGATGGAGCAGAGCACCAGCATCCAGCGCCAGGCGTGCCCGTTGCCGTCGGAGACGGCCACGCCGCCGATCCCGGCCAGCAGCGACCAGGAGACGGATTCCCCCGCCGCGTACGTCCCCGAGGGGTCCTCGGCGACGACGGCCCGGGGCCCGCCCTGGAGCGAGGCGATCAGGGCGTTCATGACGAAGGCGACGAACTGGCCGGTGACGATCATCAGCTGGTCGACCGCGACCAGCATGCCGCGCTGCTCCTTGGGAGCGGTCTCGGAGAGGTAGACGGGCACGGTGGTCGAGGCGCCGCCGACGGCCATGCCCAGCACGAAGCGCGCGGGATAGAGGACCCACAGGTTCGGGGAGAGGGCGCAGGCCACGGCGCCGATGAAGAACACGACGGCGAGCATGACGATGTTGTTCCGTCGCCCGTAGCGGTCCGAGAGGCGACCGCCGACGACGGCCCCGACGGCGCAGCCGCCCAGCAGGAATCCGCCGACCAGGCCCTCCTCGAGGGAGGTCAGGGCGAGACCGCCGGCCTCCTGCGGCATGTACATGTAGGGCAGCGCACCGGAGATCACGCCGGTGTCGTAGCCGAACAGGAAGCCGCCGAGGCAGGCGACGACGGCGAGGAAGCCGATCGAGCGCTTGGGGCCGGCGGCCGCGGTGGTGCGGACGAGGTCGGTGATGCGCGCTCGTTCCGCGTGGTGGGCTTGGCTCATGTTCCCTCCTTGGAACGTGAGTCCGGCGCGCGAGCGATGCTCATCGTGCCGGGCGTCGATCCGGTGACCGGCGGCGAGTCGGGGTCCGAGGGCACGCACCACATGTCATGCGTGTGTCACCACGTGGATGCAATATGTTCGGTCTAAGTGTCTAGGACTCACTGACTAACCGGCAAGCTAGCACAGGGATCGGGCCCCGCGGAAGGTGCGTCGCGCACGGACCTCCAGGCAGCGGCGCCTCACCTGCAGACCTCCTGTGGGATTCTTGTCCTGACAAAGTGTTGACAAGCGCGGAGCGCGTGGGCATGCTGGAGCCCATGAACTCACCGTCGAGTCCCTCGCGACGCACGGTGTCCCTCGAGATCCGTCCCCGTCACGGATCGCGCATCACGGAGGCAGCATGAGCGACCCCTCGTCGGCCCGCGCCGGCACGATCCGACTCACCGTCGGCCAAGCCCTCGTCCGCTTCCTCGCCGCCCAGTTCACCGAGCGCGACGGCGTCCGCGAGCGCTTCCTGCCCGCCACCTTCGGGATCTTCGGCCACGGCAACGTGGCCGGGCTCGGCCAGGCGCTGCTGCAGAACGCGACCGACCCGGGCGAGGGCGAGAACCCGATGCCCTACTACCAGGCGCGCAACGAGCAGAACATGGTGCACACCGCCGTGGCCTACGCCCGCACGAAGAACCGCCGGCAGGCCCTCGCCTGCACCGCCTCCATCGGGCCGGGCTCGACGAACATGATCACCGGCGCGGCGCTGGCGACCGTGGATCGCATCCCGGTGCTCCTCCTGCCCAGCGACATCTTCGCCACCCGCGCCGTGGATCCCGTGCTCCAGCAGCTCGAGGACGAGACCGGCGGGGACGTCTCCGTCAACGACGCCTTCCGCCCCGTCTCGCGCTACTTCGACCGCATCTCCCGGCCCGAGCAGCTGATCCCCGCGGCGCTGCAGGCGATGCGGGTGCTCACCGATCCCGCCGAGACCGGCGCCGTGACCCTCTCCCTCCCCCAGGACGTGCAGGCCGAGGCGTTCGACTGGCCGCTGGAGTTCTTCCGCGAGCGCACCTGGCACGTGGCCCGGCCCGTCCCCGAGCCGGCCGCCCTCGACCGTGCGGCCACGGTCATCCGCTCCGCCCGCAGGCCCGTGCTGATCGCCGGCGGAGGCACCATCTACTCGGAGGCGAGCGCGGCGCTGGCGGCGTTCACGGACGCCACCGGCATCCCGGTGCTGGACACCCAGGCCGGCAAGGGGGCGCTGAGCGCCGACCATCCGCTCGCGATCGGCGGCGTCGGCGCGACCGGCACCGATGCCGCGAACGATCTCGCTGCGGAGGCCGACGTGATCATCGGCGTCGGCACCCGCTACACCGACTTCACCACCGCCTCCCACACGGCCTTCCGCCACCCCGACGCGCGGTTCGTGAACCTCAACGTCAAGGCGTTCGACGCCGCCAAGCACTCCGCGACCATGGTCGTCACCGACGCCCGCGCCGGGCTCGACGCCCTGCGGGAGGCGCTGGCCGGATACCGCGCCCCGGCCGAGCACAGCGCCCTGGCACAGACGAGGCGCGCCGAATGGGAGAAACTCATCGAGCCCTGCTTCCAGCCCCACGACCAGGAGCTGCCCGCCCAGACCGAGATCTTCGGGGCCCTGAACGAGCTGATGGGCGAGGAGGACATCGTCATCAACGCCGCCGGGTCCATGCCCGGTGACCTGCAGGCGCTGTGGAAGGCCCGCTCCCCCATCCAGTACCACCTGGAGTACGGCTACTCCTGCATGGGCTACGAGCTGCCCGCCTCCCTCGGCGCGAAGATGGCCCGGCCGGAATCCGAGGTCGTCGCGATCATCGGGGACGGCACCTTCCAGATGGCGCCGCAGGAGATCGCCACGATCGTCGCCGAGCGGGTCAAGGTCATCCTGGTGATCCTGCAGAACCACGGCTGGTCCTCGATCGGCTCCCTCTCGGAGTCCCACGGCTCCCAGCGCTTCGGCACCAAGTACCGCATGCGCGACGAGAGCACCGGGATGCTGGACGGTGACAAGCTGCCCTTCGACATCCCGGCGAACATCCGCTCCTACGGCCTGGAGGTCCAGGAGGTCTCCAGCGCGGCCGACTTCCGCGACGCCTACCGCCGGGCCGAGGCCTCCGAGGACGCCACCGCGATCGTGGTCAACACCGACCTGTACGGCCCGAACCCGCCCGGCAACGGCTGGTGGGACGTGCCCGTCCCCCAGGTCTCCCGCCTGGAGTCCACGCAGCAGGCCTCGACCGAGTACGAGGCGGACAAGGCGCCCCAGCGCCACTATCTCTGACCGTCCCCGGCTCCGGGGTCCGGGCTCCGGGGTCCGGGCTCCGGGGTCCGGGCTCCGGGCTCCGGGCTCCGGGGCACATCGTTCCCGGCCACCGATATCGCCACCCCGCCGAGCACCCGCGGCTGCGAACTCTCGTCGCTGAGCGTGACCTCAACGCCGTACAGGCCGTGAGGTCACGGAGGGCGACGAAAGTTCGCAGCCAGCCCCACCTGACCCACACGGGCCACCTGACCCACCCGAGCCACCCCGGCTCCCCACAGACCACCCCGTCCACCGCACCGAGGAGAACACCCATGGGATACGACGTCCAGCACTGGATCGGCGGCACCGAGACCGCCGGCACCGGCTCCACCCAGCCGATCCTCGACCCCGCCACCGGTCAGGAGGTCGGCACGCTGCACCTCGGCGATGCCGCCACCGTCGACCGCGCTGTCGAGGTCGCCGCCGCCGCGCAGCGCGAGTGGGGCCAGGTCTCCCTCGCCAAGCGCACCCAGGTCCTGTACCGCATGCGCGAGCTGCTGATCGACGCGAGCGACGAGATCGCCGCGCACATCTCCCGCGAGCACGGCAAGACCCTCGGGGACGCGAAGGGCGAGATCGCCCGCGGCCTGGAGACCCTCGAGTTCGCCACCTCCATCACCCAGGACCTCAAGGGCGGCTTCTCCGAGAACGTCTCCACCGGCGTGGACGCGCACACCATGCGCCAGCCGCTCGGCGTCGTCGCCGGCATCACCCCGTTCAACTTTCCGGCCATGGTGCCCTTCTGGATGCACCCGATCGCGATCGCGACCGGCAACGCCTTCCTGCTCAAGCCCTCCGAGCGCGACCCGTCCGCCTCGAACGTCGTCGCCCGCCTCTACCAGGAGGCCGGCCTGCCCGACGGCGTCTTCCAGGTGATCCACGGCGGCAAGGAGACGGTCGACGCGCTGTGCACCCACGACGGCATCTCCGCGGTGTCCTTCGTCGGCTCCACCCCGATCGCGAAGCACGTCCACGCCACCGCCTCGGCCGCCGGCAAGCGCGTCCAGGCCCTCGGCGGCGCCAACAACCACGCCGTGGTGATGCCGGATGCGAACATCCCCTCGGCCGCCTCGCAGGTGGCCTCGGGCGCTTTCGGCTCCGCCGGCGAGCGCTGCATGGCCGTCCCGGTCGCGGTCACCGTCGGCGATGCGCACGAGCCGTTCCTCGAGGCCATCAAGGCCGAGGCCGAGAAGCTCGTCGTCGGCCCCGGCGACGACCCCCGCACCGACATGCCGCCGGTGATCACGCCCGACGCCCGCGAGCGCGTGATCCGCATGACCGACGAGGCCGAGGCAGCCGGCGGGAGAATCCTGGTCGACGGCCGCGACCTGGTCGTCGCAGGCCACGAGAACGGCAACTTCGTCGGCCCGATCGTCATCACGGACCTGGAGAGCACCCATCCGACCTACACCGACGAGGTGTTCGGGCCGCTGCTGGTGGTCATGCACGTGAACAACTTCGACGAGGCCGTCGAGCTGGTGAACTCCTCGCCGTTCGGCAACGGCACCGCGATCTTCACCGACTCCGGGCACTACGCGCGGCGCTACCAGGAGGAGATCCAGGTGGGGATGATCGGCATCAACGTGCCGATCCCGACGCCGGTGGGCTATTACTCCTTCGGCGGCTGGAAGGACTCGCTGTTCGGCGAGCACCACGCGCACGGTCCCGAGGGGCTGAGCTTCTACACGCGCCAGAAGGCCGTCACCACGCGCTGGCCCGCGCAGAACGAGACCGTCGAGTCCTCCATGAGCTTCCCGACCCACGACTGACGGCGGCCGCCGCCGGGCCCGGCCACATCGGGCCCGGCCCGGCCCGACAGTCTTCCCCGTCAGGTCCGCCGCCGGGCCGGGCACGTCAGGTCCGCCGGCGGGGCCGGGGAAGCAGTGGACGTAGTCGATCGGCCGACCGCCCATACGGGTTGGCCGATCGAAGGAGTCCACTACTTCCCCTGTCACCCCTCGGTCGCCCGTCCGTCGCCCCCTGTCACCCCTCGGTCATCCCTCACCAGCTCTGTCATCCCTCACCAGCCGCCGCGCCTTGCCCCGCGCCACCCCACCGTCCGGAACAATCTCGCCCTGACCATCGAAGGAGCAACGCCGTGACCTCCACCGACGCCCCACGCACCGACCGTTCCCGCAACCCCGAGCCGCCGTTCGACAAGCTCACCATCGGGGTGTGCCCTGATCAGTGGGGCGTGTGGTTCCCCGAGGACGAGAAGCAGATCCCCTGGCGCACGGCGCTCGGGGAGATGGCCGAGGCCGGCTTCTCCGTCATGGAGACCGGGCCCTGGGGCTATTTCCCCCAGGATGCGAGGCAGCTGCAGTCCGTGATGGACGAGCACGGATTCCAGGTGGTCGCCGGCACCGGCTGGGGGATCCTGCACCAGGAGGAGGCCTGGGCGGAGACGGAGCGGACCTTCCGGGCGATCGCCGAGACCCACGCGGCCGTCGGCGCGGAGTACATGGTCCACCTCCCGCCGCTGTACCGCGATGACAAGACCTGGGAGTTCACCGATGATCGCAAGCTCACCGGAGACGCCTGGAAACGGTACGTCACCAACGCCAACCGCCTGGGCAAGCTGCTCAAGGAGGACTACGGGCTGACGATGGTGCTGCACCCCCACGGGGACAGCCACATCGAGACCCCGGAGGAGATCGCCGCGATCTTCGAGGCCACCGATCCGGAGCTGGTGAGCTTCTGCCTGGACACCGGGCACATCGTCTACGGCGGCGGCGATCCGCTGGCGATGATCGACGAGTACCCCGAGCGCATCGGTTACGTGCACATCAAGGCCTTCGACCCGGACCTCACCCGCGAGGCCCACGAGAAGGACTGGCCCTTCGGGGAGGCCGTCGCCAAGGGCGCCTCGGTGTGCCCGCCGAAGGGCCTGCCGGACATGAAGGACCTGGTCGCGAAGCTCGCAGCGATGGACAAGGAGCTGTACGTGATCTGCGAGCAGGACCTCTACCCCTGCGATCCCGGTCTGCCGCTGCCCAACGCGATCGCGACCCGTGAGTTCCTGGCCGAGTGCGGCCTCGGGATCAGGTGATCCCCGGTCCACCGGACCCGCACACCCGCCGCATCGCGCACGACGCCCCGTCGGCCGCCCGACCCCTCAGGAGACACCATGGTCAAGATCCTGCTGGACCCGAGCATGTACCACCCGCACCTCTCGGTCGCCGAGGAGCTGCACAAGGCCCGCGAGCTCGGCTTCAACTATCTCGAGCTGTCCCCGCGCGCAGACTTCCACGAGTGGCACCACTACCCCAAGGTGGATCGCCACCAGATCGCCGAGGTCAAGCAGGCGATGAAGGACACCGGGGTGAAGATCTGGACCTTCAACCCCGTCTTCGACTGGGCGAGCCCGGATGAGCAGGAGCGCCAGGCGCAGGTGCGCAGCTGGACGCGGATGCTGGAGATCGCCGACGCCCTCGAGGTGCCGCTGATCGCCACCGAGTTCTCCGGGGACCCGAACCGCGCGCTCCAGAGCGAGCACCAGTTCTACCGCTCGATGGAGGAGCTGATCCCCGTCTTCGAGAAGTACGGGCTGGAGTGCACGATCGAGGCGCACCCCTACGACTTCGTCGAGGAGAACGACCAGGCCGTGCAGATCATCCGGGGCGTGGACCGCGACTGGCTGAACTACGAGTTCTGCTTCCCGCACGCCTACCACCTGGGCCAGGGCGCTCGCGACCCGCGCGAGATGATGGACTACGCCGGGGACCGCCTGAAGCACCTGCACATCGCGGACGTCTTCGACCACACCGCCAACGTGGGCAACCGCTACATCATGAACCCGCCCGGGGTCGACGCCCGCATCCACCAGCACAACGAGATCGGTCGCGGCGAGATCGACTGGGACGCCGCCTTCGCCTACCTGCGCGAGCGCGAGTACGACGGGCCGATGTCCGTGTGCGTGTTCGGCTGGGAGGAGGAGGCCGACGCGATCAATGTGCGCATGCGCGAGCGCCTGCTCGCGGAGTTCGACGGGGAGTGAGTATGGAAGACATCGGCATCGGCGTCGTCAGCCTCGGCTGGATGGGACGTCTGCACGCCACGTCCTACCAGCGGATCCCGTCCCGCTTCCCCGAGCTCGGCGTGCGGCCGCGCCTGGTGGTCGCGGCGGACCCGCTGGAGGCGAACCAGCACGCTGCCACCGAGCAGTTCGGGTTCGACAAGGCAGTGGCGAGCATCGACGAGGTGCTCGCCGATCCCGAGGTCGAGGCCGTCTCGATCTGCTCGCCGAATTTCCTGCACCGCGATTTCGCGGTCAAGGCGGCCGAGGCCGGCAAGCCCTTCTGGATCGAGAAGCCGATGGGCGTCTCCGCGCAGCAGTCCCGCCAGATCCACGACGCCGCGGCCGCCGCCGGGGTGGCCACGGCCGTCGGCTTCAACTACCGCCATGCGCCGGCCGTCCAGCACCTGCGCTCCCTGGTGGCCGACGGGAGCCTGGGCCGGATCACGAACGTGCGCTGCTGGCTGAACGCCGACTACGCCTCCTCCCCCGATGGTCCGCTGACCTGGCGCTACGACCGGGACAAGGCGGGCAGCGGCGTGATCGGAGATCTGCTCTCCCACGGCGCGGACCTGGTCTCCTACGTGACCGGTCAGCACATTGCCGAGGTCACCGCCACCTCGGACGTGTTCATCCCCGAGCGTCCGATCCCCACCTCCGCGGGGGTCGGCCACGGCGGCATCGAGGTGGGCAGCGAACGCGGTCCGGTGCAGAACGAGGACTGGGTCGCGGCGCTCGCGCATCTGTCCGGCGGGGCCCACGCGACGATGGAGTCCTCCCGCGTGGCGCGCGGCCACCGCAGCGACTACGCCCTGGAGCTGTTCGGCACCGAGGGCTCGGCCCGCTGGTCCTTCACCCGGATGAACGAGTTCGAGGTGATGCTCGGCGAGGGCGGCAGCGAGCACGGTTACACCACGGTGCTGGCCGGCCCCGGTCACGGCGAGTACTCCCGCTTCCAGCCGGGCCCCGGCATCCCCATGAGCTTCGACGACCTCAAGACCATCGAGGCGGCGGAATTCCTCTCCGACGTCGCCCATGGCACGCAGCTCGCGCCGAACGCGGCCGACGGGCTCGCGGCGGCCGAGGTGTGCGAGGCCGTGGTGCGGTCCGCGGCGTCCCGGGCGTGGGAGGCCGTGCCGGCGGTCTGACCTGCACCGCCCCGGTGCCCACACCGCCCCGGTGCCCACAGCGTCCTGCCGGCTTCCGGGCACCTCGTGAGGGCAGGCTCGTGGGGGCAGGCTCGTGGGGCCAGGCTCGTGGATGCCTGGCTCGTGGCGGCAGGGGCCGTCCGCCGTTGTGCGCTGTGCTTCCATGTGTGGAAGCGGAGCGCACAACGGCGCACGGCAACGGCGCACGTGGCCCGCTCGGCTGGCGCGCCGTCCGGGTCTGCCCTGCCGTCCGGGTCTACGCGGCCGGCCGGTCGCCGGCGCGCAGCCGCCGGGCGGGGTCGGGCACGCTCGCGAGCAGGGTGCGCGTGTACTCGTGCTGCGGGTTCCCGAGGACATCGCGCGCGGCGCCCTGCTCGACCGCCTTCCCGGCCTGCAGCACCGTCACGCGATCGGCGAGGGTCCCGACCACGGCCAGGTCGTGGCTGATGAACACGCAGGCGAAGCGGGTCTCCTCGATCGCGTCGCGCAGCACGTCGATCACGTGCGCCTGGATGGTGACGTCCAGGGCGCTGGTGGGCTCGTCGGCGATGAGCAGGGCCGGCTCGAGGATCAGGGCGCGGGCGATCGAGACCCGCTGGCGCTGACCGCCCGAGAGCTCATGCGGCAGCCGGCTGACGTACGAGGCAGGCAGATGCACGATCTCCAGCGCCCGCTTCACGCGCCTCGCGATGTCGGTGCGCGAGATGCCGCCGGCCAGCTGCAGCGGCTCCCCGATGCTCCAGCCCACGGTGCGGCGCGGGTTCAGCGAGGAGGCGGGGTCCTGGAACACGAGCCCCACCCGCGCGTACGCCGCCCGACGCTGCGCGGCGCCGAGCGTGCGCGGGTCGACGCCCTCGATCTCGAGGGTGCGCGCCTGCGCCGGGACCAGGCCCGCGAGAGCCTTCCCCCACGTGGACTTACCGGAGCCGGACTCGCCGACCAGGCCGTGGATCTCCCCGCGCCGGATCTCCGTGCCGACATCCTCGAGCGCCCGGTGCGAGCCGCCGCGACGGTGGTACTCCACGGTCAGTCCCTCGACGCGGACGACGGGATGCTCGCCCTCCCGCTGCTCCGGCACCGCTCCCCCGTCGGCCCGCTCGAGGCTCTCGGCGAGCCGCGGAACGGCGGACAGCAGGGCCTGCGTGTACGGGGCATCGGGCGCGGAGAGCACCTGGCGCACCGGTCCCGTCTCCACCACGTCGCCGTCCTTGAGCACCACGACCTCGTCGGCGATCTCGCCCACCACGCCCATGTCATGGGTGATGAGCAGGATCCCGATCTGCCGCTCCCGCACGATCCTCACCAGCAGCTCGAGGATCCCGCGCTGCACGGTGACGTCGAGCGCGGTGGTGGGCTCGTCGGCGATCAGCAGCGACGGATCGCCGCTCAGCGCAAGGGCGATGACCACGCGCTGCAGTTCGCCGCCGGAGAGCTCGTGCGGGTAGGAGGCGGCGGTGCGGTCCGGGTCCGGCAGGCCGACGGAGGCCAGCAGCTCGCGGGTGCGCTGCGCGGCATGCGCCCGGGAGCGGATGCCCTCGCGCACGGCGAGGCCATGCCGGAAGCCGGTGGACACCTTCATCACCGGGGACAGGGACTGCCCCGGCTCCTGGAAGATCATCCCGATCCGCCCGGACCGGATCTGCCGCATCTCCGGGGCGGAACGGCCGACGAGCTCATCACCGTCCAGCCGGGCGCCGCCCCGCGCCTCGGCGCCGCGCGGTTGGAGCCCGATCGTGGCCAGCGCCGTCATGCTCTTGCCGGATCCCGACTCGCCCACCAGCGCGGTGATCCTCCCCGCGCGCACGGTGAGGTCCAAGCCGGTCACGATGGACCGGCCGGCGATACTCACCTGCAGGTCATGGAGGACCAGGAGCTCGTCGGCGGTGCTCATCAGCCGAGCTCCACCGTGAGGTAGTTCGGGTAGGCCGGGAACTCGCCGATCACGAACTTCTCCACGCCGGAGCCGTGGATGAACGAGTTCTTCGAGTAGATCAGCGGCACCACCGGTGAGTCCTCGAGGATCTGCTGATCCACGGCGGCCCACTTCGCGTGCGCCTCCTCGGGGTCGAGCGTCGAGGAGGCCTCGAGGATCGCCGCATCCACGTCCGGGTTGTCGTAGCGAGCGAGGTTGTAGTTGCCGTGCCCGATCTGGCTGGAGTCGAACAGCGGGGTGAGGTTCGCGTTCGGCGAGGGGACATCCGGCTGCCACGAGCTGAGCACCAGGTCGTAGGCGCTGCCATCGCCGGCGGTGACCTCGGAGGAGTAGGCGTTCTCGTCCAGCGGCTGGATCGTCACGGTGATCCCGGCGCGCTTGAGGCCCTGCTGGACGGACTCGGCGGTGCCGGTCTGGTCGTCGGTGATGACCAGGCGCAGGGTCAGGTCTCCGGCGCCGGTCTCCTCGAGCAGCGCGGTGGCCTGGTCCACGTCACCGGTGGGATCGTCCGCGTACAGCGAGTACTCCTCACGGCCGGCGATGCCCGGGGTGATCAGCGTGGTCGCGTAGTCGCCGGAGATCTCGCCGCCCTTGGCGGTGCGGTAGGCCTCCTTGTCCACGGCGTACTGGATGGCCTGGCGGACCTTGACGTCCTTCAGCGCATCGGACTCCGTGTTCAGCGCCAGGTACTCGAGCGCGCCAGGGCCGGAGGTGACCAGACGGTCGCCGACGTTCGGATCGTTCTGGGCCTGGACCAGCTGGGCCGTGGGCACGAAGCTCGCCAGGAACGCGTCCTGGGAGTCCGAACGGTCGGCGATGATCGCTTGCGCGACGACGCTCGCGTCCTGGGCGAGGGAGAACTCGATCGAGTCGGGGCCGCCGAGGCGGGCCTGATCGGTCTCGACGTCCCACGTCTCGTTGCGCACCAGTGTGGCGTGGCTGCCCGGGGAGTAGGACTCGAGCCGGTAGGGGCCACTGGCGACGGGTTCGGTCGCATAGGTCTCGGGCTCGCCTGAGTCCTCGGGGACCGGTGCGAACGCCGGGGTCGAGGCGATCCAGCCGAAGTCGCCGTAGGGGCGGTTGAGGTGGAAGACGAGGGTGAGGTCGTCGGGCGTCTCGATCGAGTCGAGGTGCTCGTCGGAGAACGGACCGGCGTAGTCGGCGCCGCCCTCGAGCAGCACCTTGTGATAAGTGAGTCCGCCGGTGAGCTCGGAGGCGAACGACCGCTCGAGGCCGTACTTGACGGTGCCGGCGGTGATCGGGGTGCCGTCTTCGAACTGCAGGCCCTCCTGCAGGGTGAAGGTCCAGGTCTGGCCGCCCTTCGACGGGGTGCCGACGTCGGTCGCGAGATCTGGGATCAGCTCGGTGGGGGCGTCGGCCGGGGTCTTCCAGGAGGTGAGCCGACGCGCTGTCAGCCCCAGCGTGGTGATCGCGAGGTTCTGGCTGGTCGCGGGGTCGAAGCTCATCTCCTCACCGGTGGTGAAGATGGTCAGGGTGCCCCCGTTCTTGCCGCCGTCGTCGGGGGAGCTGGCGGACCCGCTGTTCGAGCAGGCGGCGAGGGTTCCGGCGCCGAGCACGAGCGGGGTGGCGACGAGGATGCCGCGTCGCGTGAAGGATGCCGTGGTCATGAAGGATTCTCCTGAGGGTTCTGAGCAGACGGGGTGGTGGCTGTGGGGCGGCGCGAGGAGCGGCCGCCGCGGGCGAGGCGTCGGTCCAGCAGAGGGCGGGCGAGATCGGCACCGAGGTTCGCGAGCACGATGAGCAGTGAGCCCACGAGGGTGGTGCCGACGATGACCGGGAGGTCGGCGGTGGAGGTCGCATCGAGCAGCAGCGCCCCCAGGCCGGGTTGGCCGAAGATCCGCTCGGTGATGACGGTGCCTCCGAGGAGTGCACCGAGGTCGAGGGCGATGAGCGTGGTCAGCGGCAGGGCGAGGTTGCGCAGCGCGTACCCGTCGATGCGCCGCTCGGATAGTCCGGTGGCACGCGCGGTGCGCACGTAGTCCAGGCCGAGCTGCTCGATCATCGAGGACCGCACGAGCCGTGCGTAGATGGCGCCGTTGAGGAAGGCGAGGGTCGCCCAGGGCAGCACCAGGTGGCGTGCCCACTGGAGCGGGCCGTCGGTGAAGGGCTCGTACCCACCGCTCGGGAGGAGGCCCAGACGCAACGCGAACACCACCACGGCGAGCAGCCCCACGACGAAGGCGGGGGCCGAAGCGGCGACGACGGACACCCCGGTCACGATCCGATCCAGCGGGCCGCCCTGTCGGCGTGCGGCCAGCACGCCGGCGGCGATGCCGAACGCTGCCTGCAGGGCGACGGCTCCGAGCGCGATCGAGAGGGAGATCGGGAAACGGTCAGCGAGCAGGCTGGTCACCGGCTGGTGCAGCTGGAAGGAGTACCCGAGGCAGGGAGCCGCGCACTCGACGACGACGTCGGCCGAGCCGAAGGTGCGCCCGGTGACGATCGCCATCAGGAACGTCCCCAGCTGGATCCACCAGGGCTGGTCGAACCCCATGAAGCCGCGGGCGGCCTCGAGGTCCTCCGGGGAGCAGGGTTTTCCGCACATGCGCAGCGCGGGATCGATCGGGGCGACGTAGAAGATCGCGAAGGTGAGGGCGACGACGACGAGGAGCACGCCCAGGCTGCGGGCGACGCGCTGCAGGGAGAGGAGCATCAGCGCACCCCTCGGGGGTCGAGGGCGTCACGCAGGGTGTCGCCGAGGATGTTGAAGGAGAAGGTCACCAGGAACAGTGCCGCGGCGGGGAACAGCAGAAAGGCGGGATCCACGAGCAGCCAGCTGATGGCGTCACCGATTGACCGGCCCCACGACGGAGTGGGCGGCAGCACGCCGACGCCCAGGAAGGACAAGGTGGCCTCCGCGCTGATCCTGCCCGGCAGCGAGATGCACGAGTACACGATCACGGTCGAGGCGACGTTGGGGAGCACCTGATGACGAAAGAGGTGCCCGAAGCGGGCGCCCATCACGCGGGAGGCGACGACATAGGGCTGGCGCACGATCACGCGGGTCTCCGCGGCGACCACGCGGGCTATCCCGGGCCAGCCGAATATGCCGATGACCAGGGTGAGCAGCAAGGCCCGAGGCGCCTCCAGCGGAAACAGGGCGCTGAGCGCGATGGCGAAGATGAGGAAGGGGAAGCCCAGGGTGACGTCGGTGGCGAAGTCCACCAGCTTCTCGACGATCCCGCCGACGGCTCCCGCGATGACGCCGAGCACCACCCCGATGACCGTCGCCATCACCGTCGACGCGATGCCCACCAGCAGTGACACCCGGGCGCCGTGGACGACCAGGGAGAACAGGTCGCGCCCGGTCCCGGGCTCGACCCCGAACCAATGGTCGGCGCTGATGCCGCCCAGCACCCCGATGGGGGCGGTGTCGGGCCCGAGGGCGTCCGCGTGGAAGGTGAACGGGTCGTTCCCGGACAGGGCGCTCAGCTGCGAGGCGAAGATCGCGGAGAGCAGGCTGAGGGCGATGACGACGGCGGCGGCTAGGGGCGCCGGGCGCAGGAAGGAGCGCCAGACGGGCGCGCGCGAGGGTCGCTCCTCCGCCGAGGCAGCAGCCTCGACCGGGAGGGCGTCACTGGTCGTCATCACGAATGCTTTCGGTCGTCCAAAGCGGAGCGTTGATGAGTATTCCACCGGACGGTGTCCGACGGCACCTCGGGCCGTCACATTTCGACAACACCGCAGCGCTCTGCACCCGCGGAACGCGCCGCTTCATCGCCCGCGCGGCCGGCCACTCAGCCGGCCGCTCACGGAATCGTCGCGGCGCCTGAGTTCCGAGCAGCATCCTGCCGCCGGCATCTCGCGCGGGCCAGGCTCGTGGGGCGGGCTAGTGGGGGCCAGGCTCGTGGGGGCCAGGCTCGTGGGGCCGGGGCCGGCCGCCGTTGTGCGCTGTGCTTCCATGTGTGGAAGCGGAGCGCACAACGGCGCACGGCAACGGCGCACGTGGCCCGATCGGCAGGCGCGGCGCCCGGGCCTGCGCCGCCGATCGGGTCTCCGCTGCCGCCCGGGTACCCCCGCAACCCGGGGCCGCGCTGACGCCTGGGCCTACGCTGCGGGCCAGCCGCCGCGCCGGAGAACCAGGGAGATCAGAACGTCGCGCGCACCGTCGTGATCTCGAAGGGGTTCAGTGTCAGCGGGATCCGCTCCCCCTGTGCCTGCGCCGCCCGCTCCGCGAGGGGCGAGCGCTCATCGAGCGGGCGCTCCAGCAGGTCCACGACGGTGAGCGAGCGCGCCCCGGGGACGGAGAGCGCGGTGAGCGCCCGTCGGCCCTCGGACTCGTACAGCCGCACCAGCAGATCGTCGGAGCGGTCCTCGGCGCGCTTGATGGTCTGGATGCGCGCGCTGCTCTCCTCGAGGGTCGCCACCGGCTCCAGCGGTGCCGAGCGGTGGAGCGTTCGCTCCGCCTGGTTCAGCGCCTCACCCATGTCGATCGCGTCGGCGACGGCCGCCCGTGGGCGGATCGCGTAGCGCACGGTGTACTCGCCCTCCTCGGCGAGGGGATCCGGGAACTCCGCTGCCCGCAGCACCGTCGCCCGCAGCACGGTGGTCGTGCCCGCGCCGTTCCTCCCGCGAAGCACGCGGCGCACGTCGTGCCCGTACGAGGAGTCGTTGGCCAGGGCGATGCCGAAGTCCGGCTCGGCGACCCGGACCCATCGATGCGCGCAGGTCTCGAACCGACCGAAGTCCTCGTTCGTGTTGACCGGGATCGGTCGGTCGATGTGCCCGAACTGGATCTCGCTGCTCATCACCGCAGCCCGCACGTCCAGGGGGAAGGCGAGCTTGAGGACCTTCTTGCGCTCATGCCAGTGGACGTCGAGGTCGATTCCCAGCTCGGTCGCTCCGGGGACGACGGAGTACGTGAGCACGATCCTCGACCCCGCGCCCACCGAGGGTGCTCCCTCGTACGGACGCTCCGGGAAGCCGTCCGGGCGGGTCCGGTAGGCGACCGCCACGCGCACGGTGCCGTCGTCGTCGGTCGTGACCTCGGGGACGGACTCGGCCTCGAGGTCCCGGTGCACATGGCGATAGAACTCGTCGATGTCCCAGGAGTCCCAGGCGTTGGGGGCGTCGCGGTGCAGCTGGAGGAGGGCTCCCCCGGCGCCGGGAGCGATGGCCTCTCGGCCTTCGCGTCCTGCGCGCAGCGAGGTGAGCAGACCACGCTCGTCGATCTCGACATGCAGCTCCGGGGTCTCCACGACCAGGCTCCCGCCCTCGCGGGACAGCGCCGGAGCACCTTCGGGCCGCTCGGGGACGTCCGCGCCGAGCGGGACGACGCCCTGTACCGCGCGCGAGCGGGAGTTGACGAGCTGCTCGGTGCCGCCGTCGTCGCCGAGGACCTGCAGCGCCGCAGCCACCAGGGCCTCGCCCCGCTCGGTGATGTGCGCGTAGGAGTGCTCCGCCTCGCGGTGCACCCAGGCGATCGAGGAGCCGGGCAGGATGTCGTGGAACTGCAGCAGCAGCAGCTTGTCCCAGAGCGCGTCGATCTCTTCGTGGGGATATTCGAAGCCGGCGACGAGATGCGCTGCCGTCGCGCTCCATAGCTCCACGTCGTGCATCAGCGCCTCGGTGCGGCGGTTGCCCTGCTTGCCGTGGATCTGCGAGGAGTAGGTGCCCCGGTGCAGCTCGAGGTACAGCTCGCCGTTCCAGATCGGCGCCTCGGGATGCTCCTCCTGGGCGCGGGTGAAGAAGTCCGTCGGGGTGGACCACTCCACCCTGGGGGCACCGTCGAGATCGGCGAAGCGCTCCTGGGAGGCGATCATCTCCCGGGTCGGCCCGCCGCCGCCGTCGCCCCAGCCCGTCGGGGTCAGGCCGATGTGGCTGGCCCCCTTGTCCTTGAAGTTCGTCTCGAAGTAGGCGAGCTCCGCGGCCGTCAGCTGACCGTTGTAGGCATCGATGGGCGGGAAGTGGGTGAACTGCGTGGTGCCGTCGATCCCCTCCCAGCGGAAGGTGTGGTGGGGGAAGGTCGAGTACTGGTTCCAGGAGACCTTCTGGGTCAGGAAGTAGTCGTTGCCGGCGAGCGCGCAGATCTGCGGCAGGGAGGCCGAGTAGCCGAACGAGTCCGGCAGCCAGGTCTCCTTCGTCTCGATCCCGAACTCGTCGAGGAAGAACTTCTTGCCGTGCAGGAACTGGCGGGCCAGCGCCTCGGAGCCCGGCATGTTGGTGTCCGACTCGACCCACATGCCGCCGACAGGGATGAAGCGCCCCTCGGCGACGTGACGGCTGATGCGCTTCCAGAGACCGGGGTACTCGTCGCGGATCCAGGCGTACTGCTGGGCGGAGGAGCAGGAGAACGTCAGCTGCTCGTAGTGCTCCAGCAGCCAGCACACGTTGGAGAAGGTGCGGGCGCACTTGCGGCGGGTCTCCCGCAGCGGCCACAGCCACGCGGAGTCGATGTGGGCGTGCCCGGTCGCGATCACGGTCAGGGCGGACGCATTGGCCGGTGCCCGGAGCGCGGGCCGCAGCGCGTCCCGGGCGTCGGGCGCGCTGGCGTGCAGGTCGTCAGGGTCCGCTGCGTCGAGCGCGGCGGTCAGCGCCGCGAGGATGTCGAAGCGCCGCGGCGACTGCTCGGGCAGCGTGTGCATCAGTCCGTCCAGCGCCACGACATCCTGCTCGAGCTCCCAGATGCTGCGGCTGCGCCAGGCCAGGCGCAGCCGGGTGAGGTCGTAGATCGGGTCCTCTCCGGCCGTCGCCTTGTCGCCGAGGGGCGTCGGCTCGAAGGTCCAGTCGCCCGGCACATTGGGGTTCGCGGCGCACTCGAGGTAGTAGTCCACCTGCTGGCCGGGCTCGAGCGTGAGGTACTGGTTGTAGGGGTTGATCGCCTTGACCGTCTCGCCCTCCGGGGTCCAGATGAGCGCTTCGGCCTGGAAGCCAGGCATGTTCGTGAACGACAGGTCGAGCTGCAGCTCGATGTCCTTCTGCTCGTCGCAGGTCCAGGTCTCGGGGACGGTCCCGGTCACGTGCAGCCACAGCGTCGACCAGGGGCGGCCCCAGCGGTCGCCCACGGAGATCGGGGTGTAGTCCTGCTCGCGCGCGACCTCGAAGGGCACCGGCTCGTCCGGCGCCTCCCAGGCGTCGATGGTGAGCGGCGCGGTGTCCAGGTGCCGGCGGGCGGGCAGCAGTTCCCGGAGGAAGCGACGGACCCGGTCCTCGCTGGTGGGACGGTTGTCGTGCATGGATTCTCCTCGGTGGCGGACGGGTCAGCGCCGCGCGACGCGACGCAGGTTGATCGGGGCCGACGGGCTGGCGTTGTGGTCGGTGACCTCGACGGCGGGTGAGTCGTCGTCGGAGACCACGAGGCGGCAGGACCTGCCCTCGAGCGATTCGGCGACCCACTGTGCGAAGACCTCTCCGCGGGGCCCGAGGACGGAGCGATCGGAGCCGTCCCGGGCGAGGTCGGGGACGGGCAGCTCAGGGCGGGACGGATCGGCCTCGGTGGTGCGGTCGGCTCGACCGGCCGGGCCGTCGGCGTCGGCGCCTCCCGCCCGCAGCTCCGCGGCGAGGGCGCCGATCGCCTCGCCGATCGGCTTGGTGCGACCATGCTCGTCGAACAGGCCCAGGCTGTACTCGACCTCGGGGAAGTCGCCGAGGCCGCGGCTGACGTCGTGGGAGCACCACCAGGTGACCGCTTCGACGGCGGGATGGGCCACGGCCGCGCGGATGCTCGTGTCCGCGAACTGCGGTGCGTCCTCGGCCTCGACCCAGGGCGTGGGCGCACCGATCTCCTGCAGCCAGATCCGCCGGTCCGCCGGGGCCCCGAGGTGCCGCCGCCACAGATCGGCGACCTCGATGAGGTAGCGCCCGTAGAGCGCGAGCGCGGGATGCCCTTCGCCGAAGGTCTGGCCGGCGCCGGTGAACACCCAGGAATGGACCGTGGTGGAGGCCCCGAGAGTGACCGCGTCGGCCGGGGTGAAGGGATGGTCGTCCTTGAACCACAGCGTGTCGTCGAAGCTGTGGTGGTTGCGACGGCCGGGAAGGTGGTGGTCGGCCGTCTCCAGCAGCGCGCGGGTCCACTCGGTGGCCTGCCGGCTCGTGACGGGGTGCGGATCGGGGTGATAGGACGCCGCGAACTGTCCCACCTCGTTGCCGAGCGTCATGCCCGTGACGTGCGGGCGACGGTCGAGTTCGGTGCCCAGCACACGGGCCAGCTCCTGCTGGGCCGCGATGACGTCCGGGTCCGTGAACAGGTTGCGGCGGTGCCAGGTCGAGATCCATGCGGGCAGGAAGTCGAAGCTGGACAGGTGGCCCTGCAGCAGGTCCACCGAGATGTCCAGGCCCTGCTCCCCCGCCAGGTCCACGACCCGGAGGACGTCGTCCACCGCGGTGGGGGAGATCAGGGTCCGGGACGGCTGCAGCACCGGCCACAGCGGGAAGATCCGCACATGGTCCAGTCCCAGCTGCGCGATCTGGGCGAGATCCTCCCGCACCGGGGACGGATCGAACGAGCCCCAGGAGTGGAACCACCCTCGTCGGGGTGTGTAGTTGGCTCCGAGCATGGGCTGCGGCACGGGGGGATCACCTTCACAACGTGTCGACTAAAGCGATTAAGGCACCCTAGCATCGCCTCCCGCCCCGCGAGCAGCGGGCGCCACGGAGCCCACGGCCTCGTCGCGATCCGACCCTTTCGCCGGCCTCCGCCCTCTCGCGCCGTGACCGTGAGATCCAACACTTCACGACCGGGCGACCACGGCGCACCAACTCCTTGCTTAAGCGCTACAGTGGTGGCGAACTTAAGCGCTACAGTGATTTCCGACGTCAGCGCTGCCGCACGGTGTTCCGTCCGTGCGGAGCACCCCGGGGCTCCCGAATCGCCGAGGCCGACCGTCGGTGCTGACGACCCTTCCCGATGGCGGGAGAAAGGAGGAGCACATGCTCACTCGTCGAGGACTCGTGGCAGGCGGCGCGCTGGGCGGCCTGCTGCTCCTGTCCGGCTGCGGACTGCGACCCACCGGAGGACCGACGGTGCCCTCCGGCCCCATCGCTGCCGACGGCGAGCTGGAAGGGAGCATCCGCTTCCAGACCTGGAACCTGCGCAGCGGGTATCTCGACTACTTCCAGGGGCTGATCGACGAGTTCGTCACAGCTCACCCGGCAACCGCGATCGACTGGGTCGATCAACCCGCCGACGGCTACGCCGACAGCCTCCAGGTCGACGCCGCCAACCTGGACCTGCCCGACGTCATCAACGTCGCCCCCGATCTGGCACTGCCCCTGGCGCGGGCCGGACTGCTCCTGGACCTCTCCGAGGCCCGGCCGCAGGCCGCGGAGGCCTATCTCGACGGCGCCTGGCAGGACTACACCTACGAGGCCGCCGACGGCTCCTTCGCCTACCCCTGGTATCTCAACACCGGTCCGACGTACTACAACCGCTCCCTGTTCGCCGATGCCGGTCTCGACCCCGATGCTCCACCGGAGACCTGGGACGACCTGCTGGACCAGGCACTGGTGATGGGCGATGCGGCGCAGGGCGAGTACTACATGATCGGCCAGCTGCCCGTCATCGCCGACTTCGGGCTGTACGGGGTGCCGCTGATGGACGACGCGGAGGAACGCTTCATCTTCGACGACGATCTCGCCGTCGGTTTCGTCGAGCGCTTCCGCGAGGCCTACGAGCGCCAGGGGCTGCTGCCCGATGCGACCGTGCTCACGGCGACCACCGCCGGCGAGCGGTTCCAGAGCGGCCAGGTCGCCTTCTCCCCCGGCTCGGCCTACGACCTGGAGAACTTCAAGGAGAACGCCCCGCAGCTGTACGAGAACCTGGGCATCTCCTCGGCGATCACGAACACCGGACACGCCAACATGACCTCGCAGGGCATCGCGGTCAGCTCCCGCACCGAGCACCCCGAGGTCGCCATTGCCTTCGCGGAATTCGTCACGGGGGCCGAGAAGCAGACCGAGTTCTCCCGTCTGGTGAACGTCTTCCCCTCGACCGTCGGCGCGCTCGAGGACCCCTACTTCACCGAGGAGGACGGCGCCGACGGCACCCACGTGCGCGTCATCTCGGCCGCTCAGGTCGAGGACGCCCGCAACCACCAGCCCGTGGTCTGGACCGAGGAGATGCGGATCGAACTGCAGCGCCAGCTCTCGGATGCCGTCGTCGGCCGGACCAGCGCCCGGGACGCGCTCGAGGCGTCCGTCAGCCAGGCGAACCGACTGATCGGAGCCAGCTCATGACCTCATCGTCCACGACCGTCGCCCCCGCGACAGCGGACGCCCCGGCGATCGATCGCGCCGCATCGCGACCTCAGCGCCGTCGCGGGCTGCGCACCCACTCCCCGCTCTCGCCCTGGCTGCTCATGGCGCCGGCGCTGCTGGCCGCGATCGTCTTCGTGCTCTTCCCCTTCCTGAACACGATCGTGCTCTCCTTCACCGATGCCCAGCCGCTCGTGGGCGGCTCGTTCACCGGGTTGCAGAACTACCGTGACCTGCTGGCCGATCCCATGTTCTGGGTCGCTCTGCGCAACTGCCTGCTCTACGTGGTCGGGGCCGTCCCGCCGCTGGTGGTCCTGCCGCTGCTGCTGGCCATGCTGGTGCGCAAGGCGGTACCGGGGATCGGCGCGATCCGGACGGCCGTCTACACCCCCGTGATCGCCTCCGTCGTGGTGACCGGTCTGATCTGGACCTGGATCCTGGACTCCCGCGGGCTGGTCAACTCCGTCATGTCCTCCCTGGGCGTGATCAGCAGCCCGATCCCGTTCCTGACCGACGAGTTCCTGCTGCTGGCCTCCTCGATGATCGTGACCGTCTGGCAGGGCCTGGGGTACTACATGGTCGTCTACCTCGCCGTGCTCGCCAATGTGCCGACCTCGCTGCACGAGGCCGCCATGATGGACGGCGCCTCGCCCGTGCGGCGCTTCTTCACCGTCACGCTCCCCGCCATGCGGACGACGATGCTCCTGATCGGCGTGATCTCCTCCCTGGCCGCATTCCGCGTGTTCTCCGAGATCTTCGTGCTCTCGGGGGGCACCGGCGGGCCGGGAGGCCGCTCCAGCTCCCTGGTGATGCTGATCCGGGAGTCGGGCACCGGGCTCTCCGGTCGCCTGGGCTATTCCTCGGCCATCTCCATCGTCCTGTTCCTGCTGACCGTCCTGCTGATGATCGCGAACCTGCGCCTGTCCTCCCGGAAGGAGAGCTGAGATGGCCACCGGTACCGTCACCGACGCCCCTGCGAGCGCCACCCTGCCCCCGAGGCGCCGTCGTCCCCGCCAGCACCTCTTGTCCGACGGCGAGACGGCACGGACGCCCGAGCTGGTCATGCGCTATCTGCTGCTGCTCGGTGTCGTGGTCATCTCGATCGGACCGTTCATCTGGCAGCTCTCGACCTCCTTGAAGGGCGTCGGCGAGAACCCCTACGCCTCCCCGCCCGAGTTCCTGCCCTCGGACCCCACCCTCGCCAACTACATGGCGGTCACCGACGTGATCCCGGTCTGGTCCTACATCGGCAACTCGCTGTTCGTCGCGTTCTTCAACGTCTCGCTCAGCGTCGTCGGATGCGCGATGGCCGGGTACGCCCTGGCCCGACTGCGTTTCCGCGGTCGGATCATCGCGCTCGCGATCTTCGGAGCCACGCTGCTCATCCCCCAGGAGAGCTCGATGATCGCCCTGACCCAGGTCGTGAACGCCCTGGGCCTGGGGAACACCCTCGTCGCCGTCTTCCTGCCCACGATGATGAGCGCGATCAGCGTCCTGCTGATGTGGAACGCCTTCCTGGCGATCCCCCGGGAGATCGACGAGGCCGCCCTGATGGATGGCGCCACGGTCTGGCAGCGCTTCCTGCGTCTCGGGCTGCCCGCCGTCAAGGGCACCGTCGCCGTCGTCGCCCTGCTGGCGTTCATGGGCAGCTGGAACGACTTCCTGTGGCCGCTGCTGATCCTCTCGGACCCGGACAAGTACACCCTCACCGTCGGGTTGAACTACCTCCAGGGCACCTTCGCGGACAACCCCCAGGTGGTGGCCGCCGGGACCATCATCGCCGTGCTCCCCCTGGTCGTGCTGTTCCTGGCCCTGCAGCGCGTCTTCTTCCGGGGCGTCGCTGAGGGAGGCGTCAAGGAGTGAAGACGGCCACGTGACCCCGCGCCCCGCGCCCGATACTCGGTGACTGGCGAGTTCTGTGCACGCTGCGTCCATCCATGGAAGAGAGGCGCTCATACCCCTGGAGCAACTGCCATGTGGTGTGGGGCCCGGGGTGAAGTGGGCGTCGGGGATATCGCGGCGTGTGGAGACGTGCGGGGCACCGGGACACGGGCACCGGGAGCGGGGACGGCGGGAAGAAGGAGCTGCGGGTCGCCGAGCGCCTCGCCCGCGGGGCCCGTCGCCTCGCCCTGATTCGACAACTGCGCCGCCCGGCCTCACGCCGCCGGCGGCCTCGCCGCCGCGGCCGGACCCCGGGGGCACCGCGACGCCCCCGGCGAGCCGGACGGTGTGGGATAGTCGAGCTGACCGTCACGAACACTGCGCGCTCGCTCACGGCAGGGCCGGTCGCGCACTTCCTCGCCTCGGGAGGATGTCGATGCCGACACCGTATGCAGGATCACGCACGGCGGAGGTCCAGGACTTCCTCGACCAGCTGCGCGCCATCAGCCCAGATCTCGTGCACCGGCTCTGGGAGGAGCTGCCGCACGCGGAATACTTGCGTCGCGTCGTGGCCGCCCAGGAGCGTCTCGGAAACGATCGCGGACACCGTCTCTCGGCGAGCGTCCACTCCTCCGTCGTCCGCGCCTATCGCGAGGCCATGGGGGAACTGGGCTTCACCAGAGAGGACTTCCCTGGTCGATCCCTCCCCCGCTTCCGCACCCTCGCCGAACAGGCCGTGGTGTCCATCGCGGACATGGACTCCCTCGATCGCGAGAGCTACGAGGACTGCACGGCGGCCTTCGCGGCCCTGGGGTTCCGGATCCCGGCCCATCCCGACTCCGCCGGTCGGACCGCGCCGGAACCGCCCCGGGGAGGCTGACCCGTCGCAGCCGGGCCGCGTCCGTCCGCCGACGGGTGAGGACGGGCGGCCGGCGGGGCAGTGCTGGACAGGGTCCCGGCGCGGAGCGACCCCGCCGTCAGCGCGAGGCGGCGGCGGCGGCGAGGCGGTCCACGACATCCGCGAGGGCCTGCTCTCCGCCCACGTTGCCCGGGAAGACGACGTACGGCGTGCCCATGACCTCCTCGGGCGCCTCCTGCGCGGAGAACAGGGAGACCTGGCCGGGCCAGAACTGCCCCTGGACCCGGGCGCGGCGGATCCCGAGCCCATGGGCGGCGACCTCGTGCGAGGTGATCCCGCCCTTGGCGACGACCCAGGCGGGCCGCACCGTGCGGACCCGTCGGACCACCTCGACCACGGCATCGGACACGCTGCGGGCGATGGCGAGGGACTCCGTGGCATCCTCGGTGCGCACCAGGTCACGGCTGGTGTAGAGCACGCAGTCGTCCCCGCCCAGCGCCTCCCGAACGCGCTCGGCGACGTCGACGAGGTGCTGCTCGCGCCGACCGTCGAGCAGGGATGGTACGTCGAGCTCGACCTCGACGAGGGTGCCGCGGGCCTGGACGGCGCGCAGCTGGGTGGTGGTCAGTCCGACGTGGGAGCCGACGACGACGAGACCGTGGTCCAGGTGCCCCGCAGGGACCGGGATGGTGCCGGCCTCGACGACGCGGGCGCCGCTCTGCCCGGCCAGCGGGCGGACGAACGAGGGGCCGCAGCGGGTGACGAGCGTGCGCCCGGCCGCCTCCCGGCGGGCGACGGCCTCCGCGACGACCTCCATGTCGGAGTACTCGGTGGCGTTGACGACCACCCAGCGCCGGTCCCGGGCGCCGGCGAGGATCTGCTCCACCCGCTCCACGCCCCGCTCCGCTCCCCCGGCGCGGATGTCCTCGAGCCCGATGCTCAACACATCGGCAGCGGGCACGGCTGCCCCGGAGCGCTCCTGCACGAACTCGCGCAGGTCGGAGTGGGAATAGCCGAACGTCGCGTCGCGAGCGAAGTCGGTGTCCTCGACGCGGCGGGCCTCGCCGCCGACCACGGCGTAGTGCACGTCGCCCTCGGTGAAGCGCCCGGCCTCGAGCATGGCGGGGACCAGCAGGATCGCGTCGACCTCCCGGCCGTGCGCCGCGAGCTCGTCGGCGATCGCAGCGGGTTCTGCGATCACGTGACCGCGCAGCGTCGAGTCGGAGCGGGAGACGACGTGCAGCCCCTCCGGGGCACCGGGCTCGGCGAGCACGCCGGCGAGGATCCGACGGTTCAGCGCGACGGCCTCGTCCTCGTCCCGGGCCCGGGTGTTGGTGAGCACGAAGCAGGTCGAACCCGGCTCGGCGAGGACACCGCGGGGAATCGCCGGGTCGAGGTCGAAGGCGACGTCGACGCCGGCGACGCACTGCGAACCGGTGGGGTCGTCATCGAGGACCAGCAGGCGGCGATCAGCGTTCTCGGACACAGTGACGGGCACAGGCACAGGAACCTTCTTCCAGGGTCGGGGCGGGACGTCAGGGCAGGGCACGGCACGCCGAGCGACGGGCGGAGGCGGATCACGGGACTCCATGGACCGGTCGGCCCGTGTAGGAGCTCGGCGGAACCGTGACGTCCCATACTGCCCTGCCGACCTCGTGCGCGGCCGCGCCGCCCGCCCTCGCGCCCCGTCAGGCCGCGAGGACGAACACCACCGCGGACAGCGCGAAGCCGACCAGCGAGATGCTGGTGCCGACGACGGACCAGGTCTTGAAGGTGGTCACGGTGTCGAAGCCGCAGAACTTGCCGATCAGCCAGAAGCCGGAGTCGTTCACGTGCGACCAGCCGATGGAGGCGGCGCCGATCGCGATCACCACGGCGGCGACGGCGACGGCCCCGAAGTCTCCGGCCACGATCGCCGGGGCCATGATCGAGGCGCCGGTGGTGGCGGCCACGGTGGCCGAACCCTGCGCGATGCGCATCGCCATGGTCACGAGGTAGGCGGCGACGATGAGCGGCAGGCCCAAAGCGTCGAGGCCGCCGGCCACCTCGTTGCCGATGCCGGTCTCGGTGAGGATGGCGCCGAAGGCGCCGCCGGCGCCGGTGATCAGGATGATCGAGCAGACAGGAGCGAGGGCGTCGTCGACGAGCTCCTCGAGCAGCCCGCCGACCTTCTCACCGCGACGCCGGCGCGGGATCACGTACAGCAGCAGCATCGCCAGCAGGGCGGACAGCGCCAGCGCCACCGGGGTCGCGCCGATCAGGCGGGAGAGCTGGAAGGCGATGTTGTCGGCGCTCACGGTGCCCTGCGCCTCCAGCGTGGAGAAGGCGGTGTTGAAGAAGATCAGCACCAGCGGGAGCAGCAGCACCAGGACGATGGAGCCGAAGGCGGGTCGCTCTGCCGCGGGGACGTCGCGGGGGTCGCCGAGCAGGGCGGGCACCGGGGTGTCCGGGAAGCGCCGGGAGATGACGCGGGCGACCAGGTAGCCACCGACGTACCAGGTGGGCAGGCCGACGAGCAGACCGACCAGCACGACCAGACCGATGTCGGCGCCCATCACGGTCGCCGCGGCCGTCGGGCCGGGATGCGGGGGAAGCAGGGCGTGCATCGTCATGAACGACGCGATCGACGGCAGCACGTAGAGCATGAACGAGCCGCCGAGCCGCCGAGCCACCGTGTAGATGACCGGCAGCATCACGATGAAGCCGGCGTCCAGGAAGATCGGGAAGCCGTAGAAGAGCGAGGCGACCGCGAGGGCCAGCGGCGCCCGCTTCTCGCCGAAGGTGTCGAGCATCTTGTCGGCCAGCACCTGGGCGCCGCCGGTGACCTCGACCAGTCTGCCGAGCACGGCGCCGAAGCCGACCAGGAGCGCAACGGTCCCGACGGTGCCGGCGAATCCGTCGATCACCACGTCGATGACGTCGCCGACGCCGATGCCGGCGGCGAGGCCGGTGGCGACCGCGATGATGAGCAGGGAGAAGAAGGCGTGCAGACGGGCCTTGATGATGAGGACGAGCAGGAGGGCGATCGCGACGACGGCGATCGTCAGGAGCAGCCAGACGGGCCGCTCCGCGAGGACGAGGTCTTCCACGGGTGTTTCTCCAGTGAGCGTGGGGTGGCCCCTCAGGGGCGTGGGGCCGACGGGCGGGCGGAGCCAGGGCCCGGCGCGGGCTGCGCGGGGCCCCGGGTCCTCGAGCGGGGGCCGACGGGGCGGGCGAGCCCGATGCCGGGCCGCCCGGTCGCGGGGTCAGTCGGCGGTGGGGGTGGCCTTCGGGGCCGGGCCCAGCTCAGCCAGCAGCTGCGACATCTTCGCGTAGGCCTTGTTGCGGTAGGCGACCAGCTCGGCCGCGGTGGCTTCGTCGTAGTCGCCCAACAGGCCCTTGCCGTTCTTGACGCCCTTGCGGTCCTCGGCCACGGCGTCGGTGAGGATCTGCGGGGTGGCCAGCCGCTCCCCGAAGGCGCCCTCGAAGGTCACGAAGGAGCTGGCGTAGACGTCCAGGCCCGCCTGGTCCACGATGGCGAACGGGCCGAAGAAGCCCAGGCGGAACCCGAAGGTCGTGCGCACGATGGTGTCGACGTCCTCGGCGGTCGCCACGCCCTCCTCGACCACCGCGGTGGCCTCCTTCAGGAGGGCGTACTGGAGGCGGTTCAGCACCATGCCGGGGGTGTCGGCGACCTGGGCACCCTGGTTGCCGGACCTCTCCAGCAGCTCCTTGACGGCCGCGACGGCCTCGTCGGTGGTGGTCTCCCCGGCCACGAGCTCGACACCCGGGATGAAGGGGGCGGGGTTGGAGAAGTGCACGGTGAGGAAGCGCTCGGGGTTCTTCACGGCGCTGACCAGCTCCTTGACCGGGATGGTCGAGGTGTTGGTGCCGATGATCGCGTCGGGACGGGCGTGCTCGGAGATCTTCGCCAGCACGTCGCGCTTGATGTCGACGCGCTCGAAGACGGCCTCCTCGATGAAGTCGACGTCGGCGACGGCCTCTTCGATGCTCTTGCCGGCGGAGATGTTCTTCGCGACGAGCTCGGCGCTGCCCGGCGAGTAGAGTCCCTGCTCCTCGAAGTCGCGAGCCTCCTGCTGGAGGCGCTCGAGGGAGGCGTTCGCGTTCTCGATGCTCACATCGGCGACGGTCACCTCGAACCCGGCGATGGCGAGGACCTGGGCGATGCCGCCGCCCATGTACCCGGCGCCGACGATGGTCACGGTGGAGATGGTCATGGAGAACTCCTTCGTCCGAGCGGTGCGCCGCCGTGGAGGAGGCGCCTGTGCCGCCGACTGCCCCGAGGATCCCCGGAGCGAGCATGCGGCTCTGCTGATACTGCGATAATCCTATTGGATATTGCCCGAAGATGCGAGAGCGGCGCCATCGGGGGTCCTCCCGGACTCCACCACGGGCCGCTGGGGACCGATCGGACCGACGGTCTCGGGGCCACGGGGCCGTCGGTCGCTCGCGCCCCCGGTCACAGCCAGGTCACGGCGGGGTCTCCGCACATCATCCCACTGCTGCCACCGCATCGGCCAGCGGCGTTCACGCCGCCGCGGAGCGCGGCCGCGACAGCCGTCCCGCTCCGTGGTGCGGCCCGCCATCCGCCCGATGGGACGCTCGGCGTTCGGCGACCATCGATCCACGATCCTGTAGGAACTGGTTGACAGGGGTCGTTCCACGGCCTAGGTTCAGGGCGAATGTGACCCAGGTTCCATCCTGGGGCTCACGCGGGAGCTCCCGCCCGAGACCGGCAACCCCCGCGAAGACCGCGGCGCGCCCCGGGCGACGGCAGCATTCTCCCCCGGAGACATCCGACGACTGGCCCAAAGGAGGACCAGCTGACATGACTACAGGACAGCCTGAGAATCTCGGGCTCGGGGAGCTCCGCTTCCCCGAGGCGGATCCCCGACTGAAGAAATGGAGCTTCGGGAACCTGCTGGCCTTCACCGGGCCCGGCATGATCCTCGCCTCCGTCACCATCGGCAACGGCGAGGTGTTCTCCGCCTCCCGCGGCGGCGCCGTCTTCGGCGTCGCCATCCTCTGGACCTTCGTGTTCTGCGCGATCATGAAGGCCGCGATCGTCTATTCCGGCGCCCGCTACATCACCCTCACCGGCGAGCACCCCTTCCAGCGCTGGGCCCAGATCATCCCCGGGCCCCGGAACTGGCTGGCCCTGCTGCTGGGCATCCTGGCCGTCGCCTGCTTCCCCTCCTGGGCGGTCGCCTACTTCCAGGGTCTGGGGCAGTGGTCGAACTGGACGTTCCACACCGACATCAACCCCATGATCTGGGGCATGATCTGGGGTGTCATCGGTTTCGCGACCGTGTTCATCCGCAGTTTCAAGATCGTGGAGAACTTCCAGACGGTCGTCGTCGGCCTCATGATCATCTTCGCCTTCATCGCGGTCTTCGTCTCGAACCCGCCGTGGGTCGAGGCCCTGCGGGGCCTGATCCCGGGAGCTCCCGCCGACTACCCCCAATGGGTCAAGGACGGCTTCCCCGACGTCGCCGCGCGGCCGATCCCGCTGGAGATCATCGCCTACCTCGGCGCCCTCGGCGGCGGCAGCTACGACTACATCGGCTACGTGGGCTCCCTGCGCGCCAAGCGCTGGGGCATGCTCGGTGTGCCGAACCCGGCCGAGCTCGAGGCGAAGCTCGACCGTCTGGACACCGACGTGGCCCGCATCCCGCTGGCCGAGGACGGCGAGAACCTCGAGAACGGCCGCGCCTGGCTGCGTGCAGCGCAGCTGGACGTGGTCGCCTCCTTCGTCTCCGTGACGATCCTGGCGCTGACCTTCCTGATCCTGGGCGACGTGGTGCTGGGCACCGGCGCGGCGGAATCCGTGCCGAACAACGACAACATCCTCAGCGACCAGGCGGCGTTCTTCTCCGTCATCTCCCCGGTGCTGGTGTACCTGTACCAGATCGCGATCTGGGCGGCCTTCTTCGGCTCGCTGCAGGCCCTGTTCTCGACGATCTACCCGTACACGGTCCGCGAGGCCTTCGCCCCCTCGTTCGCGTTCCTGCGCGATCCCAAGCACTGGCACAGGATCCGCGTCGCCGTGGCCGCGTACACCTTCCTCGGGGCGACGTTCCTGCTGTTCAGCGGCGTCAGCTACACCGCGGTGATCTCCTTCGCCGGCATCCTCGGCGGCGTGCTGTCCCTGGGCGTGTGGGGCTTCGCGCAGCTGTGGACCGAGCACAAGGTGCTCCCGAAGCCGTACCAGATGCACCCGGTGCTGCGGGTGATCGTGCTGATCAGCTCGATCTTCCTGTTCATCGCCGGGGCGATCGCTCTGGTCCAGTTCTTCGTGAACTTCCTCGGATGAGCACGACGACCGCCCCTGCCCCCGTGAGAGGATCCGGGACCATGCGCACCCCCGTGTACCTGATCGCGATCGCGTCGTGCCTGGTGCTGTCCTGGCTCTTCGCCTCGCGGGAGAACTGGCTCGGCATGGGCCTGGTGCTGGTCGCCGCCGTGGTCTACGGCGTGCGGCTGGTCATCACCTCGCGGGCGGACCGCGCGGCCTCTGCCGAGGCCGCCCGGGGACCGAAGGCCGCGACCTCCGCAGAGCAGGAGCAGTTGAAGGCGGAGCTGGGTGAGATGCGCGAGGCCTACGAGCGCAGCCGCCGGGTGATGCTCCTGCTGACCGTCGTCATCGCGGGTCTGGCCGCCGTGGCCTGGCCGTGGAACCCGGCCCTGGCGCTGGCGCTGCTGATCTTCTCGATCCCGACGCTGGTGCTGGCCTGGCGCCGGACGAGGGCCATCCGCAAGATCGACGCCGGGCTCTCCTCCGCTCGCTGATCCCCGCGTCATGCCCGACGGCGCCGACCCCCGCCCCGGGGTCGGCGCCGTCCTCTGTGCGGGGCCCCGGCGGACGGCACAGACCCGACGGCACGCGAGTGCCCCGCCTGCTCCGGGGAGATCCAGGGGCGGGCGGGGCGCTGCTGCGTCCGCGCGAGCGGCCAGGGGCCTCAGCGGCGCTGGACGAACCTCTGGCGCTGCTCCCCCAGGCCCTCGATGCCCATCTCCACGACGTCGCCATCGCTCAGGTACGGGAAGCGACCGGACAGGGCCACGCCCTGCGGGGTACCGGTGTTGATGAGGTCGCCGGGCGAGAGCACCATGTACTGCGACAGGTGGTGGACCAGCTGGGCGACGGAGAAGATCATGTCTGCGGTGGTCGAGTCCTGGCGGGCCTCGCCGTTCACGCTCGACCACAGGCGCAGGTCCCGCTGCTGGACCTCGTTCGACGGCACCAGGTCGGGGCCGACGGGGTTGAAGTTCTCGGCGCACTTGCCCTTGGACCACTGCCCGCCCGACTCGGCGAGCTGGTAGTCCCGCTCCGAGACGTCATGACTGGTCACGAAGCCGGCGATGACGTCGAGCGCCGCCTGCTCGTCCGGGAGGTAGGAGGCGCGCTTCCCGATCACCACGCCGAGCTCGACCTCCCAGTCGACCTTGGTGGCACCGGGCGGGATCGGGACGTCGTCGTGCGGGCCCACCACCGTGTTGGGGTGCTTGAAGAACACGATCGGGGTGCTGGGCGGCTCGGCTCCGGACTCGGCGGCGTGGGCTGCGTAGTTCTGACCGATGCAGATGACGGCCTCCGGACGGGCGATGGGTGCGCCGATGCGCTCCTGGTCGGCACCTTCCCACACCGGCAGCTCGCCGGATTCGACCGCGGCCGTGGCCTCGTCGAGACCGCCGCCGACCATGAAGGCCCCGGTGATGTCGTCGGTGAGGGCGTCGAGGCGATAGGTGACGCCGTCGCGGACGAGGGCGGGCTTCTCCTGCCCGAGGGGGCCGAGTCGTCGCAGCTGCATGGGTTTCTCCTTCGAAGGGGTGGTGGCTCGGGCGTCGGGCCGGCCACCGGTCGGGTCTCGTGCCCCACGATGCCAGGGACGAGCTCCGCCCGTCGCTGCGCCCGAGGGATGATACATCCGATGTATCAGGGGGTCGGGCCGCCGGCCGTCAGTGCGTGTGGGGCCGGTGGCGCGGGATCTCGGGGTTGAACTCGACGCCGAAGCCCGGGGTGTCCGGCACCCGGATCGTCCCGTCCGCGGGAACGGGTTCGCCGAGCAGCATCGGGGAGAACATCGGGACGATCTCCTCGGCGCTCGGGTGCATCATCAGGAATTCGCTGAAGGGGCTGTTCGTCCGGGTGATCACGAAGTGATAGGAGTACACCGAGGAGCCGTGCGGGACCACCATCGCGCCGTGGGCGTCGGCGAGGGCGGAGATCTTCAGCAGCTCGGTGATGCCGCCGCACCAGCCGACGTCGGGCTGGATGATGTCGGCCGCGCCCATCTCGAGCAGCTGGCGGAAGCCCCAGCGGGTGGCCTCGTGCTCGCCGGTGGTGATCAGCATGCCCGACGGGGCGTTCTTCCGCAGCTGCCGGTAGCCCCAGTAGTCGTCGGGGATCAGCGCCTCCTCGAGCCAGCGCAGCCCGTGCTCGTGGGCGCGGTGCGCCAGGCGGGTCGCGTAGTCGACGTCGAGCGACATCCAGCAGTCGTACATCAGCCAGAAGTCCTCGCCCACGCGTTCACGCATGTCGGCGAGCAGGGCGATGTTCTGCTCCATCCCCTCCTCGCCGTCGGCCGGGCCGTGGTGCAGCGGCATCTTGCCGCCGAGGAACCCGAGCTCCTTCGCGATATCGGGCCGGGCGCCGGTGGCGTACATGCTCAGCTCCTCGCGCACCGGGCCGCCCAGCAGCGCGTACACGGGCTCCTGGCGCAGGCGACCCAGCAGGTCGTACAGCGCGAGGTCGATGGCGCTGATCGTGTTCAGCACGATGCCGCGTCGGCCGTAGAACAGGGTCGAGCGGTACATCTGGTCCCAGATCCGCTCGAGGTCGGTCACGGGTGCGCCCTCGAGGAAGCGCACCAGGTGCTTCTCGACGATCCAGGCCCCGAGCTCGCCGCCGGTGGAGACGGCGAACCCGACGGTGCCGTCGTCGGCCTCGATCTCGACCATCAGCGTGCCGAGCACGTTGATGCCGAAGGACTGGCGGGAGTCGGCATAGCCGGGATAGCCGGACATGGGGGTGGCGATGTGGTCGTCGATCCAGTGGTCGCTGCCCTGGTCGTGGTAGTCGGCGCCGCCGCCGGTGACGGTGTAGGCGCGGACGTGGGCGATGGTGCGCTGGTGGGAACTCATGCGGGCTGCTCCTGGAGGTCGGACGGGCCGTGCTCGTCGAAGCGGACGAGGATCTTGCCGGCCGGTCCCTGTCCGGCCGCGAGCGCGGTGAAGGACTCCTGGGCCTGCTCGGGGCCGATGACGCTGCTGACCAGCCGGGTCACCTGATCGACGTGCTCGCCGATCCAGGCGGTGGCGGCGGCGAAGTCCCGGGCGGAGTAGGTGAAGGAGCCGATGACCGAGCGTTCCTCGGTGCTGATCGCGAAGGCGGGCAGCTCGAGTCGCGGCGACCCCATGCCCACGAGCACCACGCGGCCGCCCAGCGCGGTCGCCGCGAGCGCGTCGGTCATGGTGGCGCTGAGCCCGACGGCGTCGATCGTGAGGTCGGCCGGCCCGCCCAGCACGCCCTCGACCTGCTCGGCCAAGGGTGCGGCCGACGGGTCCAGCGCGGTGACGCCGAGAGCGGCGACCAGCTCGCGGCGGCGGGGATCGCGTTCGGAGACCGCGATGTCCTCCACCCCCGCGCGATCCAGCGCGAGCACGACCCTCTGGCCGATCGGGCCGCCGCCGACCACCAGGGCCGTCTCCCCGGGCCGGGGTCCGCCCAGGCCGACGGCGTGCACGGCGACGGCCAGCGGTTCGATGAGGGCTCCCAGGTGCAGCGGCATCGCGGGGTCCAGCAGCAGCACGTTGCGCTCGGGCACGACGAGGTAGTCGGCGAAGGAGGACTGGACGTCCTGGGCGACGCCGATGACCTGCTTGCCGGGGGCGTGCTGCTCCCGGTCGCGGTACTGATCGATGAGCTCCTCGGGGACGACGACCGGGTTGAAGGTGGCCGGTGCGCCCACCGGCAGCGCCGCGGCGTCGACCCCTGCGCCGACGGCGGCGATCGTGCCGGAGGATTCGTGGCCCATGATCTGACCGGGCCCGCGGCGACCGTTGTCCCCGGTGAAGCCGTGGAAGTCGGAGCCGCAGATGCCGGTGGCGCAGATGCGCAGCAGGACCTCGCCCGGGCCGGGCTCCGGCCGCGCGGTCTCGACCAGGTCGAGCTGATGGAAGTCGGTCAGGACGAGTGCTCGCACGGAGGTTCCTCACTGGCGGGGCGGTCGGCGGTCGCAGCGGTGATCCGTGGGGCGGTGCGGCTCGACCGGCCTCGCTGCGGGCGACGGCCGACCGACACCCCCTCCAGACATCGGATGTCGACGCCTCCGATGCGGTCGGAGCACGCCGGGCGGGCCACCTCCTGGGGACGCTATCAGCGGCAAAGAGTGCGGAACCGATCCGCGCGATCCGCGTTCCGGGAACCCCGTATCCGGATTCGACAACCTGTCACGTCCGCGTCTGCCACCAGCACAGATGTCCCGCGAATGGATCGGCGCAGGCGGGCCGCGGCGACGTCCTCGTCCCGCCGCTCGTCCGCGCCCCAGGGCGGTGCAGCACGACCCGGGTCGCTTCCCATATCCTGCATGGAAGACGACTCAACGAGGAGAACACCCCATGACTGCAGCGACGGATCTCGAGTTCGCCGGACTCACGGCTCTGGTGACCGGCGGTGGTGCCGGGATCGGCGCGGCCACGATCGAAGCCCTCCGGACCCGCGGTGCGGCGACCGCCGCCCTCGATCTCGACCCGTCGGGCGCTCCCGCGGGCGCGGTGCAGATCCAGGTCGATGTCACCGACTCCGCCGCCGTGCAGGCCGCGGTGGACCGTGCCGCCGCCGAGCTGGGCGGGATCGACATCGTCATCAACAACGCCGGCATCGGGGCCCAGGGGCAGGTCGAGGCCAACGACGACGCCGAGTGGGCGCGGGTGCTCGACGTCAACGTGGTCTCCGTGGCCCGCGTGACCACCGCTGCACTCCCCCACCTGCGCAGGTCACAGGCCGCCGCAGTGGTCAACACCGCCTCGATCGCCTCGATGCTGGGCCTGCCCGAGCGCGTGCTCTACTCCGCTTCCAAGGGAGCCGTGCAGGCGATGACGCTGGCCATGGCCGCGGACTGGGTCGCCGAGGGCATCCGCGTGAACGCCGTCGTGCCCGGCACCGCGAACACCCCGTGGATCGGCCGGCTGCTGGAGAAGGCCGAGGACCCCGCGGCGGAACGGGCCGCCCTGAACGCGCGGCAGCCCCACGGCCGCCTGGTCGAGCCCGAGGAGGTGGCGGAGGCGCACTGCTACCTCGCCTCCCCCCGCAACCGTTCCACCACCGGCGTGCTGCTGCCGATCGACGGCGGGATGACGAGCCTGCGCACCCGATCCTGAGACCGCGGCGCACGGCGCCTCCCGCAGCGGCGCGCGGGGCCCCACGCAGCGGAGCCCCCGACGGAGAGCGGATCTCCGTCGGGGGCTCCGTCGTCGTCGCGGGGGTCAGGAGCTGACCGAGGAGTCCTCCTCGTCCTGCGCCGCTTTCACCGACGCGAACCGCTCGGCGCGCCTGCCCAGCCAGGTCATCATCGGCGAGGCCGCGATCGCGAGGACCACCAGGACGATCAGGACCGCGCTGATGGGGCGGGTGAAGAACTGGGTCAGGTCCCAGTTGGTCTTGATCACCGACTGCATGAAGTTGCTCTCGACGATCGGACCCAGCACGATCCCCAGCACCACCGGCGCCAGCGGGATGCCGCCCTTCTCGAAGAGGTACCCCAGCACCCCGAAGATCACCATCAGACCCACCTCGAGGTAGCCGTTGTTGATGGCGAAGGCTCCGCAGATCGAGATCGACACGATCAGCCCCATCAGCACCGTCCGCGGGATCCGCAGCACGAACCCGGAGGCCCGGATCAGCAGGAAGCCCAGCGGCAGTAGGAGCAGGTTGGCGATGATGAAGATGAGGTAGAGCGCGTACAGGGTGTCGGTCTGGTACAGGAACAGGTCCGGACCGGGGGTGATGCCCTTGACCAGCAGCACGCCGACCAGGATCGCCGTGATGGTGTCGCCCGGGATGCCGAAGGCCAGCGTCGGTACGTAGGCCGAGGCGACGCCCGCGTTGTTGGCGCTGGAGGCACCGGCGATCGCCTCCAGGCGCTTGTCGTCGGCCGTATCGCCGGGCTTCTTCCGGCTGGTGGAGCGGGTGAACGCGTAGGAGATCCAGGCTGCGATGTCGGCGCCCGCCCCGGGCAGCGCCCCGACGACACCGCCGATGGTCGAGCCCGAGGCCACTCGTGCCTTGTTCCGCCCGATCGCCCGAAAGGCGGAGCGCAGGGCTCCCCGGCCCTCGATCCGCGGGATCGGCATCGACTGCCCCTTGCGGGCCGTGACGGCTCGCAGCACCTCCGAGAGCCCGAACAGGCCGATCATCGCGGCGATGAAGTCGACGCCCCGGTACAGCTCCTCGTTGCCGAAGGTGAAGCGCGGGTGCCCGAGCGTGACGTCGAGGCCGACGGTCGAGACCAGCAGTCCGACCATCAGGGCGATCGCGCCCTTCAGCTGAGCCCCCTTCGAGACGATCACCGCCGCCGTCAGCCCCAGCACCGCCACCCAGAAGTACTCGAAACTGGTGAAGCGCAGCGCGAACTCGCCCAGGATCGGGGACACGAAGATCAGCACCACCGACCCGAACAGACCGCCGAGCACGGAGGCCAGGAGGGAGACCCCCAGACCGAGAGACCCCTTGCCATGGCGGGTCAGGGCGAAGGCGTCCTCCGTGTACGCGGCCGACGACGGGGTGCCGGGGATCCGCAGCAGGGCGCTGGGGATGTCCCCGGCGAAGATCGCCATCGCCGACATGGTGATGATCGCGGCGATCGCGGGCACCGGATCCAGGAAGAAGGTGAAGGGCACCAGCAGCGCGGCCGCGAGGGTGGCGGTCATGCCCGGCAGCGACCCGATGACCAGGCCGAACAGGGCGGCGAGGATCATCACGAGGATCGTGGTGGGATCACCGATCAGGACCAGGGCGCCTTCGAAGTTCTCGATCATGTCAGAACCCCTGGATGATGCCGTCGGGCAGCTGGACCATCAGGCCCAGCTCGAACATGGCCCACAGGCCGACGGAGGAGAGCACGGCGGTCAGGAGAGCGACCCACCACCTCGCCCGCAGCGAGAACACGATGGCGAACACGAGGATCGCCATGGTCAGCGGGAACCCGAGCGGCTCGGCGGCGAGCACGAAGAAGACGATGCCGCCCATCAGGACGGCGCCGTTGATCCATCGCCGGGGCCCGTCGGACCCGATGTCCGTGTCCAGGACCGCTCCGGCCTCCGGGGCGGCGGAGCCCGCCTCGTCGGCCGCCGCGACCGCGACGGACCCGGCCTCCGCCGACGGGGCGGAGGCGGCCTGCCTCCGTCGCGCCGCGTGCAGGCTCGTGATGATCACGAGCGCCCCGAACAGGACCAGGAGGCCGCCGATCATCATCGGGAACAGTCCCGGCCCGGGGATGCCCTCGCGGATGTACGGCATCGACGCCCCGTAGGGGATCACCGCGCCGCCGAGGAGGACGGCGGCGGCGCCGATCACGAGGTTCACCGGCAGCGAGCTGCCGGCAGGAGCCTCGGCGCCCGCCGCGGCCCCGGTCTCCGACGAGGTCACTTCGCGAGCCCCGCTTCCTTCATGACCTCGCCCTTGGCCGCGTCGTCCTCGGCCATGAGCTGCTGGAACTCCTCCGCGCCGCGGTACTTCACGCCCAGACCGGAGTCGGCCATGAACTGGTTGAACTCGTCGGACTCGGCGATCAGGCCCAGATGGCACTCGAGCTCCTCGACCACCGTGGGATCCATGTCCTCGGGCCCGGCGATCCCGCGCCAGACGGTCATGTTGTAGTCCGAGCCGGTCTGCTCCTCGAGGGTGGGGACGTCGGGGAAGTTCGGGTCCCGCTCGGTGCCCATCACGGCCAGGGCCTTGGCCCGGTCGGAGTCGAGCATGGTCTGGGACTCGCCGAGGGAGTTCGTGGTCATGTCGATGCCGCCGGCCACCATCTCCTGCAGGGCCGGAGCCGCGCCCTCGGAGGGCACGAAGTTCACCGAGTCCACGGGCAGGCCGTTGTCCAGCAGCATGCCCAGCAGCGCGAGGTGCCAGATGCCGCCCTGTCCGGTGCCGGAGGAGGTGACCTCGCCGGGATGCTCCTCGATATAGGTCAGCAGCTCCTCGGCGGTCTCCCACTGGGCATCGGCGGCGACGGTGATCCCGGCACCGTCCTCGTTCATCTGCGAGATCGCGGTGAGGTCCTCGCCGGTCAGGTCGGTCAGGCCCTGCCAGTGCATCATCCCGATCTCGACGGTCACCAGTCCGATCGTCTGGCCGTCCGGCTCCGCGTCGGCCATGGCCTGGTGGCCGACGACGCCGGAGCCGCCGGTGCGGTTGACGACGTTGATGTTGCTGCCCATCTGGGTCGAGAGCTGGTCGCCGATCAGCCGGGCGACGCCGTCGGTGCCACCGCCGGCGGCCCAGGGGACGATCAGCTCGACGGGCCCGTTCGGGTATTCGGCGTTGATGTCGTTGCAGGCCTGGACCGCGTCTCGGTCGGCGCCGCCCCCACCGCCGGCGCCGCCGGAGCATCCGGAGGCCACCAGCGCGAGCGCTGCGGCGCCGGCGAGGCAGGAGAGCAGGGAGCGGGATCGGGTGTGCGTCATGGCGGACTCCACTTCATCGTGCGGGTCGGATGGATGCACGTCGCGGGGGCGATGCCTGCACGGCGGTGTGCTCGCGTCGTGACCAGGCGTTGTCTCCTGCGAGGTGCCTGAAAACTACCAACGCCGGGTGCCCGGGAGACCGACGATTCGACCCGCGATCCGGAAATCCTATATGCGATATTGATAAGCTGGGTCACACTCCGCGGAGACCTGCAGGGATGCCGGACCTCGGAGATCCACCGACATCGGATCGTGACCCTCGTGCGGCGCGCGGGGATCCCTCAGGAGGACGACGGACGCGATGGCGCGCATCGAGCAGACGGATTGGTTGGAGACCTTCGTGGCGGTCATCGACCACGGCAGCTTCTCCGCGGCGGCGCGGGCGCTGCATCGAGCGCAGTCCCGGGTCAGCACGCACGTGGCCGCGCTCGAGCGCACCCTCGGCGGAACCCTCGTCGACCGCAGCCACCGGCCCATCGGACCGACGGAGCTCGGCACCGCCTTCCTCCCCCACGCCCGGGCCGTGCTCACAGCGCTGGAGAAGGGCGCCGAGGCCGTCGACGCCCACTCCGGGACGCCGCGGGGACGGGTGGTGATCGGCTGCCACCCCAGCGTCAGCGCGGGCTTCCTGCCCGGGGTGCTGGCCACGCTCCACGCCGCCCATCCCTTCCTCCGCATCGAGCTGACCGAGCACACCACCCCGGATCTGGTCTCCGGGATCGTCTCCGGGCGCTTCCACATCGCGATCCATTCCCTGGCGGCCGATCCCCCGTCCGAGGATCTCCGCAGCGTCCACCTGTGGACCGAGCGCTACGTCGCGATCATCCCGCCCGATCATCCGCTGCTGACCGAGGGCGATGCGGCGTCGGCCGGTCTGGCGCCGCAGGCCCTCGAGGCGCATCCGCTGATCGCCATCGCCCAGCCGGGCGCCGCGGTCGATCCCGACACCGGCAGCGCCCTGCTGGCCTGGGAGCTCGAGATCCCGCTGGCCTGGCAGTCCGAGCAGCCGCAGACGGTGGTGAACCTGGCGCGCCAGGGACTGGGCATCGGGGTGCTGAACGCCCTGGCGGCCAGCGTCTGCGATACCTCCGGAACCGTGGTGGTGCCGGTGGGCACGGCGGCGGACGGCCGGCAGGTCGCGGCCACCCGGGACCGCCGCACGACCTCTCCCAGCGTGGACGTCGTGTTCCAGGCGATCCTGGCGGCGACGCCGCCGCCGGGCGTGCAGCCGGCGCGGCCGGTGACGGCTCCCGAGGGCGCGTCCGTCCCATCGCCGACGACAGGTCGGACCACCCCCGCAGCACCTTGACGCCACCCTGCGACCCCTAGATCCTATAGGGGTGCGCTCGTGAGGAGTGCAGTGCGAAGGGTCTCGCCCGAGAGCCTCGCGCCGTTCGAAGGAGCCCTGTGCCCGCCTCCCGCGTCTCCCGCGCCCACCTGGTCTGGGCGGTCGGGGTCTTCGCCTACCTGTGTGCCGTCTCCGGGCGGGCCTCCTTCGGGGTGGCGAGCGTGGAGGCGTCCGATCGATTCGGGGTCGACGGGGCGGTGCTGAGCCTGTTCGGGGTGGTGCAGCTGGGCACCTACGCCGCCGCGCAGATCCCGGCCGGCCTGCTGCTGGACCGCGTGGGACCGCGCCGCATGATGGTCCTCGGCGCGGTGACCATGGCTGCGGGGCAGCTGCTGCTCGCCCTGGCCACCGATGTGCCCACAGCGCTGGTGGCGCGCATGCTCACCGGCGTCGGCGACGCGGCCACCCTGATCAGCGTCGTCAGGCTGATCGCGACCTGGTTCCCCACCGGGCAGGTCCCGGTGTTCACGCAGCTCGCGACCATGATCGGCCAGTTCGGCCAGGCCGTGGCGGCGGTGCCGTTCCTGGCGGTGCTGGTGGGCTTCGGCTGGACCGCGGCGTGGTCGTCCTTGGCGTTCCTGCTGGTCTTCAGCGTGCTGCTGGTGCTGGCCGTGGTGCGCGACGAACCGCCGGGGGACGAGGGCGCCGTCGCCCTGGCGCGGCCGCGCGCCGGGCAGGTGCTCCGCGACGTGTTCACCTCCCGGGCGGCCTGGTCGGGCTTCTTCCTGCACTCCCTGACGCTGGCGACGGTCAACACCTTCCTGTTCCTGTGGGGCGTGCCGTACCTGACGAACGGCCATGGGCTCGATCCCGCCGCCGTCGGGGCACTGCTCACCATCAACGTGGTGGTGATGGTCGCGATCGGCCCGCTGGTGGGGGTCGCCACGGGCCGTTTCCCGCAGCATCGGGCCCGGCTGGGATGGATCGCCGGCGGCGTGCTCACCGTCGCCTGGACCATCACCCTGCTGATCCCCGTCCCGCTCACGGCCTGGCAGCTGCTGCCGCTGATCGTCGCCCTGTCGGTCGGTTCGGCGACCTGCTCGGTGGGCTTCGACCTCGCCCGCACCGGGGTGCCACCACGGGCGATCGGCACGGCCACCGGCATGGTGAACATCGGCGGCTACACCACCTCGCTGCTGGCGGTGCTGGTGATCGGGCTGATCCTCGACGTGCTGGCGCCCGACGGCCGCGCCGGGCTCGACGACTACCGTCTCGCGTTCTCCTCGATGGTGGTGTTCCTGGCCCTCGCGGCCGTCGGGCTCTTCCTCACCACGCGACCACGGCGGCCCGCCCACCGCGACGCGGGGCAGCACGGGGCCGTTCCGGGGGCCACGCACACGTCGACCCCGTCAGATGTGCCGGAATGAGGGAGCCTGAACGACACATCTGACCGGGTCGACGCCGCAGCGGATCCGAACCCGCACCCGGGGCACCGCAGCTATTCCGCACCCGGGGCACCGCCGCTTTTCCGCACCCTCTCAGCCCACGCGCAGACCGCCGTTGAGGTTGTAGGTGGCGCCGGTGGTGAAACCGCCGTGGGGGCCGACGAGGAAGGCGACCAGCTCGCCGAGCTCGCGGGTGGTGCCCAGGCGTCCCACCGGTGTGCGGGCGACGAACTGCTCGCGCCGCTCCCCCTCGAGCCGACCGTCCATGATGTCGGTGTCGATGTTCGCCGGAGCGATCGCGGCGGTGGTCACGCCGGTGCCGGCGACCTCCTTCGCCAGCCCCCGGATCAGACCCTCGACCCCGGCCTTGGAGGCGGCGTAGGCGGAGGTCGAGAAGTTGCCGCCGCCGTCCTGCGCGGCCGTGGAGCTCATCGCGACGATCCGCCCCAGGCCCTGCTCGAGCATGCCCGGCAGCACGCGCTGAGCCAAGTGGAACAGGCCCAGGGTGTTGACCGCCAGGGTGCGCTGGAAGCTTCCGCTGGTCATCTCCAGGAACGGGGTCGGATTCGCGATGCCCGCGCAGTGGACCAGCGCCGCGATCGGCGGCAGGGCACCGGTCGACGGCATCGGCCCGGACGACGGCAGCGATCCGGCACCTGCGTCGCTCGCGGCCTCGAGGGCGGTGATCGCGGCGTCGACGCTCGCTGCGTCGGCCACGTCCACCTCGGCGGTGACCACGACGGGCGCGCCCGCCTCGCGAGCGGCGTCGGCGGCGGCGTCGAGTCCCGCGCCGTCGAGGTCGAGCAGGGCCAGCGGGCGGCCCTGGGCGGCGAGGGTCAGCGCGACTCCGCGGCCGATCCCGCGCTCGGAAGCGGCACCGGTGACGAGGCAGGTCAGCTCCGTCAGACGGGCCTCGTCGGCCGCAGAGCGCTCGGCGTCAGCCGCTGAGCGCTCACCGTCGGCCGCGGACCGCTCGCTCACGGGCGGGCCGGTCCGGCCGGATCGTTCACGACGTGGCGGGGGCTGCCGCCGCTCGCCACGGCGATCACCTCATCCAGCACCTCGGCCCCGGTCGCCTCGGCGAAATCCTTCGTCCAGCACAGCGCGTGCGGAGACAGCACCACGTTCTCGAGCGCGATCAGCGGGCTGTCGGCCGGCAGCGGCTCGACTTCGAACACGTCCAGGCCGGCCCCTGCGATGGTGCCCTTCTGCAGGGCGGTGACCAGGGCGGGCTCGTCGACGACGGCGCCGCGGGCGATGTTGATGAGGAACGCGGAGTCCTTCATCGCGGTCAGCTGCTGCGCCCCGATCAGGTGGCGCGTGCCGGGGGTGGCGGCGACGGTGACGATGAGGTAGTCGCTGCGGGCGATCACGTCCTCGAACCCGGCCTGCTCGATGCCGACCTCGGCGCAGAACTCGGGGCGCGGGGAGCGGTTCCAGGCGATGACGTCCAGGTCGAGGGCGCGCAGCTGGCGCACGGTCTCCCGGCCGATGCCGCCGAGCCCGATCATGCCGATCGTGGCGGTGGCGAGGCCCGGACCACGATGCTCGGCCTTGCGGTCCCAGGCGGCCTCGCGGACCAGACGGTCCTTGGGCAGCAGGGAGTGGGCGAGAGCGAACAGGAAGGTCAGTGCCGTGTGCGCCATCGGCACCCGCAGCCCGGTGGGGGCGTTGGTCACGGTGATGCCGCGCTCGTCGCAGGCGGCGAGGTCCACGGAATCGAAGCCGGCGCCGAAGCGCGCGACATGCTGCAGGGTGGTGACGCCCTCGAGCTGGGCGCGGCCGAAGGGGGTCCCGCTGAGCAGGACCAGCGCGTCGAAGCCCTCCAGCTCCTCGCCGCGCAGGTCACGGCCGGCCTGCCCGACCAGCGACCATTCGATGCCGTGGGCGGCGAGGGTGCCGAGCCCGATGTCTCCGTAGATGGTCGAGCCGTCGGCCTCGGCGTAGTCCGCCGTGACGGCCAGCTTCCAGGGGGTGCTCATCGTGCGGACTCCTCGGTGGTCCCCGCGCTGAAGCCGGCGGCCCGGGCAGCTGGGGATCGCTCGGGGTCGCGGTGCAGGCCGACGCCGTGCCACGCCTCGGGGTAGTCCACGAAGCCGCGATCCAGCGCGTCGATGCTGGTCGCGCCGAGCTGGCCCATGGCCAGCTCCAGCTCCTCGTCGAGGATCTCGAGCACGCGCAGCACGCCGCGCTCCCCCGCGGCGGCGTTGCCGTAGCCCCAGGCGCGACCGATCGAGACCAGGTCCGCGCCGACGGCGAGGGCCTTGGCGATGTCGTCGCCGGTGCGCACGCCGCCGTCGAAGACGACGGTCATGTCGTCCCCGACCGCGTCGACGATCGAGGGCAGCACGCTGATGGAGCTGGGCGAGGAGTCGAGCTGGCGACCGCCGTGGTTGGAGACGTAGATGCCTTGGGCACCGACGTTCCTCGCGCGCTGCGCGTCCTCCGGGGTGAGGATGCCCTTGAGGTAGATGGGCCCATCCCACTGCCGCCGCACGTCTTCGATGTTCTCCCAGGTCAGAGTGAGGTTCGCGAGGTACTTGGCGACGAACTCCTGGTGCGAGACGGCGTTGTCGCCCTGGATCTGGCCGGCGAGGTTGCGGAAGCCGATCGTCGGCGGCCGCATGATGGCGCGGGTCCAGTCGAGGTGGCGGACCGCCTGGACGGCGTTGCGCGGGGTGATCTTCGGAGGGATCGACATGCCGTTGCGGTGGTCGCGGTAGCGCTTGCCGTTCAGCGGCACGTCGACGGTGACCACGAGCGCCTCGGCCCCGATGGCCCGTGCACGGGCCAGGAGGTTGGAGACGATCGCGTCGCTCTTGTACATGTACAGCTGGTACCACAGCGGCCCGGTCGCCTCGTCGGCGAGCTCCTCCATCGACCAGTTCGAGGCGGTGGAGACCGTGAAGGGGATGTTCGCCTTCCCGGCGGCCCGCACCGCGCCCAGCTCGCCCTCGCCGCCGATCATGCGCTGCAGGCCGAGCGGCCCGAGCACGTACGGGCGCTGCAGCGCCATCCGGTCGACGGTGGTGGAGGTGTCGATGTGGGAGATGTCGGTGAGCCAGCGGGGTCGGAAGCGCACCTCGCGCAGGTCCCGCGTGTTCGCGTCGAGGGTGATCTCGTGGTTGGAGGCGCCGTCGATGATGTCGAAGGCCATCGTGGGCAGGCGCTTCCTCGCCAGGAGCCGGAGGTCCTCGATGGACGGGGCGGAAGCCACCGGGTCCAGGCGGAAACCGCCCGCGGCGAGCATCTTCGCGAATTCCAGGGCGCCAGAGAGTGTCGAGTCGACCATGGGGTCTCTCCTTCGGGTCGGTATGGCGGGTTCTGCGGTGCGGCAGTGCACGGGGCGGCACCCCGGGGACCTCACCCCGGGGCCGATGCGCCTCAGTGCATGTGCTTGCCGCCGTCGACGCTGATCGAGGTGCCGCTGACGAAGCTGGAGTCCTCGCTGACCAGGAAGTTGATCAGTCCGGCGACCTCCTCGGGCTGTCCCACGCGCTGCAGCGGGATGTTCTCGCTCATGCCGGTCTTGCGGTCGTCGGTCAGGGTGCCGCCCATGATGTCGGTGTCGATCGGGCCGGGCAGGATCACGTTGGCGGTGATGCCGTACGGGCCGAGCTCGCGGGCGCTGCCGCGGGTGAGGCCCTGGATGGCGGCCTTGGCGGCGGCGTAGCCGGTCTTGGAGAAGGTGCCGCCGCCGTCGAGAGCGGTGATGGACGCGGTGTTCACGATGCGCCCGCCGAAGCCGCCGTCGATCATGCGCCGCGCCGCGGCCTGGGTCATCAGCAGGGTGCCCTTGGCGTTGACGTCCATGACCTTGTCCCAGATCTCCGAGGTGAGCTCGAAGATCGAGTGGGGGCTCGGGATCCCGGCGAGGTTCACCAGCGCCGCGACCGGCGGCATCTCGGCGTCGATCCGGACGAAGGCGGCGTCGACGGCGGACTGGTCGCTGACGTCGACCGCGAGGCCGAGGACCTTCTGACCCGAGTCCGCGGGCAGCTGCTCGGCCAGCTCTGTCGCGAAGGCCTCGGCGGCCGCTCCGTCGAGGTCGGCGGCGACGATGCTCCAGCCCTCGGCGGCGAGCTTGCGGGAGACCTTGCGGCCGATGCCGCGAGGCGCGCCGGCACCGGTGACGATCGCGGTGCGCTGGTCGGGGAAGGGCTGGATGCGGGTGATCTCGAGGGTCATGAGTTCTCCGTTCGTCGTGTTTCAGGATGTCGTACAGGGGCTCGCCCGACGGGATGCCCCCGTCGGGCGAGATGCGAGGTGTCAGCCGGACGCGCCGAGCACGAGGCTCAGGACGAACAGCATCGGGATGGACGCCGCCCACATGACGGTGGTCATCCCGGAGTGGGCCTTCAGCGCCGCGGTGCCTTCGAGGCCCATGAAGCGGGTGACGACCCAGAAGTAGGAGTCGTTGAAGTAGCTGCAGACCATCGCGCCTGCCACGCAGGCCATCACGGCGACCAGCGGGTCGAGTCCGATGGTCGCCATGACCGGAGCGGTGACGGACGCCGCCGTGATCATGGAGACGGTGCCGGAGCCCTGCGCGATGCGCACGATGGAGGCGATGAGGAACGGCAGCAGGAACGAGGGCAGCGGAAGCCCTCCGATCGCCTGGGCGAGCTCGTCGCCGATCCCGGTATCGCGCAGCACCTGTCCGAGGCCCCCGCCGGCACCGGTGATCAGCAGGATCAGACCGGCGTCCGCCGCGGCGTCGCCAAGCCACTTGTGGCTCCGCTTGCGCGGCGTCCAGCGCGGCAGCAGCAGGTAGACCGCCAGCACCAGACCGATCAGCAGCGCGATCACCGGGTCGCCGATGAACACGAACGGTCCGGCCCAGGCCGAGGGCTCGTAGTCCGCCGGCAGCATGCCCCGGTTCTCCATGTCGATCGCGGAGACGACCGTGTTCAGCACGATCAGCACGATCGGCACCACCAGCGGCAGCAGACCGATCGCCGGCCCCACCCGATGGGGTTTCGCCCCCTCGGGCCGTTCGCCCAGCCGGGTGTCCTCGGAGGTGAGGCTCTCGAGGTCGACGGCGACGTCCTCGCTGCCCGACCCGGCACCGACGGACGCCGGAGTGCGCTCGGCGCGCACGTCACCGTAGACGGTCTCCTGGATCTCCTCGGAGACGAGGTGCTCGACCCGGGGGCCGATCCACTTCGCATACACGGTGACCACCGGGATCATGAGCAGTGTGAACACGAGGCCGACGAGGATCACCGAGCCGACGCTCGCACCGAGGATGCCGGCCACGCCGAGCGGCCCCGGGGTGGGCGGCACGAAGTGGTGGGTGATGACCATGCCTCCGGCGAGCGCGATGCCGAGGGTGGCGTAGCCGTACTTCTTGACCCGTGCGATGGCACGGGCCAGCGGGTTCATGATCACGTAGCCGGAGTCGCAGAAGACCGGGATCGAGATCAGGGCACCGATGCTGGTCATCGCCCAGGGCTCGCGACCCTTCCCGAACAGACGCAGGAACGCCACGGCGATCGCCTGGGCGGCCCCGGAGACCTCGAGGATCTTGCCGATGGCCACGCCCAGGCCGATCACGATGCCGATCGAGGCGAGGGTGCTGCCGAATCCCTCCTTGATCGACCCGACGATGGCCGGCAGGTCCTGTCCGGCGATCAGGCCGATCACCACGGAGGCGATCAGCAGCCCGGAGAACGCGTCCAGTCGCGTCTTCAGGACGATGACCACGATGAGCGCGATGCCGACGAGCAGCGCGACGAGCAGGATCGGATCCATCAGAACTCCTTCGTTCTCAGGGACTCACGCGGGAGGAGCGGAGGGCTCAGGCCAGAACGGAGGCCAACACCTGGCGGATGTAGTGGACGTTCTCGGCGATGACGCCGAGGGAGTCGGAGCCGTAGTGCTCGCAGCAGAACGGGCCGGAGTAGCCGAGCTCGACCGCCTGGCGGATCACGGTGCGGTAGTTGATGTAGCCGTACTTCAAGGGCATCGGCGCCGAGGAGTACGCGCCCGTCGCGGGATCGTAGTCGCGGCTGTAGTTCTTGATGTGCCAGAAGTTCGAATGCGGCAGGACCTTCTCGAACATGTCCGGCCACGGCTCGACCTCGCGGTGCAGGCGGACCAGGTTGCCGAGGTCGGGGTTCAGGCCGACGGACTCGTGGTCGACGTCCTTCAGGAACGATACGGCCTCGTCGGCGGTGCCGACGTAGGTGTCCTCGTACATCTCCAGGCTCACCTCGATGCCCTGGTCCCGGGCGGCGTCGCCCAGCGTGCGCACGCGCTCGATCGCCAGGTCGCGCAGGGCGGGGTCGTCGACGTGCCCGTCGGCCAGCCAGAACCAGATCGCCTGCTGCTGGGCGGGGGTGAGTCCCTGCATGAAGCCGGTGTTCACCACGCTCACCCCGAAGCTGGGGGCGAGCTCGATGAAGCGCAGCGCGTCGGCGAGGTTCTGCTCGCCGGAGTCGACGTCGACGACGGAGTTGCGGGTCATGGAGATCGAGGAGAGCGTCAGGCCCTCACCGTCGAGCACCCGGCGGAACTCCTCGACGCGCTCGTCGGTCAGCTGTGCCAGCGGCAGCCAGGCGTCGGTGGGATCGATCTGGTCGACGCCGAGCTCCTTGACCTGACGCAGCTGGGAGGCCCAGACGGCGGAGGAGGCCTCCACGGTGGGGGTGCCGTCCGGGGTCGTGCTCCCGAAGGAGAGCATGTTGGCCCCGATGGGCCAGGTCTCCGCTGTGAACATCGATGTCCTTCCGTGGTGATGACGTCTCCCGTGGATCCTATAGGATCATTCGGCCTCGAGGGAAGCACTTCGCGCAGATCCATGCACCGGGACGGGGAATCGGTCTGCGACGAGCGGGCCGACGAGGACCTCCGCAGCGGATCAGGGGCCGGAGTCAGTCGGACTGATGGGTCTCCCGCAGGATGCGCTCGGCGGCGGTGGCCATGTGCTGCTCCATCGCCTCCCCCGCGGCCATCGCGTCGCCGGCGACGACCGCGCGCGCGATCTCCCCGTGCTCGCTGATCGCCCGGTCGATGTCCTCCCGGTTGTCCACGGCGCGATCGAACCACACGCGCAGAAGAGTCCGGGTGGTGGCCAGGAGCTCCGTGAGCAGGCTGTTGCCGCCCATCTCGGCGAGCACGCGGTGGAAGGCGACGTCCGCGGCGACATAGCCCTCGGCATCATCCGCCGCCGCTCGCTGCTCGTCCACGAGCCGGCCGAGCTCCTCCTTCTGCGCGGTCGTCGCGCTCAGCGCGGCCAGCTGCGCGGCCGACCGCTCGAGCGCTCCGCGCACGACGTTCAGCTCGGTGGTGCGGTCCTGGTCCATCAGCAGCGACCAGCTCAGCGTGCTGGGCAGCAGTTCGGACGTGCTCGAGCGCAGGTAGGTGCCGGATCCGGCCCGGGTCTCGACGACGCCGAGCACCTCGAGCGCGGAGATCGCCTCGCGCACCGCGCTGCGGCCCACGCCGAGCTCCTCGGCCAGGGCGCGCTCTCCCGGCAGGCGGTCGCCGGGGCGCATGGACTCCCCCAGCAGCAGGTCGAGCAGCCGGTAGGTCACAGCGCTGCTCGGGGAGCGGTTCAGTCCATTCGGGACCACGCGACCGGGGCCGAAGCGCGGAGGGGCCGCGTCGTCGGCCGCGGGCTGCTCAGAGGTGCTCACAGCGCCTCAGCGTACCGGGAGCGCTGAACCTTTCCAGCGTCCCACAACTGGCTAACCGGTTGACCAATCACGACGATGACGTCTAGGGTTCCGAGCATGTCCGGACGAGGAGAGTCCGGGCCCTATCGCCACCGGACCGAGAGCGTCCGGGCGCCGCCGGACCCCGTGCGTCCGGCCGCCCACCCACGACCTGCGACCCCACGACGGAGTGACCTGCACATGAAGATCGGCATCGGCAGCTACGCCCTGTTCTGGGAGTTCCAGGACGCCAACCCCGAGCCGCTGTCGCTGGCCGGGATGATCGACCGCGCCGCCCAGCTGGGCTGTGAGGTGTTCCAGTTCTGCGACGACCCGCGGATCGAGCAGTGCGACGCGGCCGCTCTGCAGGAGCTGCGCGAACGCGCCGAGATCCTCGGCCTGGAGCTGGAGCTCGGCACCCGCGGCATCGACCCCGAGCACCTCGGGCGCCATCTCGACATCGCTGAGGCTCTCGGGGCCCGTCTCCTGCGCTCGATGATCTCTGCAGAGGAGATCGCCGACGGCTCCGCCGCGGCCGCCGGGACGCTGCGCAGCCTCCTCCCTCGCCTCGAAACCGCCGGCATCACCCTCGCGCTGGAGACCTACGAGCAGATCCCGACCTCGACCCTGCTGCAGGTCATCGACGCGGTCGGCTCCCCGCTGGTGGGGGTCTGCCTGGATCCGGCGAACTGCGTGGCCGGCCTCGAGCATCCCCAGCAGGTGATCACGTCCTGCGCCCCGCGCACCGTGAACCTCCACGTGAAGGACTTCGCCTTCGCCCGCCAGGCCGGCTGGGTCGGCTTCGTCTATTCCGGGGCCCCGCTCGGCGAGGGACTGCTGGATCTCGAGCTCGAGCTGGGGGCCGTCTACGGGGCCGGCGCCCCGTCGGCCGGGAAGCGCTCGGCGGTCGCCGACGGACCCACCCCCGGCTCCGCCCGCCGCACCCCCCGCGCGATCGTCGAGCACTGGCTGCCCTGGCAGGGCGACCTGGAGAGAACCCTGACCACCGAGCGCGCCTGGACCGACCGCACCCTGACCGCCCTGCGCGCCTGGCGCGCCGAGCACTTCCCGCCCTCCGACCTCGGCTGACCCCACCCCTGGCCTCCGCCGTCCACACCCGCGACCCGTCCGGTCGTCCTGCTCCGCGACCCCGGTCGCACCCCTGCGCGGCTCCGGCCGCGCCCATCCCGCGACCCCGGTCGCACCGTCCCGAAGGAGACCCTCATGACCAGCAGCAAGGAACTGAACCCCCTGTACGGCAAGACCGTCGAGCTCGACCCCGCGATCTCCGTCGCCGTCGTGGGCGCGGCCGGGAAGATGGGCACCCGCGTCTCGAACAACCTCAACCTCACCGACGCCCCCGTCCATTACGTCGAAGCGTCCGAGTCCGGCCGGCAGCGCCTGGCCGAGCTGGGCCGTGAGGTCACGGGGATCGAGGAGGCCGCGGCGGCGGCCGACGTGGTCATCCTCGCCATCCCCGACACGGCGCTCGGGACGGTCTCCGCACAGGTCGTGCCGCTGATGAAGGCGGGTTCGGTGCTGCTGACCCTCGATCCGGCCGCGGCCTACGCCGGACTGCTCACCGAGCGCGAGGACGTCCACCAGGCCTGCGCGCACCCCGCCCATCCGTCGGTCTTCCTCGAGCGCACCACGAAGGAGGAGTGGGCCGACACCTTCGGCGGCATCGCCGCGCCCCAGGAGGTCGTCGCCGCCTACGAGGGCGAGGACGAGGCGATCCGCGAGCGGACCGCCGCCGTGATCCGCGCGATCTACGCCCCGGTGATCGACGTGCACTGGGTGACCGTCAAGCAGCTCGCCCAGCTCGAGCCGACCCTGGTGGAGACCACCGGCTGCATGATCGGGCAGTTCCTCAAGGACTCCATGGACCATGCGATCGACGAGGTCGGGATCCCCGAGGACGCCGTCAAGGCGCTGTTCTACGGCCACATCTTCATCTCCCTGACCAACGCCCTGCGCGGCTCGAACCCGTTCTCCGACGCCTGCCTGCGGGCCATGGACTACGGCCGCGAGTCGATCATCAAGCCCGACTGGACGAAGGTCTGGGACGACGCGGAGCTCGACAAGGTCCTCGCCCGCATGCTCGAGATCGACACCATCGAGCGCTGACCAGCCGACCCTGATGACGGGGCGGCCGACGACGGCCGCCCCGCACCCGTACGAAAGGCCCGAAGATGGACCCGCTGCTCCTGGTCGGGGTCGCCGCCGTCGCGATCGCGATCCTCCTGTTCACCGTCATCAAGCTCAAGTGGCCCGCCTATGTCGCGCTGCTGGTCGTCTCTGTCCTGACGGCCCTGGCCGGCGGCATCGCGATCGGCGACGTCGTGCCGCTGATGATCGAGGGAATGGGCGGCACCCTCGGCTCCGTCGCCCTGCTGGTGGGGCTCGGCGCCATGCTGGGCGGGATCATCGAGAAGACCGGCGGTGCCGAGATCATCGCAGACCGCGCGGCCGAGATCCTCGGTCCCCAGCGGCTCGAGTCCGCGCTGCTGATCGCCTCCGGCCTCGTCGCCATCCCGATCTTCTTCGACGTCGCCTTCATCATCCTGGTGCCGATCATCTTCGCCTTCGCGAAGGCCGCCGGGCATCGCGGCCCCGTCGCGATCGGCATGCCGATCGCGGTGTTCATGGTGTTCATCCACAACACGGTCCCGCCCCATCCCGGCGTCGTCGGCTCCACCACGCTGCTCGCCCCCGACCTCATGGGGTTGGTGACGATCCTGGGCGTGGCCCTCGCGATCCCGATGGGCTTCCTGGTCCATCTGGTCGGCAAGCGCGTGCTCCGCCGCGCCTTCGTCCTCACGCCCGAGGTCGACGCCCAGTACGCCGCCGCCGGCGCAGCGAGCCTCGGCTCGGGGGCGACGGGCTCGGGGGCGGCGGGCACCGGGCCGAGGGGCTCCGGGGCCGGTCCCCGCGTCCGCGGCGCCTCCCCCGACGGCGACGGCGCGGGCGATGACCTCTCCGCGCGGCGCCCTCCGGCCGGCCTGGTGGTCGCGCTCATCCTGCTGCCCATCGTGATGATCGCCTGCGGCACGGTCGGCACCCTCGTGACCGTCGAGGGCTCCACGGCCGCGAGCGTGCTGTCGTTCATCGGGGCCCCCGCCCTCGCCCTCCTGGTCGCGACCCTCGCCGCCATGTACCTGCTGGGCATCATGTACGGCTGGGGGCGTCAGCAGATCAGCGAGGTCATGGACGGCGCTCTCGGTCCCGCCGCGATCGTCATCCTGGTCACCGGTGCCGGCGGCGTGTTCGCCGAAGTGCTCACCGAGACCGGGGTGGGCGATGCCGTCTCGGGTCTGCTGCTGGACGCCGGCGTGCCGATCCTGCTGCTGGCCTTCCTGATCGCCCTGGCCTTCAAGGTCGCCCAGGGGTCCGGGACCGTCGCCACCCTCTCCGCTGCCGGGATCGTCCAGGGCACCGTCGCGACGGGCGACTTCACGAGCCTCCAGACCGCGCTGATCATCCTGGCCATCGGACTGGGCTCGGTGTCGCTCTCGCACATCAACGACTCGGGATTCTGGATCGCCACGAAGTTCCTCGGACTCTCCGTGGGCGACGGTCTGCGCACCTGGTCCGTGCTGACCACCATCCTGGGCTTCAGCGCGATGGTGATCGTGAGCCTGGTCTGGCTGATCGTCTCCTGACGCACCGTCCATTCGGGACGGTCCGTCGACCACCCTCGAGAGCCGTCGACCACGCCTCTCGTTTCCTATAGGATCTCGGATGGCGGGAGGCATGCATGTGCCTCACCGTGTCCGGCAACGACCAGTGCGCCGCCGCTCCCGGACGGACGCCCGTGGAGGAACCCCGATGACTCACCTGTTCAATGACCCGAGCGCCTTCGCGACCGACGCGATCCGCGGCCTGGCCCTGTCCCACCCCGACCACGTGGCCGTCGTGCACGGCGGCGTGGTCCGGGCCACCGAGACGCCGGCGGGTCAGCCCGCCCTGGTGATCGGGGGCGGTTCCGGCCACTACCCGGCCTTCGCCGGCTGGGTCGGCCCCGGTCTGGCGCACGGCGCCCCCTGCGGCAACGTGTTCGCCTCCCCATCGGCCTCCCAGGTCCACGCGGTGGCGCGCAGCGCCGAGAACGGCGGCGGCGTGATCCTCGGCTTCGGCAACTACGCCGGCGACGTCCTCCACTTCGGCGCCGCCGCCGAGAAGCTGCGGGCGGAGGGCATCGACGTGCGGATCGTGAAGGTCAGCGACGACATCGCCTCCAACACCCCCGAGAACCACCGGGACCGCCGCGGCATCGCCGGTGACCTGCCGGTGTTCAAGATCGCCGGGGCCGCGATCGAGGCCGGCGCAGACCTCGCCGACGCCGAGCGGATCGCCTGGGCGGCGAACGACGCCACGCGCTCCTTCGGCGTCGCCTTCGACGGCTGCACCCTGCCCGGCGCGGACGCGCCCCTGTTCCACGTGAGCGATGGTCAGATGGGCGTGGGTCTGGGCATCCACGGCGAGCCCGGCGTGCGCGACGAGCCCCTCGGCTCGGCCGACGAGATCGCGACCCTGCTGGTCGAGGGCATCCTCGTCGAACAGCCGACGCGGTCCGAGGGCGGCTACCAGGGCCGTGCCGCAGTGGTCCTGAATGGTCTGGGAACCGTGAAGTACGAGGAGCTCTTCGTCGTCTATGCGAAGGTCGCCGAGCTGCTCGAGGCCGCCGGGATCACGCCCGTGCGTCCCGAGGTCGGCGAATTCGTCACCAGCCTGGACATGGCCGGGCTGTCCCTGTCCCTGGTCTTCCTCGACGAGGAGCTCGAGCGGCACTGGCTGGCTCCGGTCGACACCCCCGCCCACCACCGCGGTGCGATGCCCGCCGTCGAGCGCCCGCGACGGACGTCCTTCTGGGAGGCCGGGGCCGACGGGACCCCTGCCTCCACGGACGAGTCCCGCGAGGTCGCGGCGGAGATCGCCGGTGTGCTCGATCGGTTCGAGGCCGTCTGCGCCCGGGAGGAGGCCGAACTGGGCCGGATCGACGCGATCGCGGGCGACGGCGACCACGGCCAGGGCATGGCCTACGGGTCGCGAGGCGCCGCGGAGGCCGCACACGCCGCCCTCGCCGACGGCGCCGGGGCCCGCACCGTGCTGGTCCGCGCCGGGGAGGCCTGGTCGGAATCGGCCGGCGGCACCTCCGGAGCGCTATGGGGCGCAGCGCTGATCGCCGCCGGCGGCGTCTTCGCCGACGACGGCGGCAGGTCGCCCCGCACGACCGTCGAGGCGCTCGATGCCGGCATCGATGCAGTCCAGCGCCTGGGCGGGGCCCGGGTCGGCGACAAGACCATGATCGACGCCGCCGTCCCCTTCCGTGCCGCCCTCGCCGAAGCCTTCACCGGCGAGAACACCGCTGCGGCGATCCTGGCGGCAGCGACGACGGCCCGCGAGGCCGCCGACGCCACCGCTGGCATCACCGCGGCCCTCGGCCGCGCTCGGGTCCTCGGCGACAAGTCGCTGGGCGCCCCCGACCCCGGTGCGATCTCGTTCTCGATCCTCATGACCGAGCTCGGCGACCACCTCCGCTGATCGACCATGCCACCTCTCCCCTCGTCCCGCGTGGCGCTGCGAAAGGTTCCACTCCCGGGGAACCTTTCGGAGCATGGTGGGCTGAGCGTCCCGCGAACCGCACGGAAGGACAACGAGCCATGAGCCCCCTCTGGATCGGTACCAGCTGGAAGATGACCAAGACCCTCGCCGAGGCCCGGGCCTGGGCCACCGGCCTGCGCGATCACCTCGGCGGCGCGGCGGGCGGCGGTCCGACGCACGACGATGCGGCGAACGACGCCACCAGGAACGACGGCACGAGCGGGGCCACGGCCCCGTCGGGCGTGCAGCCCTTCGTGATCCCCTCCTTCACCGCCACCACCACGGTGGCCGAGGTGCTCGGCGAGGACTCCCCCGTGCTGCTCGGCGTGCAGAACGCCCACTGGGAGGACGCCGGCGCCTGGACCGGGGAGGTCTCCGTCCCGCAGGCGAAGGATGCCGGGGCGCAGATGGTCGAGATCGGCCATTCCGAGCGCCGCGAGCACTTCGGCGAGACCGTGGAGACCACGCGATGGAAGGTCGCCGCGGCGCTGCGCCATGGGCTGACGCCTCTGCTGTGCATCGGCGAGAGCGCCGAGGTCAAGGAAGCGGGGGGCTCGAGCGCATTCATCCTCGAACAGGCCGCCGGCGCGCTCCGGGGTCTGGGCGCCGAGGAGCTCGCCCGCGTCGTGATCGCCTACGAACCGATCTGGGCGATCGGCGAGGCGGGCCGCCCGGCCACCATCGAGGAACTCATCGAACCGTTCGCGGCGCTCGGTGAGGCCTGCTCCGGAAAGGTCGCGGGTCTGCTGTACGGCGGGTCCGTGAACCTCGACAACGCCGCCGATCTGCTCGGGATCGAGCACGTGAGCGGCCTGTTCGTCGGCCGCACCGCGTGGCGGCTGGAGGGCTACCTCGAGCTGCTGCGGCTCGCGGAGGAGCACGCCGCGGGCCGACGCGTCTGACCCTCGCGCCCCGCACTCCCCGGACCGCCCCACCTTCCGGTTTTCCCCCAGGCCCGACGGGGCACCTGCACCCAGGCCGGTCCCGGACGCGCGCGATACCCTGGGGAGGGTCGATGGCGTGGAGCGCTTCCGGGTCGACCCCGTGCGGCCGGGCCGGGCTCCGCGCCCCTGACCTCAGCTCCGTCCCATGAGAGGTCCGCCGCTAGCCATGAACGCCCAGAGCCGACCCGCGAGTGCTCAGCAGGACCGGAAGGGCCCCGCCCCCTTCCGGCGCAGCACGCCGTGGCGCACGGGCCGGCCGTGGTCGGCGGCATCGCCGAGGTCGGCGGACCGTCGATCCTCCGCCGCTCCTCTGCCGCGCCCCCTGGTCGGACAGGTCCACGCCCCCAGCTCGACGCGGATGTCGGTGCCCCGTCGTCGCGGGCGCTGGCTCACCGTCGGCGTGCCCACCGTGCTGGGCGGCAGCGTCGGGATCGGCAGCTTCCTCCTGCTCGGGGTGAGCAGCCTGATCGGCGGCGCCGGACTGCTGGCTCCGCTGGTGGCCGGCCTCGGGATCGGCATCGTCGTCGGCGGAGGCACCGGGCTCCTGCTGCGCAATCGGAGGCCGCGACCGGTACGCCTGGACCGGGCCGCCGGGGAGATGCCCGGGGGCACCCGCCCTCTGCTCGAGAAGATCGTGCGGTCCACGAAGCACCAGCAGCGACGTCTCGCCCGGATGCGACGGCGAACCCCCGGCCCTGTGGTCACGCCGGTGCTCCATCGCGCCGAATCCCTGCTGCACCGCGTCGACGCCCTGGTGGACTCCGCCGCGCTGCAGTCACGGCGTCCCTCCGACGACGACGTGCTGATGCTGGAGGGGATGGCCGATCGCTACGTCCCGGATCTGGTCGGCGCCCTGGAGGACACCGTCGACTTCCTCACCCCCGTCACGGGCGAGGCCCAGGAGCAGGCGCTGGCGAATCTGGGCAGCATCGACCGGCAGCTGCTGGCCCTCGGCGAGGAGGTGGACCGCATCGAGGGCGACATCATCACCGGTGTCACCCGATCCCTCGACGTGCATTCCGAGTTCCTGCGGCGACACCTTCCCGACCAGGACCGGGACCCGCTGGTCGACCGCTGAGCTGCAGGGTCCCGCCCCACGGGACCGGTCAGTCGTCCGCGCCGACCGCGCCCGAGACGGGTTCCTCCTCCACCGGCAGGGAGCGCCCCAGCACAGCGTCGAGGTGGGCCGAGAGCGCCAGCAGCGCGCCGTCATGATGATGCTGGCGCACCTTCTGCAGGATCAGGCCGTGCTCCTCGTGCGCGGTGTGCCCGTCGAAGGTCTCCGGCCCGCCGGACCAGGTCTGCCGCATGCGGTGGGAGTAGGTGCTGAGATTCTCCACCATGGTGCGCAGGTAGCGGTTGTCGGCGTGCGCGAAGAACACCCGGTGGAAGGCCCAGTCGGCCCGGAAATGCTCATCGAGCAGGGCGTAGTCCTCGGGACCTGCCGCATCGATGCGCTCGAGGACCTCGGCGTGATGACGATGGGCTTCGTCGAGGTCGGCGACCAGCGCCTCCCATTCAGTGAAGGCGCGGCCGAGGGCGGCGGACTCGACGACCTTGCGCGCGTCCAGCAGCTCCCGCATGTGTGCGGCGTCCAGCGGCGGCGCGACCACGTAGCCGCGCAGGGCGACGTACTCGACCAGCCCCGAGCGCTCGAGGGAGACCATCGCCTCGCGCACCGGAGTCGGGGAGACCTCCAGGTCACGGGCCAGACCGTCGATGCTGAGACGGGAGCCGGGCGCCCAGCGCGATTCGAGCAGCCGCTGGAGGATGAGCTCCTCGACCTCGTCGCGCAGGACCTGTCGTCGGATGGCCATCGCGGCGCTCCCTTCATCTCCAGGAGAGGCGGCCACGTCGGCCCGACCCCCGGGCTCGGCGATCATTCTTCCCATAGGGTACTGGCCCCGCCGGCCCGCGCTGAACGGTTTCACCAGGTCGAGCCGAACGCCATCGCCAGGTCGAACCGAACGGTTCTCTCGAGCCCGGCCGAGCAGATCCGGGCAGCCGTGCGGCGTCATCGGGCCGACCGCGTCGTCGAACCCGTCGTCGAACCCTCCACGTGCCCGCCTCCCGCCTCAGGCGGTGAGCGCCTTGGGGAAGCCCAGATGCTTGGCGATGATCGACAGCTGCACCTCGGTCGAGCCCTCGCCGACCTCCAGCACCCGCGAGTCGCGGTAGTGGCGGGCGACGACGTTCTCGTTGAGGAACCCGTTGCCGCCCCAGATCTGGCAGGCGTCGCGGGCGTTGTCGACCGCGGCCTCGCTGGCCACGAGCTTGGCGAGCGCGGCCTCCGTGCTGAAGGGCATCCCGGCGTCGAGCCGGTGGGCGGCCTCGTGCATCAGCGCGCGGGCGCCCGCGACCCGGGCCTGCATCCGGGCGAGGGTGAAGGCGATGTGCTGGTTGTCGCCGAGGGGGCGATCGAAGACGACCCGGCGCTTCGCATAGTCCGTCGCCTGCTCCAGGCAGCCCTGGGCCGCGCCCACGCACAGTGCTGCGAGCGCGACCCGGCCCTGGTCGAGGATCGCCAGGAAGTTGGCGAAGCCGCGGCCCCGCTCACCCAGCAGGTTCTCCTCGGGGACGCGGACGTCCTCGAGCAGCAGCGGGTGGGTGTCGGAGGTGTGCCAGCCGACCTTGTCGTATCCCGGAAGGGCCGTGAACCCCGGGGTGTCGGTGGGGACGATGATGCTGGTCAGCTCCGGGGAGGTGCGTCCGTCCCGGCGCCGGCGCTGCCCGGTGACCGCGGTGACGGTGACCAGGGAGGTGATGGGGGTGCCGGAGTTGGTGATGAACTGCTTCGTCCCGTCGATCACCCACTGCCCGTCGGCGAGCTCGGCCGTGGTGCGGGTGGCCCCGGCATCGGAGCCGGCCTCCGCCTCGGTCAGCCCGAAGGCCGCCAGCTCCTCACCGCGGGCCAGGGCCGGAAGATGCTGTTCCTTCTGCTCGCGCGTGCCGACGCTGAGGATCGGCATAGCGCCCAGTCCGAGCCCGGCCTCCAGGGTGACGGCGATGGACTGATCGACCCGGGCCAGCTGCTCGACCGCGACGCAGAGCGAGAGGTAGTCCTTGCCCTGCCCGTCGAACTCGCGGGGGATCGGCAGCCCGAACAGCCCCATCCGCCCCATCTCGGCGATGATCTCCATCGGGAGCCGGCGCTCCGTGTCGTAGGCGTAGCTCTCCGGCGCCACCACCTCGTCGGCGAACTCACGGACCCGGGCGGCGAGCCGCTGGTGCTCCTCGCTCAGCAGCTCGGTGCCGGGGACGGCGGTGGTCGCAGGGGTGGTGCTCACAAGGGGCTCCTTCTCGGGGCGTCGATGCTCGATGGGTGCTCGGTCGGTGCTCGGTCGGTGCTTGGTCGGTGCTTGGTCGGTGCTTGGTCGGTGCTCGGTGCTCGGCCGCTGCGCCGTCGGCGCGGGGCAGGTGCTCAGTCGTCGGGCGAGGACGGAGGGGACGGCGCAGGCCGTGATCGCTTCGCCAGCAGGCGGGCGTGGCGCAGGATCGGCCCGTCGACCATGCGGCCGTCGTGCTCGAACGCCCCGGCTCCGGCGGCGTCCGCGGCGACGAGGAGCTCGCGGGCCCAGGCGGTCTGGCCGGGGGTGGGGGCGTAGGCGGCGCGGACGACGGGGACCTGGGCGGGGTGGATGCAGGCGGTGGCGGTGAAGCCGCTGGCGGCGGCGTCCTCGGCCTCGGCGCGCCAGCCCTCGGCATCGGCGAGGTCGGTGTGGATCGCGTCGATGGCGCTGCGGTCGTGGGCGCGGGCGGCCAGGAGCACCGTGGAGCGGGCGTGGCGGACGACGTCCCGGTAGCTGCCGTCGGCGTGCCGCGAGGAGGTGCCGGACAGCGAGGAGATCAGGTCCTCCCCGCCCCACATGAGCGCGACCACGGCGGGGTGGGCGGCGATCTCGGGGGCGGCGAGCACCCCGCGGGCCGTCTCGCACAGCGCCAGCACTCCTGCCCCGGGCAGCGCGGCGACGACGCGGTCGACGTCCTCGGGCCTCTCCGCCTTGGGGATCATCACGTATCGCGGGCGCAGCGGCTCGAGGGCGGCGAGGTCGGCGGCCAGCTCGGTGCTTCCGGCGGCATTGACCCGGACCACCGTGCGATCCGGGTCGAGTCCGTGGGTGCCGATCGCCGCTCGCGCCGCGGCCTTGTGCGCCGGGCCGACGCCGTCCTCGAGGTCCAGCAGGACGGCGTCGGCCCGGGCGGCGGCCTTGCCGAAGCGGTCCGGTCGGTCCCCGGGGCAGAACAGCAGCGCCGGTCCCAGCGGGAGCGTCTCCACCTCGTCGGCGTCGCCCGGAGCCTCCGGGGCGCTCATGAGGCGGGCCCCTGCGACTGATGCATCAGCGTGGTGCGCGCCGCCCGGGCGACGACGTCGCCGTGCTGGTTGCGCCCGGTGTGGGCCAGCGAGACGACGGCCTGGCCGGGGCGGGACCGCGAGGGTCTCACCGCGGTCACCTCCGTCTCGCTGTAGAGGGTGTCGCCGAGGTGCAGCGGATGCGGGAAGGTGATCTCGGAGAACCCGAGGTTCGCCACCAGGGTGCCCTGGGTGAGCTGGGCGACGGAGGCCCCGACCACGGTGGCGAGGGTGAACATCGAGTTGACCAGGCGCTGGCCGAACTCGGTGGACTCGCTGAAGGCGGCGTCGAGGTGCAGGGCCTGCGGGTTCATCGTCATGGTGGAGAACAGGACGTTGTCGGCCTCGGTGACCGTGCGGCCCGGACGGTGCGCGTAGACCGCTCCCACCTGCAGCTCGTCGGCGAACAGGCCGCGCTGCACGATCCGAGGGGGGTTCTGCTCAGTGCTCATGGGCGGGCCTCCTGGGCTCGTCGAGGGCGTGCTCGTCGGGGACGGTCTCGTCGGGGGCGTGCTCATCGGGGGCCGCGTCGTCGAGGGCGGTCCGGTCGGTGATCACCTGGGCGAGCTCCTGGCCGCGGCCCACCCGGTCCCCGATGGCCACGCGCAGGCGCACCGTCCCGGGACTCGGCGCGTGCAGGGTGTGCTCCATCTTCATCGCCTCCACCACCAGCACCGGATCCCCGGCGGCGACCTCGTCCCCCTCGGCGACCAGCACGGCCGTCACCGTCCCGGGCATCGGAGACTCCAGGGTGGGGGCCGCATCCCGCACGCCGGCGCTGCGGCGCGGGGAGTGCAGGATCAGCTCGCGGTCCTCGCCGGGCAGACCGATCCACACCGCGCGGTCGGTGCCGTGTCGGACCAGCGGCATGCGGTGGCCGTCGACGGTGACGGCCCCGGGATGCAGGGCCAGGGAGATCTCCTCCCCATCGATCCGCGCCCGGGCCGCGGCGGGCGTGCCGGTCAGCTCGACCGTCCGAGGAGCAGCACAGGGGTCGTCGGCCCCGTCGGCCCCGTCGAAGCGCACCACGAAGGGTGCCTGTCCTCCCAGCCGCCATCCCGTCGGGGCGTGCCAGAGGTCGTCGCAGCGGCTGCGCGCCACGTGATCCCAGCGCACCAGGGCCGCGACCGCCAGCGTGGCAGCGGTGACCGCGGGGCGGGCGAGCTCGTCGAGGCGGCGCTCGATGAGCCCGGTGTCGACGGTCCCGGCCACCACCTCGTCCAGCGCGAGCAGGGTTCGCAGGAAGGCGGTGTTGGTGACCACCCCGAGCACATGCGTGGCGGCCAGGGCGCGGTCCAGCGACTTCAGCGCCTGCTCCCGGCTGGGGGCGTGGGCGATCACCTTGGCCAGCATCGGGTCGTAGGTGCTGGAGACGCGCATGCCGACGGCGAGCGCGTGGTCCACCCGCACGCCCTCGGGCAGGGCGAGGTCCCGCACCGTGCCGCCGGTGGGCAGGAACCCGGCGTCGGGGTCCTCGGCGTACACGCGGGCCTCGATCGCGTGGCCGCTCGCGCGGACCTCGTCCTGGCGGATCGACAGCGGCTGCCCGTCGGCGATGCGGATCTGCTCGGCCACCAGGTCATATCCGGTGACGGCCTCGGTGACGGCATGCTCGACCTGCAGGCGGGTGTTCATCTCGAGGAAGAACGGCTGCTCGGGCGCGGTGGCGTCCACGATGAACTCGACGGTCCCGGCCCCGCGGTAGGCGACGGCGCGGGCGGCGGCGACGGCGGCCTGCCCGAACCGTTCGCGCTGCGCCGGGGTCAGCGACGGGCTGGGGGCCTCCTCGATCACCTTCTGGTGGCGCCGCTGCAGGGAGCACTCGCGCTCGCCCAGGTGGATCACGTGGCCGTGGGCATCGGCGAGGATCTGCACCTCGATGTGGCGCGGGGAGGTGATCCAGCGCTCCAGGAACAGGGTGTCGTCGCCGAAGGCGCCGGCGGCCTCGCGGCGCGCCGTGGCCAGCGCGGCCGGCAGCTCGGAAGGCTCGGCGACGCGGTGCATCCCCTTGCCGCCTCCGCCGGCCGCGGGCTTGACCAGCAGCGGGAATCCGACGTCGGCGGCTCCGGCGATCAGCGCGGCATCGTCCAGTCCGGGCGCCGCCAGGCCCGGGACCGTGGCGACCCCGCGGGCGGCGACCGCGGCGCGGGCGGAGATCTTGTCGCCCATGGTCTCGATCGCGGCGGCGTCGGGGCCGATGAACACCAGCCCCGCCCGGGCGCAGCTGCGTGCGAAGTCGGCGCGCTCGGAGAGGAAGCCGTACCCGGGGTGGATCGCCTCGGCGCCGGTCGAGATCGCGGCGGCGACGATCTGCTCCCCCTCGAGATAGGAGTCGATCCGGATCGCCGCGTCGGCGGCGGTCACGTGGGCGGCGTCGGCGTCCTCGTCGGTGTGCACGGCGATCGTGGTGAGGCCGAGGTCGGCCGCGGTGCGGAGGATCCGCATCGCGATCTCGCCGCGGCCCGCGATCAGGACGGAGCTGAGCATCTTGCGCCTCACATCCGGAAGACGCCGTGGGAGGGCTCGGCCAGCGGCGCACGGGAGACGACGTCCAGAGCCAGGCCGAGCACGGTGCGGGTCCGGGCGGGTTCGATGATGCCGTCGTCCCACAGCCGGGCGGTGGAGTAGTAGGGGCTGCCCTGCGCCTCGTACTCCTCGACGATCGGCCGGCGGAACTCGGCCTCGTCCTCGGTGCTCCAGGTGCCGCCGTCGGCCTCGATCCGATCGCGCCGGACGGTCGAGAGCACCGCGGCGGCCTGGGCGCCGCCCATCACGGAGACCCGGGCGTTCGGCCACAGCCACAGGAACCGCGGAGAGTAGGCGCGGCCGCACATCGAGTAGGTCCCGGCCCCGAAGGATCCGCCGATGACGACGGTGAGCTTGGGGACGCGGGCGCAGGCCACGGCGGTGACCATCTTCGCGCCGTCCTTGGCGATCCCGCCGCGCTCGTACTCGGCGCCGACCATGAACCCGGCGATGTTCTGCAGGAACACCAGCGGGATCTCGCGCTGGTCGCAGAGCTCGACGAAGTGGGCGCCCTTGAGCGCGGACTCGCGGAACAGGATGCCGTTGTTGGCCACGATGCCGACCTGGTGACCGTGGATCCGCGCGAACCCGGTGACCAGGGTCGATCCGTAGCTCGGCTTGAACTCGGAGAACTCTCCGGCGTCGATGATGCGGGCGATGACCTCGTGCACGTCGTAGGGGGTGGACAGATCGGCCGGGACTGCCGCACCCATCGTCGCGGGATCGACGGCCGGCTCCCGCGAGGGCTCGCGGGGCAGGACCGGCTCCGGGTTCGGCAGCGTGTCGACGATGTCGCGGAGGATCGCCAGGGCGTGCTCGTCGTCCTCGGCCAGGTGGTCGGCCACCCCGGAGACCTCGGTGTGCAGCTGCCCGCCGCCCAGCTCCTCGGCGGTGACCTCCTCCCCGGTGGCGGCCTTCACCAGCGGCGGGCCGCCGAGGAAGATGGTGCCCTGCTCGCGCACGATGACGGTCTGGTCGCTCATCGCGGGCACGTAGGCACCGCCCGCGGTGGAGGAGCCCATCACGGCGGCGATCTGGGCGATCCCGGCGGCGCTCATCCGGGCCTGGTGGTAGAAGATCCGTCCGAAGTGGTCGCGGTCGGGGAAGACCTCGTCCTGCATCGGCAGGTAGGCGCCCCCGGAGTCGACCAGGTAGAGGCAGGGCAGGCGGTTCTGCTCGGCCACCTCCTGGGCGCGCAGGTGCTTCTTGACCGTCATCGGGAAGTAGGTGCCGCCCTTGACGGTGGCGTCGTTGGCCAGGATCAGGCAGTGGCGGCCGTGGATCATCCCGATGCCGGCGATGACTCCGGCCGACGGGGCAGCGTCCTCGTACATCCCGTCGGCCGCCAGGGGCGCGAGCTCGAGGAACGCTGTGCCCTCGTCGAGCAGGTGGTCGATGCGCTCGCGCGGCAGCAGCTTGCCGCGGTCGCGGTGCTTCCGGCGGGAGGCGGCGTGACCGCCGACCGCGGTGGCGGCGAGCCGGGTGCGCAGGTCGGCCACGAGCGCGGCCATCTCCGCGGCCTGGCCGCTCTCCGCAGCGGGGTCGACCGTGCTGGTCAGAACGTCCATGGGCTACCTCGTCAGCAGGATCGCGGGATCGGACAGGACATCGGTGACGTCGGTGAGGAACGCGGAGGCCTCGGCGCCGTCGAGCACCCGGTGGTCGAAGGAGACCGTCAGCGTCACCACCTTCCGCAGCGCCACCTCGCCGTGGTGCTCCCAGGGCTGGGTGCGGATCGCGCCGACGGCCACGATCACGGACTGCCCGGGGTTGAGGATCGGGACGCCGCCGTCGACCCCGAACACGCCGACGTTGGTGACGGTCAGGGTGGAGCCGGTCAGCTCCTGGGGAGGCAGCGAGCCGTCCCGGGCCCGGCCGGCCTGCGCGGCGATCCGTTCGGTGAGGGTGGCGGCGTCCACGGCGTCGGCCTCGGGGACGGTGGCCACCAGCAGGCCGCGGTCGGTGGCGACGGCGATGCCGAGCACGACCCGTGCGAACTCCTCGATCGTCCCCGCCTCCGCGTCGAAGCGGGCATTGGCGACCGGGGTCCGCGCGGCCGCCGGCATGATCGCCCGGCAGACCGCCGCGAGGAACGACGAGGAGCGCCCGTCGCGCCCGGGGCGTCGCAGCCGCTCGAGGGTGTCGGTGACATCGATGGTCGTGTGCACCGAGGCGTGCGGCGCGGTGAAGGCGGAGTCCGCCATCGCCCGGGCGGTCTCGCGGCGCAGGCCGGTGACCGGCACGCGGGTGGAGGCGCGGGCGGCGTTCGTGCCGGTCTCGCCGTTCCCCCCGGACCCGTCGTGGGCGCAGGCGTCGACGTCGGCGCGCAGGATCCTGCCGCCGGGCCCCGAGCCCTCGACCGCGGCGAGGTCCACGCCCAGGTCACGGGCGCGACGGCGCACCGGTGGCATCGCCGAGGGCCTCTCGCGGTCCGCCTCGTCCTCGCGGCGGCCGACGAACGGGACGGTCTCGAAGGAGCGGGGCCGACGGCGGGGCCGTCCGGTGCCGGGCAGGGCGGGGCCGTACCCGACCAGCACCTGCTGGCGCTGCGGGGCGGTGGACTCCGCCGGAGGCTCCCGTGGGGGTTCCGCAGGAGGTTCTGCCGTCGGTTCCGCCGGAGGGTCGGCCGGTGATCCGTCCGCCGTCGGCGTCGGCGCCCCCACCTCCTCGAAGCCGATCAGCGGTGCCCCGACGGCGAGGGTCTCGCCCTCGGCGGCGTGCAGGGCGCTGACCCGGCCCGCGTGGGGGCTGGGCAGCTCGACGAGGGCCTTGGCGGTCTCCACCTCGGCCAGCGCCTGGTTCCGCGTGACCTCGTCGCCCACGGCGACATTCCAGGTCACGATGGTCGCCTCGGTCAGTCCTTCCCCCAGATCGGGGAGTCGGAAGTCGCTCATCAGGCGACCTCCCTCGAGCTGCGTCGGCCCAGCGTGCGGTCCACGGCGTCGAGGATCCGGTCGATGCCGGGCAGGTGGTGGTCCTCCAGCGCGGCCGGTGGATAGGGGGTGTCGTAGCCGGTCACCCGTTCCGGAGCGGCCTCCAGACGGTCGAAGCAGTCCTCGACCGCCGAGGTGATCACCTCGGAGGACAGCGAGACGTTCCCGGGCGCCTCATGGGCGACCACCAGGTGGCCGGTGCGGCGCACGCTGGCCGCGACCGTGTCCCGGTCCAGCGGGGCGAGGGTGCGCAGGTCGATGACCTCGAGATCGATGCCGTCGTCCTCCGCGGCGACCGCCGCCTCCAGCGCGGTGACCACCAGCGGCCCGTAGGCGACGAGGGTCGCGTCCGCGCCCCGCCGCAGGACGCGTGCGGAGGAGAGATCGGCCGTGACGGAGGAGTCCACCTCGCCCTTGGACCAGTAGCGGCGCTTGGGCTCCAGCACCAGCACCGGGTCGTCGCACTCGATGGCGGCACGGAGGGTGGAGTAGGCGTCCTGCGGATCGGCGACGGTGACCACCCGCAGGCCGGGGGTGTGCGCGAAGTACGCCTCGGGCGACTCCGAGTGGTGCTCGACGGCGCCGATGCCGCCCCCGTAGGGCAGCCGGATGGTCACCGGCATCTGCACGAGCCCGCCGGTGCGGTAGTGCAGACGGGAGACCTGGGCGACGATCTGGTCGAAGGCCGGGTAGACGAAGCCGTCGAACTGGATCTCCGCCACCGGGCGCATCCCGCGATAGGCCATGCCGACACAGGTGCCGAGGATCCCGGACTCGGCCAGCGGCGAGTCGATGACCCGGGCGGCGCCGAAGCGGTTCTGCAGCCCGTCGGTGATGCGGAAGACGCCGCCGAGGGTGCCGATGTCCTCGCCGATCAGCAGCACATCGGGGTCCGTCTCGAGGGTGTCGCGCAGCGCGGCGTTCAGGGCCGCGGCCATGGTCATGGTGGTGCTCATGAGGCCGGTCCCCCCGTCTGCGCCGTCTCCGTCGGCTCCGGTGCGAGCGACGCCGTGAACGCCCGGAACTGCTCCCGCTGCCGGAGCAGGCCCGGATGCTCCGTGGACAGCACGTGGTCGAAGAGGCTCTCCGGCGCCGGGACGGGCAGCGCGGTCACCGCCTCCCGCAGCGCTGCGGTGGTCTCCTCGCTGCGGCGCTCGGCCTCGGCGTGCAGCTCCTCGATCGAGGCGCCGAGCTGGTCGAGATGGCGCTCCAGGCGTCCCAGCGGGCAGCGGTGCCGCCAGGTCTCCAGCTCCTCCTCGTCGCGATAGCGGGTGGGGTCGTCGCTGGTGGTGTGCGGGCCGAGCCGGTAGGTCACGGCTTCGACGAACATCGGCCCCTTCCCGGAGCGGATGTGCCGCGCCGCGAGCAGGCTCGCCGCTCGCATCGCGAGCACGTCGTTGCCGTCCACGCGCAGGGAGGGGATGCCGAAGCCGGTGGGGCGCAGCGCGATCGGGACGGTGGCCTGGACGGCCACGGGCTCGGAGATCGCGTACTGGTTGTTCTGGCAGAAGAAGAGCACCGGCGCGTGGAAGGACGCCGCGAACACCATGGCCTCGTTGAGGTCGCCCTGGCTGAGGGCACCGTCCCCGAAGCAGGCGACGGCGATGTCGTCCTTGCCCTGCGCCTGGGTGGCCATCGCGTAGCCGACGGCGTGGTGGGCCTGCGCGGCGATGATGACCTGCGGGGTGGCCATGTGGTGGGCAAAGGGGTCCCAGCCGGACAGGGTGGTCCCGCGCCAGACGGAGAGCATCTCCTGCGCTCCCACGCCCCGGCACCAGGCCAGGCCGTTCTCCCGGTAGGAGGTGAACAGGAAGTCCGTCTCCGGCAGGGCGCGGGCCAGGCCGATCTGGGCGGCCTCCTGGCCGCGCAGCGGGGGCCAGAGCCCCAGCTCGCCCTGTCTCTGCAGGGCGACGGCCTCGTCGTCGAGCGCACGGATCACGGCCATGTCCAGGTACAGGCCTGTCAGCAGCTCCTCGTCCGCGTCGTGGAGGAAGGGGTCGAGGGTGGTGTCGGGGTGTCGGGTGCCGTCCTCGCCGAGGACGAACAGAGGCTGTGCGAGTCCATCGACCAGGTCCTGGTCGGGAGCTGACGTGGTCGTCAACATTCGGACCTCCGGGTTCCGCCGCGCCGGATGGGCGCATGGGACGTCCGCACCGGGTGGGTGCGTGGGACGTCATCGTCCCTGACCACGCTACGCCGGGGGTGCATGACGTACAACGAGAACCAGGTAATTTCAGCAGAATGCACAGTCTGCGTCGTTACGGTGCCGTAGAATCACGCAGTATGCGCACCGTGGATGACACCGACCGACGCCTCCTGCTGGCCATGACGGAGAATCCCCGCTCGACGATCGTCGCGCTCGCCGAGCGCCTCGGGCTCTCCCGCAACACCGTCCAGTCGCGCCTGGCCGCCCTGGAGGCCGGCCAGGCGCTGCAGGGCTACGACCGGCGCCTGCACGCCGCCTCCCTGGGTTACCCGCTGACCGTCTTCATGATCACCCAGGTCGACCAGCCCCGTCTGGAGCACGTCATCACCCAGCTGCGGGATATTCCCGAAGTGGTCCAGGTGCACGGCCTCAGCGGGCAGGGAGACATCCTGGTGCGCTGCGTGTGCCGCGACGCCGAGGACCTCTACCGGATCAACAAGCTGGTGCTGGCCTGCGACGGCGTGATCCGCGCCGACACCTCGCTGGCGATGGGCGAGCTGATCCCCTTCCGGCTGGCCCCGGTGCTCGAGCGCGATCTGGAGCGCTGAGCCGAACGCGTCGGAGGTCGGGGCGAGAGGTCAGAGACTCGCGAGCGTCACCGGCTGCCCCGTGCGCACCGACTCCTGGGCGGCGGCGACCACCCGCACGGTGCGCAGGCCGACGTCGCCCGAGGGCTCGACGGCCTCGCCCACCCGGACCGCGTCGAGGAAGGCGACCAGCAGCGCGGAGTCGGAGTCCGATCCGTAGGGCAGCCACTGCCCGGGCCCGCCGACGTGCTCGGCGAAGGCGTCGATCTGCATCTGCCCGCCGGTGCCGACGGCCTGCAGGCGCAGTCCGCCCCAGGTGGGGGCCTCGGCCGGCTGCGACCAGGAGCAGTCGATGGTGGCGACGAGCCCGCCCGCGTAGGTCAGGGTGACCAGCCCGCCGGTCTCCGCGCCCTCGCCGGCCCGGTCCGCCCACAGGATGCGATTGGTGGTGGCGTGAACGGCCTGGGGGGCGCCGAACATCGCGTCGAGGATCTCGGCGAGGTGCACGGTGTGGTCCACCAGGGAACCGCCGCCGGCGAGCTCGACGTCGGTGAACCAGGCACGGGTGTCGGGCAGCTTTCCGTTGTTGGTGCCGGTCAGACCGATGACCTCGCCGAGTGTGCCGTCGGCGACGGCGGCGCGCAGGCTCTGCACGGCCGGGGCGAAGTGGACCGGGAAGGCGGTCATCAGCACCACGCCGGCCTCGCGGCAGGCGGCGACCATGGCCTCCGCGTCGGCGACGGAGGTGGCCAGCGGCTTCTCGCACAGCACGTGCACGCCGCGGCGGGCGGCCTCGAGCACGAGGTCCTTGTGGTGGGCGTTGGCGCTGGTGACGACGATGGCGTCGGGCCCGTCGGACCAGGCCTCCCAGGCCTCCCGGTAGGAGCCGACGACGCGCTCGGCGGGCACGTCCCCGTACCCGTCGGGGTCGGCGACCACGAGGTCGACGTCGGCACGGGGATCGAGCCGAGCGGTGTAGGCGCCGGCGTGGGTGTGCGCGCAGCTCATCAGCGCGATCCGCAGCGGTCGCAGGGGTGCGGCGGGGTTCTCGGTCAGCATGTGATGCTCTCTGAGGTACGCAGGGACTGGAGGGCGGCGCGGGAGATCTCCACGGCGTAGGCACCGTCGGCCGCGGCGACGCGGGTGGGACCACCGGAGCGCAGGGCGGCGGCGAACTCGACGATCTCCTCGGCGTACGGGCTGCGCAGACCGCTGAGGTCCGGCAGGAACCCGTCCCCGCTCGCCGGGCGCGAGGCGGCGACGTCGTCGAGGACGACGCCGGGATCGCCGGCGGAGTCGTACTGCAGGCGGCCGCCGTCCCCGGCGAGGTCGAAGGTGTAGCGGAACCGGGTGCCGGGCGGGCCCCACAGGCCGCGGCAGTGGCTGATCGCGCCGGAGGTGTGGGTGAGGACGGCGTGGGCGGTGCGCACGGTGTCGCTCGCGGCGGAGGTGGACTGCTGGGCGTAGACCCGCTGGACCGGTCCGGCCAGCCAGATCGCCTGGTCGATGTCGTGGATCATCTGGTCCATGACGATGCCGCCGGACTGCTCCTCGTCGGCGAACCAGGGCTGGGTGGGGAAGGAGCCGGTGCGTTCGAAGCGCAGGACGGCGAGGCGGCCGATGGTGCCGGCCTCGATGGCGCGCTGGGCGGCGGCATACTGCGGGAAGTACCGCACGACGTGGGCCGGGAACAGGTGCCGACCCGCGCGCTCGGCGTGCTCGACCATGGCGCGGGCGTCCTCGGTGGTCAGCGCCAGCGGCTTCTCGCACACGACGTCCATGCCGGCGTCGAGGGCCCGATGGACGATCTCGGCGTGCACGGCCGTGGGGGTGCAGACGTCCACCGCGTCGACGACGGCCAGGAGCTCCTCGAGGCTCCCGTGGACCGTGGCGCCGAAGGCCTCGGCGAACTCCTCGGCGCCGGCGAGGCTGTAGCAGTGCAGCTCGGCGCCGACCTCGATCCACCCGGGGGCGTGGGCGCGGGAGATCCCGCCGGTGCCGATGATGCCGATGCGCAGAGGCCGTGCGGGGTCCTCAGGGGCCATGTCACTCTCCGTCGCTGGAGCCGTCAAGATCCGCCCCGATCGTATCCGGATGGGGACCGGGTCCGTAGCCCGTTCCATCCCATCGGCCCGTCGGCGGCCCCAGGACCCACCTCAGAGGCCCACCCCGCCCAGCTCCGGAGCCCCACCAAGCCGAGTTCTACGTTCTCGTTCCCACTGTCGATCTTGGCAACGACACCGCAGAACTCGGCGGCGGGCAGTGGGGGCGGCGGGCAGTGGGGTCAGACCGGCGTCGTTGCACTAGGGTCGACGAACAGGCGCCCGCGGCTCTCTCCCCTCCCGGACCGCGCGGGCGAAGGAGTCGCCGCTGACCCTGCCCGGCTCGAGGTCATGACCCGCACCGATCGCACGAGCGAGACCGCACCACTCCCACGAGGAAGTGACGGAGCAATCATGAAACGACGCACCCTGACCACCGCTCTGACCGCAGCCCTGACCGGCACCGCCGCCACCGGCGCGGCCGGTCCGGCCCTCGCCGACGGTGGGCACTCCGTCGGTCCCCGCACCACCGGTGGGCCCGGGCCTCACCAGAGCCCCGCGGACCGACCCCCGCAACTGCTGCTGGAGGGGACCGGCCTCTATCCCCGGGTGGTGCGCCTCGCCCATCAGGGCACGGCGAACGACCGCCTGCTGGCCTCCGTCGTCTCCTTCGACGGCCCCTCCGGCTATGGCGGGATCTGGGAGTCCACGGACGGCGGTGCCACCTTCGCGCAGGTCGGCACGGTCTCCGACGAGGCGACCGGGACCGGGGAGGGTCTGTGCTGCGCGACGTTGTACGAGCTGCCCCGGGCGGTGGACGACCTCCCCGAGGGCACCCTGCTGTGGAGCGCGTCGGTCGGCCAGGACATCGCAGATCGGCGGATGTCGATCCGCATCTGGGCGAGCACGGACGTCGGCCGGACCTGGGAGCGGATCGCGATCACCGCGGTCGCCGCGAACGAGGGCGGCCTGTGGGAGCCGGAGTTCGCCGTCGCCGATGACGGCGAGCTCGTGCTCTGGTACTGCGATGAGACCGATGGGGACGACCATTCCCAGAAGATCGTCCAACAGACCTCGGCCGACGGCCTGACCTGGACCGATCCGACGCCGGTCATCGAGCTGGAGGACCCGACGGCCCGGCCGGGCATGCCCAACGTCCGCCGCCTGCGCAGCGGGCACTGGGCCATGAGCTACGAGATCTGCGGACCGCAGGACCTGTGCCGCACCTATGTGCGCATCTCGCGCGACCCCCGCACGTGGGGCCCCGTCACCGCACGGGACCCGCTGATCCGCGCGGCCGACGGCACCGAGCCGCGCCACACCCCGACCCTGACCGTCGACGAGGACGGCTCCGTGCTCCTGGGCTCCCAGATGCACTACCTGCCGGACGGGAGGCTGTCCGCGCTCAACGGCGAGGTCGTGCTGCGCACCCAGAACCGTGCGCTGCACGGGAACATCCGCTGGGTGGTCGAGCCCGCCCCGGTGCCGGTCGAGGACCCCTGGAACAACTACTGCCCCAACTACTCCCCGACCTTCGTCCGCACCGCTACCGGGCACCTGCTGGAGATCACCACTGCCCCCACCGAGGAGGGCGTCTGCAACCCCTGGTACGGCTCCCTCACCTGACCGGAGCGCCCGAGACGTTCACGGCGCCGGGGCGCCGAGGACCTGACCGAGACCGCGCAGGAGGGTCGCCGTCGCCCCCAGCACGACGACCACCACGGCCACCCGGCGGGCCGTCCTCGCCGAGACCCGGCGGGCGACGGCCCCGCCGAGCAGAACGCCCAGCGGCACGGAGCCGATGGCGGCGAGGATCAACGGCCACGGCGGAGGCTGCCCCTCGCCGACCGCCCCTACCAGCAGCTTCGTCGCCACCGACGTCAGCCCCATGGTCAGGAAGATCGGCTGCAGGGTGGCGGCGAACGCCTTCTGCTCCCACCGGGTCACCTGCGCGTAGGCCAGCATCGCGGCGGCGGCCACGCCGACGGCGGTGTTCAGGAAACCGCCCAGCAGCCCGGCGACCAGCCCGGCGGGCAGGGGCGGGACCTCCGTCAGCCGGTGCAGCAGCGGGGTGGCCGCCAGGGAGAGCAGCAGGACCGCGCCGATGATGACCTCGAGCCATCCGGATCCGACCGCGTACACCAGCAGGGCGGCCGGCACCGATCCCAGGACGATGGCGGGCGCGATCCGGGCGTAGCGACCCCAGTCGATGTCGGCCCGGACGGCGACGGTGAGGAACAGCGCCGACACGACGGTGGTCATGTTCGTCAGCAGGATCCCCGCCACGGGGCCGATCGCCAGCACCAGCGTCGGCGAGAGCACCAGGCCGGTGCCCATGCCGCTGGTGCGCTGGAGGGTGACGCCGAGCAGCACCGCGCCGACGACCACCGCGAGAGCGAGCAGCTCCATCACCCCCTCCCCGTCTCCAGGGACCGGGTGCGCCGCAGCAGCAGCGCCAGCACCACGACGATCGCGGTCAGCGTCAGGGTGAGCGCGAGGACCCCGGGCCACCTGCCGGCGGACCAGACCAGGCCGGCGAGACTGCCGAACACCGAGGACCCCAGGTAGTAGGCGAACAGGTACAGCGAGGCGGCCGGTCCGGGGGCGAGGCCCGCGGCGTGGGCGCGCACCGGCACCCAGCCGCTGGCGACCCCGTGGACGGCGAAGAACCCGCCGGTCATCACGGCCACCCCGATGACGAGGACGGCCAGCTGCTCGGGGATCGTCAGCAGCAGCCCCACGGCCAGCACGCCGCTGGCGACCGGCACCACCAGGCGGCGCGAGTGCACGTCCGCGAGTCGGCCGGCGAGGATCGAGCCGACCGTCCCGACGGGGTAGACCAGGAACACCAGCCCGGCGGCGCCGAGGCCGAGCGCGAAGGGCTCGGAGACCAGGCGGAAGCTCAGGGCGTTGTAGGCGGCGACGAAGGCACCCATGGAGCAGCCGCCGATCGCATACAGCGCCAGCAGCGCGGGATCCCGCAGCGCACCGGCCATCATCCGGGCGAGCCGACGGGGCCGGGCGGGGACGGGCACGAAGTTCCGGGAGGCCGGCAGCAGCAGACGGACGGCGAGGGCGCAGATCAGACCCACCAGGGCGATGGCACCGAGGGCCCAGTGCCAGCCCAGACTTCCCCCGATCCCGGCCGTGACCAGGCGGCCGGTCATCCCACCGAGGGCGGTGCCGCCGATGTAGAGGCCGGCCGCACGTGCGGTGACCCGGGTGTGGATCTCCTCGCGCAGATACGCGGTCGCGACGGCCGGCAGCCCCGCCAGGGCGATGCCCTGCAGCAGGCGCAGCCCGAGCAGCACCTCCCAGCTCGGGGCGAGGGCGCAGGCGAGGCCGACCAGGGCCGAGGCGGTCAGGGACAGGTGGATCAGCCGGGTGCGCCCGTACGCCTCGGACAGCACGCCCGCCACCAGCAGGGCCGCCCCCAGGCCGATGGTCGCGACCGACAGCGACAGCGTCGCCTGGCCGGGGGTGACGTCGAAGGCGGTGGCGAGCTCCGGCAGCAGGGCCTGCGTGCTGTACAGGGTCGCGAAGGTCGCGATCCCCGCGAAGAACAGCGCGAGCGTGATGCGGCGGTACTCGGGGTCGCTGGTGCGGTAGCCCTCGAACGGGCTCGGGTCCGGCGTCGTGCTCACCCCGCCAGTCTGCACCTCGCCGGCCCTCGCCTCGGGCCCTCGGCCCTGCCCGCTACCCTCGATCCCATGAGCAGCGCCCTGGATCCGGCCGATGATCGCACCCAGCGCGAGCGCATGCTCGCGGGCGACTGGTACGTCTCCGACGAGGAGCTCGGCGCGGCTCAGCGCCGGGCGATCGTTCTGGCCGACCGCTACCACCGGGCGTGGCTCGCCGACGCGCCCGAGGCCCGGGACCTGCTCGCCGAGCTGCTGGGAGGGGTCGGAGCGGAGACCGAGGTGCGCCCCCCGCTGTCGGTGGACTACGGCACGCACGTGGTGCTCGGAAAGCGCACCTTCGTGAACTACCGCCTCACAGCGGCCGACGTCGCGACGATCACCATCGGCGATGACTGCCAGATCGGCCCGAACGTCCAGCTGCTCACCCCGATCCATCCCCTGGAGCCCGGTCCCCGCCGCGACAAGCTGGAACGGGCCGAGCCGATCATCATCGGCGACAACGTGTGGCTGGGCGGGGGCGCGACGGTGCTGCCGGGCGTCACGATCGGTGAGAACTCGGTGATCGGGGCGTCGGCGGTCGTCACCCGGGATGTGCCGGCGAACGTGGTGGCGGTCGGGAATCCGGCGCGGGTGATCCGGGAGCTCTGAGTCGGAGGTCCCGGGTTCGCGACCTCAGCGGGCTTCGCGCGCTGCGGCGGCGAGATCGGCGGCGAGGGTCTCCGCCGCCTGTTCATCCAGATCGTGCACGGTCAGCCGCAGATGGTGGGACGGTTCGTCCGTCGGCCCGAGCCGGAACTCGTCGCCGGTGCGCGCCAGCCAGCCGCGGCGCATGAGGCGCTCGGCGACGCCCCGGGCCGGGGCGGGCACGCCCACCCAGAGACTCAGCCCGTCGCCCGCCCGGGCCGGAAGGCCGTGGGCGCTCAGGCGCTCGGCGAAGGCGGCGTTGCGCTCGGCGTAATGAGCACCGGCGCGCTCGATGAGGGCGAGCGCGCCGGCATCGGTCATCACCGCGTGCGTGAGCCGCTGCAGCAGGTGACTCACCCAGGTGGTGCCCGGGCTCAGGCGCATCGCCAGCCGGGCGGCGGTCTCGGGGTCGGAGGCGGTCACGGCCAGGCACATGTCGGGACCGGCGAACTTTGAGACGGAACGGATCAGCGCCCAGCGCCGATGCTCGGGGCCGATGATCGAGTGGAACGGCCGACGGGACAGGTAGGAGTAGTAGTCGTCCTGGATCACCAGCACGTAGGGGTGGTCGGCGAGGACCTCGCGCAGCTGGGCGGCCCGCTCGGCGGTGAGCGAGGCGCCGGTGGGGTTCTGGGCCCGTGGAGTGCTCACCACGGCGCGAACGCCCTGGTCCAGGGCGCGCCGGAGCCCGTCGACGGTCATGCCCTCGGCGTCCACCGGCACGGGGACGGCCCGGTAGCCGCCGAGCCGGGAGAGGTGGATGCTGGCCAGGAAGCACGGGTCCTCGAGGGCCACCGCGTCATCGCGCAGCAGGGCCTGGGCCAGCAGTCGCTCCACCGCGTCGACGGCGCCGCTGGTCAGGGTCAGGCCCATGCCGTCGACCGGGCCCGGTGCGTCGGGCGCGATCCAGTCCCGCGCCCAGCTCTCCAGGTCGCGGTCGATGACCGGTTCGCCATAGAGCACGGGGCGCCCGACGGCCGCGGCCAGCGCGGGGCGCAGGTCCGGGATCAGCGTGGGATCGGGGTTGCCGGTGCCGAGGTCGCGCAGGGAGCCGGCGGCGGCGAAGCCCTCCTGGGGGACTCGCGGATGCTGGGCGACCCGGGTGCCGGCACGGCCCTGGGAGACGACGACGCCGGAGCGGGCCAACGTGCGATAGGCGGCCACGGCGGTGTTGCGGTTGATGCCGAGCTGCTCCGCGAGCGCCCGCACGGAGGGAAGGGGGTGGCCCGGGACCAGAGCGCCGCGCTCGACGAGACCTCGCACGCTGTCGGCGATCTCCGCGGCGGTGCCGCCGCTGATCCTCGAGGCATGATCCTGCCCTGTGCAGTGCTCCGCATCCGTGCTCACGTTCGTGAGTCTATGGGGCGTGCACCAGGATGCCCTCCCGCATCGCGCACCGCCGGTCCCGTGCTCCAACCGTCGGCATGGGCCGTGGTATTTTTTGGCATAGGTCAATGTGGTGCAGGGAGGGCCGGCGCATCGGACGCGCTCGGCCCGCGCCGCGCGAGCGACGGGAGAAACCCATGAGCACATCCACCACCGGAACCGGCACGGTCAAGCGCGGCCTCGCGGAGATGCTGAAGGGCGGCGTCATCATGGACGTCGTCACCGCCGAGCAGGCACGGATCGCCGAGGACGCGGGCGCGGTCGCCGTCATGGCGCTGGAGCGCGTCCCCGCGGACATCCGCTCCCAGGGCGGTGTGGCCCGCATGAGCGATCCCGACCTCATCGACGCGATCACGGCCGAGGTGTCGATCCCGGTCATGGCCAAGGCCCGGATCGGCCACTTCGTCGAGGCGCAGGTGCTGCAGCAGCTCGGCGTGGACTACGTCGACGAATCCGAGGTGCTCTCCCCCGCCGACTACGTGAACCACATCGACAAGCACGCCTTCACCGTGCCCTTCGTCTGCGGCGCGACGAATCTCGGCGAGGCCCTGCGTCGGATCACCGAGGGCGCCGCGATGATCCGCTCCAAGGGTGAAGCCGGCACCGGCGACGTCTCCGAGGCCACCAAGCACATCCGCACCATCACGGCGGAGATCCGGGCTCTGGCGGCCAAGAGCGAGGACGAGCTCTATGTCGCGGCCAAGGAGCTGCAGGCGCCGTACTCCCTGGTCAAGGAGATCGCCGAGACCGGTTCGCTGCCGGTGGTGCTGTTCACCGCGGGCGGGGTGGCCACACCGTCGGACGCCGCCATGATGATGCAGCTGGGGGCCGACGGGGTCTTCGTCGGCTCCGGAATCTTCAAGTCCGGCAACCCCGCCGAGCGGGCCGCCGCCATCGTCAGGGCCACCACCTTCCACGACGACCCCTCCGTGATCGCCGGGGTCTCGCGCGGGCTCGGCGAGGCGATGGTCGGGATCAACGTCGCCGACGTCGCCGCCCCGCACCGCCTGTCCGAGCGCGGGTGGTGAATCCCGGCGGAGCGAGCGCGGGGCCGGGCACGGGCACGGGCACGGGCAGGGGCACGGGCATGGGCTCGCACTTGCGGATCGGGATCCTCGCCCTCCAGGGCGGCGTGCGGGAGCATGCGCGGATGCTCGAGGGTCTCGAGGCCGAGGTCGTGCTGGTACGGCGCCCCGAGGACCTGGCGACGATCGATGGCCTGGTGCTGCCCGGGGGCGAATCCAGCGTGATCGATCGACTGACCAGGACGTTCGGTCTCCGCGAACCGTTGCGTGCGGCGATCGTGAATGGTCTGCCGGTGTATGGGACCTGCGCCGGGATGATCCTGCTGGCGGATCGAGTGGACGACGCGATCGCGGGTCAGCAGACGCTCGGGGGCCTCGACGTGACCGTCCGACGCAATGCCTTCGGCCGCCAGAACGAGTCCTTCGAGACGGACCTCGCGGTGCCCGCGCTCGGATCGCGCCCCGTCGCGGCGACCTTCATCCGCGCCCCGGAGGTGACCGAGGTCGGGCCGACGGTGGAGGTGCTCGCCGGCCTCGACGACGGCCGGATCGTCGCCGTCGAGCAGGGGAACCTGCTGGCCACGTCCTTCCATCCGGAGGTCTCCGGGGAGGATCGCTTCCACCGTCGGCTGCTGGAGCGCGCCGTCGGCCGCTGATCAGCGACGCAGCAGCGGCGCGATCTCCCGGGCCCAGGCCGCGACCGCCGGCAGGTCCCGGAAGTCGCCGGTGGGAGTGCGCATCGTCTTCAGCAGCAGCTGCTCATGGACCGGGATCCGGTCCATGAGCACCCAGCCGGGGAAGTTCTTCACCGCGACGGGCTCGATGCCGGTGCTCTCGAGAAAGGTGTCGGTCGCCTTCTGTCGGCCGCCCCGGGCGGGATCGGCGGCCGAGCCGGAGCAGGAGAACAGCGCCAGAGGCAGCTCGTCGAGTCGCGCACTGTACCTGTTGACCCAGCGCACGAACGATTTCTCGAACGACTCGACGCGCACGGCGGACCCGATGATCGCCGCCTCGTGGCCACCCGGATCCGGGTCCTCGGCGATATCGGCGAGCACGGGACTCAGCCCTTCCTGGCGCAGGGTCTCTTCGAGGGTCTCGGCCACGGTGCGGGTGGCGCCGGAGTGGGTCGCGTAGGCGACGAGCACGGTCATGTGCGACATCCTTGCAGACGCGCTGGGTCCGCTTCCGGGACCCTGGTCACGGCGCAGCCCTCCCCGCGCCGCCCGCAGAGCCGGCGAAGGAGCCCGGGAGGAGGCCGGAGAACACCGCACGCCGCGCACCGCACGCAGATCGTTGTCAACGCGTGACTGAAGATTCTTCGAAAGCGCCGGAGACTTGAGGTGACCACCGGTAGGTTCCGGGGACGAGGCGCCGCGCGCCCGTCGGCACGGCGACGACGCACCCGACGACAGACGACCGCGACCTCGCACATCCGATCATTCGAAGGAGAAGATCATGCGACGCAGATATTTCCTCACTCTCGCAGGCAGCGGTATCGCCGCGGCCGGTCTGGCGGCATGCGGCAGCGATTCCGGATCAGGTGGTGGCGACGGTTCGGCCGGCGGTGAGGTCGAGGTCTTCACCTGGTGGGCCCAGGGATCGGAGAAGGCCGGTCTGGACGCGCTCGTCGCGCAGTTCAAGAAGGACTACCCGGACTACACGTTCGTCAACGGATCGGTCGCCGGCGGGGCGGGCAGTGCGGCGAAGGACATGCTGCAATCCCGCCTGCAGGCGGGGGATCCGCCGGACACCTTCCAGGCGCACGCGGGCGAGGAGCTCTCCGACTACATCGCCGCCGCGCAGATCGAGGACGTCTCCGACCTGTACGAGGAGTACGGCCTCACCGACGTCTTCCCCGAGGACCTGCTGGCGCTGCTCACGGTCGAGGACAAGATCTACTCCGTCCCCTCGAACATCCACCGATCCAATGTCGTCTGGACCAACATCGCTCTGCTGGAGGCCGCCGGCATCGACCCGACCGCGGTTCCGGCCGACGTCGACGCCTTCATCGCCGATGTCCAGAAGGCGGCGGACTCCGGTGTCACCGGACTCTCGATCGGCACCACCTGGACCCAGGTCAACCTGCTCGAGGCGATCCTCATGGCCGATCTCGGATCCGAGGCGTACAACGGGCTGTGGACCGGCGACACCGACTGGACGACGCCCGAGATCACCACCGCACTGGAGCAGTTCAAGACCCTCATCTCGCTGACCAACGGTGACCGGGACGGCCTGGACTGGACCGATGCCACCCAGATGCAGATCGACGGCACCGCCGCCTACAACGTGATGGGCGATTGGGCCGTGGCGTCCTTCCAGCAGGCCGACTGGACCGGTGGAGAGGACTTCGGGTTCTACCCGCTCAGCGGTGGCGAGGCGATCTTCGGGTTCCTGGCGGATTCGTTCACGCTGCCGGTCGGCGCTCCGAACCCCGACGGGGCGAAGGCCTGGCTGGACACGATCAGCTCGAAGGAGGGCCAGCTCGGCTTCTCGCTGGCGAAGGGGTCGATCCCGGCCCGCACCGACGTCGAGACCGACGAGTTCCCCGATTACCAGCAGACGGCGATCGAGTCCTACGGCCAGGACACGATCTGCCCCTCGCTCGCCCACGGCGCGGCGACTCCGGTGCGATGGCTGAACGACATCTCCGATGCGACCAGCCAGTTCACCACGGGTGCCAGTGACGTCGCCGGGTATCAGGAGCAGCTGGCCTCGATCGCGGAGAAGAACCTCTCCGCCTGAGCCGAGCTCCGCGACGGGAGCGGACCGGGCACCTCGCCCCGGGTCCGCTCCCGTCGTCGGGTCCCGGCACGGCCGGGAGAAAGGAGAGGGCGTGAAGGCATTGTTCGCGCGCTACGGCGCCCCGCTGCTCATGATCCTGCCGTCGGTCATCCTGATCGGCATCTTCGTCTACGGGCTGCTGGGGGTGAACTTCTGGACGTCGATGACGGACAACCACTCCGCCGCGCAGGCCGCCGACCAGGAGCCGATCGCCTTCGTCGGCCTGACGAACTACATCGACCTCCTGCTGACGGAGCAGTTCCGTCATTCCCTGGCGAATCTGGTGCTGTTCACCCTCGCGTTCCTGATCGGCGCCATGGTCACCGGCTTCGTGTGGGCCTGGCTGCTGGAACGGCCGATCAAGGGCGGCCGCACCTTCCAGACGATCTACCTGTTCCCGATGGCCGTCAGCTTCGTCGCTTCGGGCGTCGTGTGGCGCTGGCTGCTGAACTCCAGCCAGGGCGAGGGAGCGAGCGGCCTGAACCGGCTGTTCCAGCTGATCGGGCTGGATCTCCTGCAGAATCCCTGGTGGAACAACGTCACCTTCGGCATCCTCGCGATCGCTCTGCCCGCCATCTGGCAGCTCTCCGGATATGTGATGGCGCTGTTCCTGGCCGGGTTCCGTGGCGTCCCCGAGGAGCTGCGTGAGGCCGCACGCATGGACGGCGCCACCGAATGGCAGATCTATCGGCGGGTCATCTTCCCCCAGCTCACACCAGTGGTGATGAGCGCGATCGTGATCATCGCCCACATGTCGCTGAAGTCCTTCGACCTGATCATGTCGATCTCCGGCGCATCGAACTACCAGACCAAGGTTCCCGCGATCGACATGTTCGTGTTCAAGTCGGGCTTCGACTACGCGAACGCCGCGGCGGTCGGTGCGTTCCTGCTGATCATCATCGCCTTCCTGATCGTTCCGTACCTCATCCATCAGCACCGGGAGCGCACCCGATGAGCGCCGAGACCACGATCCGCCCCGACGCCCGTCCTCGGCACCGCTTCCCCTGGGCGGTCCTCATCCGGTACGCGCTGATCCTGTTCGGCGTGGTGGTGGTGATGATCCCCGTCTATGTCCTGGTGATCACCAGTTTCAAGGGCATCGGCGACGCCTCCCCGACGCGCGCCTGGTTCCTGCCCCAGGACTGGACCACCGAGAACTGGGTGACGGCCTGGGAGGCGCTGGCCCCGTCGATCTGGCGCAGCGTGCAGATGGTGGTCCCGGCGACGATCATCTCCGCGGTACTCGGGTGCATGAACGGATTCGTGCTGTCCCGGTGGCGGTTCCCCGGGGCCGACATCGTCTTCACGCTGATCCTGTTCGGCATGTTCCTGCCGTACCAGGCGGTGATGATCCCGCTGATGGAGATGCTGCTGACCGTCGGCGTCCCGAACGGCATCCCGTCGCTGATCCTGCTGCACGTGGTGTTCGGGATCCCGATCACGACGCTGATCTTCCGCAACTACTTCGAGTCGGTCCCCCACGAGCTGATCGAGTCGGCGAAGATCGACGGCGCCGGGATGTTCCGCACCTTCGTCAGCGTCGCGCTGCCGCTGGCGATCCCCGGCTTCGTCGTGGTGCTGATCTGGCAGTTCACCAATGCGTGGAACGACTTCCTGTTCGCCGTGTTCTTCTCGTCCCCGGCCAACGGACCGGTCACCCTGGCCCTGAACAACCTCGCCAACGGCGCCCTGTTGACGAACTACGGCATCTCGATGGCGGGCGCCGTGCTCGCCTCCCTGCCGACGCTGATCGTCTACATCATCCTCAGCAAGTACTTCCTCGCCGGATTGATGCAGGGGTCGGTCAAGGGGTGATCCGGGGCCGACCCGCTGGACAGCGCTGGGACGCCAGCAGCTCGCTGATCCGCGACAGGGTCACCGGCATACCTCCGACGGCTGCCTGACGTCTGATCTCGATCTGCCTCGCGGCGTCCTCGCCGAACCTCTGTGAGAAGACGACCTCCGCTCGGGGCCCGAACCGCGTGAACTCGGTCAGCATCGTCCCCTCCGGGGATGGGCGCATCCGGTACCCCCAGGTCACGCCCGCGTCCCCGACGGACCAGGCGAACTCCTCGCCCGGCAGTGCGGTCACGACGGTCGAGATCGTGGACCATTCACGGTCCGGCGTCCTGTTGTGACCGGTGAAGGTCGCGCCCTCGCCGCGGTCGTCGCCGTCCCACTGCACCAGATAGGTCTGCTCGCTCCACTCCCCTGTTCGCGTGACATCGCTGACCAGGCGGTACACGGTCATCGGCGAGGCGGGGACGAGGAGGGAGGATTCGAGCTCGTAGGCCATCGGATGATCGTAGTCCGCGCGGAATGCCGGTACGACGTGCCGACGACGTCCAGCTGCCGACGCGGCGAACGGCCGGCCCCGTTCGGGGACCGGCCGTTCGGACGTTCGCAGCCGGGACGAACCGGCCACGCAGCACGCGGGCCTCAGGCGGTGGGGGCCACCAGCGAGGCACCGACCTTCCGGGCGCTCTCGAACCGCTTCTGGACGTCGGCCCAGTTCACGATGTTCCAGATCGCCTTGACGTAATCCGCCTTCACGTTCTGGTAATCCAGGTAGAAGGCGTGCTCCCACATGTCCAGCTGGAACAGCGGGATCGTCGCCACCGGCACACCGTTCTGCTGATCGTAGAACTGCTCGATCACCAGGTTCCCGCCGATCGGCTCATAGGCCAGGATCGCCCAGCCCGACCCCTGGATCCCCAGCGCCGCCGCCGTGAAGTGGGCGCGGAAGGCATCGAAGGACCCGAAGAACTCATCGATCGCCGCCGCCAGCTCACCGGTGGGCTTGTCCCCACCTTCCGGGGAGAGGTTCTTCCAGAAGATCGAGTGGTTCGTGTGCCCCCCGAGGTTGAACGCCAGATCCTTCGAGAACTGGTTGATCGCCCCGAAATCCTCGGACTCCCGAGCCGCCGCCAGCTTCTCCAGCGCCGTGTTCGCACCCTTGACATAGGTCGCATGGTGCTTGTCGTGATGCAGCTCCATGATCTTCCCCGAGATCGAGGGAGCCAGCGCCCCGTAGTCGTAATCGAGATCCGGAAGCGTGTAGTCCGCCATGATCAGTCCTTTCGTCGAGTGGATACCGTGAGCCTAAGACCTCAAGTGCACTTGAAGCCAAACCACTCGGTCACACCTCGTCATCCCGGTCCTCGTCCTGGCGACCCTCGTCCTCGCGAAGGTCCGCGAGCCGGCGCGGACCGGCCCCGGTCGCCGCGAGGGCGTCGTCCGGGTTCAGCAGCGCGCAGGCCTTCAGCGACAGGCAGCCGCAGCCGATGCAGCCGGTGAGCTCGGCCTCGAGCCGCTCGAGCCCGCGCCGCCTCTCCTGCAGCTGCGCCTTCCAGCGACGGGAGGCGCGCTGCCAGTCCGCATGCGAGGGAGTGGTGTCCATCGGCACGTCGGCGAAGGCGAGCTGCACGTCGGCCAGCGGCACACCCAGACGTTTCGCGACGGAGATCAGCGAGACCCGGCGCAGCATGTGGCGGGCGTAGCGCCGCTGATTGCCGCCGGTGCGCACCGCGGCGATGAGCTGGAGCTCCTCGTAATAGCGCAGCGCGGAGGCGGCCACGCCGGTGCGTCGGCGCATCTCGCCGATCGTCAGCAGCTCCTCGGGCTCATGCGGCACGCTCACCCTCGACCTCCTCAGCTTGACCTCAAGTGCACTTGAGATCTTACGTTCTTGGTACCCGAAAAGGGAGGAGACCCTGGTGACCTATGTGATCGCGCAGCCCTGCGTGGACGTCAAGGACCGCGCCTGCATCGATGAGTGCCCCGTGGACTGCATCTACGAGGGAAACCGGATGCTCTACATCCAGCCCGACGAATGCGTGGACTGCGGAGCCTGCGAGCCGGTCTGCCCCGTCGAGGCCATCTACTACGAGGACGACACCCCGGACCAGTGGGCCGAGTACTACACGGCCAACGTCGATTTCTTCGACGATCTGGGCTCGCCGGGCGGCGCCGCGAAGATGGGCGTGATCGACAAGGACCACCCGATCATCGAGGCCCTGCCGATCCAGCCCAACCCGCTGGCGTGACCGCTCACCCGTCGGCGGGCGGGATGTTGTGGGTCAGGCGGAACATGTTCTCGCCGTCCACCTCGGACTTCACCTCCGCGAGGCGCTCGTAGATCTTCGGGGTGTAGGCGCTGCGCACGTCTTCGGGATCCGACTCGTCGCTCGAGAGGAAGTTGACGTAGGCGCCGCCGTTGCTCCAGGCCTCCATCGACCCGATCAGTCGCTCCCCGTAGGCGCGCACGTCCTCGACCTCCTCCGGCGGTGCGACGCCGATCGTGAAGAAGGTGAACGCGGCGCCGCGACGGCCGACGGCATTGGAGACCTCGGGCTCGCGGGCCAGCGCCCCACCGAGCTGACGCACCTCGACCAGGCTCATCGGTGATCCCGAGTCGGCTCCGGCCAGCGCGATCATCGCCGAGATCGCCTCGTCCGGCAGCTCGGCCAGCAGTGTGGTCCGTTCGTACGCCGGGATCGGGCCGGCCGGGTCGCTGTGGATCTGCTCCCAGTCGGTGAACGGGATCTCGGCGACCGAGTCCGCCAGCACCGGGGCCGCCGCCCGCAGCGGGGCGACCAGCCGCTCGCCCTCGGAGGCGTCCCCGTCGTAGGAGACCCGCACGCTCACCACGAGCCTTCCGCGCGCCGGCTCGGGCACCGGCGCATCCGGCGGCATCTGCACGAAGGCGGCCGACGTCGTGATCTCCTCCGGCGCCTGGGCGGCCCAGTCCCGCCACGCCGGCAGGACGTCCTCCGCGGCCTCGGCGGCGAACAGGAGCGCACCGGCGTACAGCGTCGGCACGTGGAAGAGCCCGAAATCCATCGAGGTCACGATGCCGAAGTTCCCCTTCCCGCCACGAGCGGCCCAGAAGAGGTCCTCCTCGCACTCGGGCGTCGCCTCGCGCAGCTCCCCGTCGGCCGTGACGATCTCCAGGCGGGAGACGTGATCGGCCGCGTAGCCGTGCAGGCGGCCGATGGCGGGGCTCAGCCCACCGCCGAGGGTGTACCCCACGACGCCGACGCTGCCGGAGGATCCGGCCAGACCAGCCAGACCGTGGTGCGCCGCGCGTTCGGCGAGCTCACCCCAGCGCACCCCGGGGCCGACGGTCGCGGCTGAGCCATGCGTGTCGATCCGGATGCGATCCATCGCCGCGGTGTTGACCATGATCCCGCCGTCGAAGGGGACCGAGGCCTGGTGTCCGGTCGCCATCACGGCGACGGGCAGGTCGTGGCGCCCCGCGTAGCGCACCGCTTCCTGGACGTGGTGCGAGTGATGGGCGAGGACGACGGCCTCGGGGTGGTGATCGATCGAGATGTTGAACCGGGCCAGGGACTCCTCGTAGCCCGGGTCGCCGGGCCGGAGCCATGGGGCGGGAGGGCCCTCGCCGTGGGCGGGTGCGGGGTGGAAGGCGGCGGCGCCGGTCACGCCGGCGGCGCCGAGGAGCCCGCCCGCTCTGAGCAGGGTGCGGCGTTCCAGGGGCGTGGTGGGAAGGTGCGGATCGTTCATGGCCATGGGGAGAACCTCGTCCTCGTCGTGGCACGCTGCGCGGACTCCGTCCGGGCGGTGCCGGGGTGATCTGGGGCGCGCATCAGGGATCCGGCCGGCGCGCTGGGCCGGTGGCGCTCGGCGTCGAGCGCGGGTCCTGCCCGGAGCGGAGGCCCCGGGTCCATGCACATCACTCCTCGTGACGACGATCCGTGGATCCGGGCGACGGTACAAGGTGGCATCGACGGTGCCAAAGGATTTTCGCGGTGGATTCCTGTCAGCCTCGATCTGACACGCATGAGAAGGTCCGCAGATCCAGTCAGGATGCTCCCTACACTGCAGGTATGTCGATCTCTGCCATGGATGTGAGGGCCGATTCCCTGCTGAGCATCGGGGGCCTCGCGGCTCTCACGGGTGTCAGTCCCCGTTCCCTGCGGTACTACGAGGAGCAGGGGCTGCTGTCGGCGCGGCGCACCCCGGCGGGACACCGCCGCTACGACCACGAGGCGGTCGATCGCGTGGTCCTGGTCCAGCGCCTGTTCGCCGCCGGGCTCACGAGCACCGAGATCCGGCCGGTCCTGCCCGGCATGGTCGCCGAGGAGCACCGCACCGGGGCCCTGGTGTCCGCGCTGCGCGGCTATCGGGACCGTCTGCAGCAGGAGGTCGCCCGGCAGCTGGACACGATCGACATCCTCGATGAGGTGATCGATGAGCAGGACCGGGCATGATGGGGCGATGCATGAGGCCAAGCGATACTCCGCCGGAGACTGGTCCCTGACCTTCGGCCTGGCCTCGGTGGGGTGCCTGCTGATCCCGGCCATCGGGGACATCATCTCGGCCCCGGTCGCGGCGGCCGCCGTCGTTCTCGGCATGATCGGCATCGGCCGCCACGACACAGGGGTGGCATCGAAGGTGCTCCCGGCCGCCGTCGGGACGGCGCTCGGCGTCATCGTGCTGTTCTTCGTCGTGGTGATGTTCATCGCCGGCGGACCGGCGGGGTGAGCGCGGCACCGTCGGCGGACCGACGGTGCCGCGCTCCTGGCGAGCACCGGCCGGTCAGGCCGCGAGCTTCACCGAGTTGAACCGGGTCAGATCCGGGAACTCCGTGGCGGGGGCGGAGCGCGGGTCGATGCAGTTCGTCCCCGTCGGCACCCTCGCACAGGGTCATGGTCGCGCCGCCGGTCTGGTTGTTGACCATCGCGTGCTCACTCCTCATCGAGGGTTCGGGTCACCGGATCTCCGGACGGCTCCTGGAGCCCCGATCCGGCCCGAGGGACGCTATGGCCGACGGATCCGGTTACCGAAGGGTCACCGTTGATGCAGGTCAGAGCGTACGGTTCCCCGTACGACGCCGTCCGGTTCTCTTCGGGGTGCGACCCCTGGTCGGGGTCCTGCCTCCTCCCCTAGGGTGACCGCCCATGACGACCTACGACTACGTCATCGTCGGCGGTGGCACGGCCGGATGCGTGCTCGCCCATCGGCTCTCCGCGGATCCTCGGATCACCGTGCTGCTGATCGAGGCGGGGGACCGCGACGACGACCCCCGCATCGGCATGCCTCGCGGGTTCGGCGAGCTGATCGGCGACCCGTCCCGCGCCTGGCACTACCCCACACGCCCCGTCGGCCCGGACGCCCGGGTCGAGCACTGGGTGCGCGGTCGGACCCTCGGCGGGTCCAGCTCCGTCAACGGCATGGTCTACAACCGCGGGCAACGCCCGGACTGGGACGACGTGGCCTCCGTCGGCGGTCCCGCCTGGTCCTGGAACAGCATGATCTCCGCCTTCCGGGAGGTCGAGAAGCATCTGGCCGTCTCCTCGGCGGCCGACGGCGACCCGCTGCTCGAGGACGTGCTCGACGCCGGGACCGCGCTGGGATGGGAGCGTGCTCCGCGCCCCGACGAGCACGCCGGCGAGTGCATCGGCTACACGCGCGCCACGATCCGCGACGGTCGTCGCTCGAGCGCCTCCACAGCATTCCTCCACCCCGTCCTCGAGCGGCCGAACCTCACCCTCTCCCTGCGCACGGCCGTCGACGAGGTCGTGGTCCACGACGGTCACGCCATCGGTGTCAGAGGGCGGCAGGACGAACGCCGCATCGCCCACCGCGCCGCCCGGGAGGTGATCCTGTCGGCCGGGGCGATCGCGACTCCCGGGATCCTGGAGCGCTCCGGCATCGGCGGTCATCGCGCGCTGGAGGACGCCGGGATCGAGCAGGTGGTCGACAGCCCGCACGTCGGCGAGCGGATGCGGGAGCACCGCGTGGTCACCGTGCAGGTCCGTCTCACCGAGGATCTCGGGTACAACCGACTGCTCGGCACGTCGGAGGGCCTCGCCGAGGCAATGGAGGAGTACCGCTGCCGCGGGGGCGGGCCGCTCGCGGCACCGGCCTTCGACGTCATCGGCTTCTACCGGACCCGATCCGGGATCGAGCGCCCCGACGCCCAGCTCCAGATCGCCCCGTACTCGATCCAGCCGCCCGAGCAGGGCCGGGAGCTCGGGGTCGAGAACGCACCGGGGCTGATGGCCATCGGGTACCCGCTGCGGCCGGACAGCACCGGCAGCGTGCACCTCGCCTCCGCCGACCCCGATCAGCCGCCGACGATCGACCCCGGTCATCTGACCACCGAGCACGACCGGTCGATCACCGCGGACGTCGTGACCACGCTGCGCCGACTGCTCGCCACGGAACCGATCGCCTCCCGCATCGCGCACGAGACGGTGCCGGGCCCGGCGGTGCGGTCCGACGAGGAGATCGTGCACGCCGCTCTGACCAGGGGCGGCTCCGGGTACCACGCGATCGGCACCGCCGCGATGGGCCCGCGCGAGGACGACGTCGTCGATGAGAGGCTGCGGGTGCGCGGCGTGGGGAGCCTCCGTGTCGTGGATGCCTCGGTCCTGCCGGTCATGGTCTCCGGCAACCTCAACGGACCGGTCACCGCCCTCGCCTGGCGCGCGGCGGACCTGATCCTCGAGACGGCCTGAACGGAGCTCCGGCGGCGAGCGCGACGGATTTTCCGCCGTGCCAGACTTCCTCCCATGAGCGAGAGCATCTCCTGGCGGACCCTCCTGCCCGGCCAGCGCGCCCGGATCCGCATCTGGGACCACGCGAGCGGTGCCGTGCGCACGGTGCACGAGTCCGACCAGCGCCTGTACGAGGCGCCGAACTGGACCGACGACGGTCGCCTGCTGGTCAACGGGGACGGGAGGCTGTGGTTCCTGCCGGCCGACGGATCCGTCCCGCCCGAGCCGTTCGACGCGCCGGGGCTGCCCCCGGTGAACAACGACCACGTGCTCGCGCCCGACGGGACCGGGGTGTTCGCCTCCGCCAGCGACCACCACATCTGGCACGTGCCCTTCGACGGCGGTCCGATCCATCGGGTGACGCAGGAGGACGGCCCCCTGCACTTCCTGCACGGGGTGAGCCCGGACGGGTCCCAGCTGGCCTACGTGCGCCTGGAGCCGCAGGGCGGAGACCTCCCCGCCTCCGCCCGGATCCACCTGATCGGGGCCGACGGTCGCGGGGACCGTGCGGTGACGACCGATCCCGGCCCGGCCGACGGCAGCGCCTTCACCCCCGACGGGCAGTGGATCCTCTTCAACACCGAGCAGTTCTCCACGACGCCGGGCCACGCCCAGCTGGCACGGATCCGTCCCGACGGCACCGGGCTCGAACAGCTCACGGCCGACGAGCGGGTCAACTGGTTCCCGCACGTCGCCCCCACCGGGGACGTCACCTGCTATGTGAGCTTCCCACCCGGTACCGTCGGCCATCCCGAGAACCGGTCCGTGCAGCTGCGGCTGGTCACGATGGGGGCCTGGCGGGAGCCGACGACGCTGGTCTCGCTGCACGGCGGCCAGGGGACGATGAACGTCCCCAGCTGGGCACCGGACGGCTCGGCCTTCGCCTTCGTCGACTATCCGGTCCCGGGTGAGGATGCCGCGACGACGGGCTGACCGGTCTCGGGGACGAACGGCAGCACGAGGTGGAGGCGGGCACCACCGGCGGGCAACCGCGTGAGCTCGAGCGATCCGCCGCGAGCCTCCGCGCGGGAGCGGTGCCGGGCGAGACCGGAGAGGACCGTCGGCCCGGCCGGCAGACCCGAACCGTCGTCGTCGACGGTCACGTCGAGCATCCAGAGGGCCTCGGTGTCCTGCGCGATCTCGATGGTGACCGTGACCGCCTCCGCCCCGCCGTGCTTGAGTGCATTGGTGACGGCCTCCTCGACCGCATACACGACCACCAGGCGGTCCACCAGCGGCAGCGGCGACCGGTGCTCGTGCACGAGGTCGCGCATCCGGGGGCCCAGGACCACCGTGGTGGCCACGCTCGTGGGCAGGCGGTCCAGCAGGGCGCGGATCGCCTCGTAGGTGCCGAGGTCGGCACCGGAGGGGAACAGGCTGTGGCTGAGGGAGCGCACCTGCTCCTCCCGCAGCTCGTCGAGGTCTGCGGCCCATTCGCGCAGCGCCGGGGCCCACCTCCCGGAGCCCGAGCCCTCGAGCTCGGCGGCGGCGCGGTCCAGACCGCTCGCGATGACCACCAGGCGATGCTGCACGCCACCGTGCAGACGGTCCGCGACCATCCGGCGCACGCGCAGCTCCTCCCCCTCCAGCTCCGCGATCGCCTGCCGGGCCCGGTCCTCCTCCGCCTCCCGACGCGCCCGCTCCCGGTCCTCGCGCACCAGCAGCGCACCCACCAGGAGACCGGCACCGAGCGCCACCGAATAGCCGGTCATCCCCGTGGCCCACACGACGGCTCCCGGCGGGCCGCCGTCGGCCGCGATGGCAGGCAGCAGCAGCAGGGTCCGCACCAGGGCCTGGACCACGGCGAGGCCCACGCCGGCACAGAGCCGGAGCCACCATGACCGCACCAGGGCCGCGAGCAGCAGGACCGCGAGCACCAGCACGAGCCCGAGGGCCAGGGTCGTCCCTCCGACCCACCAGATCAGCGAGGTCGCCGAGCCCTCGGCACTCCACTCGATGGCCTGCTCCGCGACCAGCACGGCGAAGGCCAGCATGTTCAGCGCGGCGACGGACGCCGCGACGCCCAGGCGCCGGTTCGTCACCGCTGCCATGTGCGGCCCGTCTGCTCGAGGAAGACCAGCACGGCCCGCACGCGCCTGTTCGCCCCCTCCCCATCGACCCCGAGGCGGCGGTAGATCGCCAGCAGGTGACTCTCCACCGAGCGCTCGGAGAGGTGCAGGCGCCCCGCGACCGCCTCGTTCGACAGGCCCTCGGCGACGAGCCGCAGCACATCGAACTGGGCCGTGGTGAGCCCCGCGACCGGAGTGCCGGCTCGAGGACGCGAGCGCTGCACGAGGCTGGGATCGATGACCGTCTCGCCATCGGCGGTCGCCTCGATCGCCCCGATCAGCACGTCCCGGGTGAAGGAGGAGCGCTTGGAGAGATAGCTCCATGGTTCGCTGACCTCGTCCTGGACGGACAGGAACAGACCCATCACGTCGAGGCTGGACAGCAGCATGATCGCGATGCGGGGATCGGCCCGCTGCAGCTCGAGGCCCAGGCGCACCCCGTTCCCGTCCCCGAGGTTGACGTCCAGCAGCGCGACATCGGTGGAGCCGGGGGCGATCGCGAGCCGAGCGGCGGCTGCGCTGTCCAGCTCGTGCACGACCCGCAAGCCGTCGGCCTCGTCGATCGTCCGCGCCAGCATCGCGTTCATCAGCGCCTCGTCCTCGACGATGCTCACTCGGAGGGGCCGGGGGCGACGCATCGCGTTCGCACCGTCGCGCATGATCTCCCTCCCCGATTCCGTGCCCTCCACGGAAGCTGCCACCACAGTATCTGCGTGTTTCCCCGCATGCTCGCCGCGGAGCCGTGCTGACAGGGCGCTCAATGGTCTCACGGACAAGAGGCCGGGACAGAGACCGGCGGGACGGAGCAGATCATGACCACCGAGACCACCCGGGCCACGCAGCGGCGACGCAAGGCGCTGGCGATCACCGCCGGCGGCCTGGTGCTCGGCGTCGGCGGGGCGATGACCCTCGCCTCGTGGACCGACACCGAGGTCGCCGACGGCAGCTTCGCCGCCGGGTCCTTCGCCCTGGCCAGCAGCACCGACGGCACCACCTTCGTCGACACCTCTGCACCGGCCGACGCGCTGACGCTCTCCTTCGACGAGCTGGCACAGAACCTCTCGCCCTCGGACTCCGCCACCGCGGTGTACGCGGTGCGACTGGACCAGTCCTCTTCCTACGCAGCGACCGTCGACGGGGCCGTGACGGCCTCCGGCACCGCTGCGGACAATCTCAGCTCTTCGATCGAGCAGGTCAGCGACATCGATGCCACCGAGACCATCGGCTCCCTGGTCGCCGCCGAGTCCGTGACCGCGGGCACCGAGCATCCCGACCTCTTCGAGCTCGATGCGCTCAGCGACGTCGTCTACCTGAAGGTGACCGTCACCGCCGACTCCGAGCTCAGGCAGGGCGAATCGGCCGACGTCACCTGGACGCTGACCGGCACCTCAGGCGAATCGCTGGCCTGATGTCCCGACGTCGCCTCCTCGGGGTCCTCGCCGGCGGTCTCGCCCTCGGCGTCGCGAGCGCCGTGACGGTGGCTGCCTGGCAGGACCCCGAGGCGGCCACCGGCACCTTCACCGCCGGCACCTTCGAGACCCAGTCCCGGGGGAGCGGCGGCGAGTGGGCGCACCACCCTCCGGGGTCGGCCGTCCTGCTCTCGGCGGACCTCACGGGGCTCGCCCCGGGCGGCACCGCGCAGTCCCCCGCACCCGGCGAGTCCCACTACGGCGGGATCGCTCTGCGCACCTCTGCCGGCTCCACCCGGGGCGGGCAGGTGCAGCTGGGCGCGGTCGGTGCCGACGGCCCGCTCACCGGGGCGCTCGAGTACCGGGTCGTGGCCCGGGAAGCCTCCACCGCCTCCTGCACCGCCGCCGACTTCGGGGCGGGGGCCACCTACCTCGCCGGCGGACCGACCAGCTACAGCCCGCTCGTCGGCGGAGTCGACCCGGGGAGCCTCGAGATCGGGGCCGACGGGCAGGACCCCGTCGCACTGTGCCTGGAGCTCCGCGTCTCCGCACCGGCCGACGGCGACGACGGTGCCGCCGTACAGGGCACGGACGCGCAGGTGGGTCTGTCCGTCACCATCGCTCAGCTGTGAGAGAGGACTCCTTCCATGTCACGCACCGTCCGCATCCTCGGGGACGCGCTGCTGTGGGTCGCCGCGGCGCTGGGTCTGCTGTGCGCCGTGCTCGCCGTGCTGACCTCCGTGTGCGGCATGCAGGTGATGCTGTTCAGCTCCGGCTCGATGGAGCCGACCATCCCCGCCGGGTCCGCCGCGCTGGTCGCTCCCGTGCAGGCTCCCGACGTGCAGGTGGGCGACGTCGTCACCGTCGCCCGCGGCACCGGCGAGCTGCCGGTCACGCACCGGGTCGTCGGGATCGAGGACTCCACCTCCGCCGGCGCCCGCCTGCTGACCCTGCGCGGCGATGCCAACGCCCAGGACGATCCCGCTCCCTACGACGTCACCGAGGTGGGCAGAGTGGTGCTGTCCGTCCCGGGCATCGCGCCCGTCGTGTCCCAGCTCGGGGCCTCACGGATGCTGGCCCCGCTCGGCGTCGTCGCCGCGGCGTTCGTGATCTGGGGTCTCTGGCCCCGGCGCGAGAGAAGGAGCCGGGCATGAGGGCGCTGCGACGCGCGGCCGCGCTCCTCGGAGCCGTCCTGGCCCTCGTGCTCGCCACCGGCGGGACGGCCGGGGCGAACGGCGCCGGCGCGGTCGTCGAGGGCCGGCACCTGCAGCTGGTCTCCTCGATGGCGGACGGGGCGGAGAACCTCTCCCCGGGCAGCGCCACGACGTGGACGATCGGGATCTCCGCCGACGGCGTCGAGGACGGCACCATCCGTCGCACCCTGGTGGTCGATGGCGCGCTCGCCGCCCACGTCCGCGTGGACGTCGCAGCCTGCACCGGCCGACCGAGCGCCACGGGGTGCCCCGGAGCCCATCCCCTGATCGAGGGGCGCTCCCCGGCCGCCGGATCCCCGATCGATCTGGGCGTCCAGGAGGCGACGGACCGGCACTGGCTCCAGGTGCGCATCCTCCTGGTCGACGGGGCGCCGGACAGCGCCCAGGCTCTGGCCGGGACGCTGCGCCTGCGCGCCCAGGGCGCCGGCGACGACGTCGTGGTGACCCCTCCGGGCGGTGGCGGATCGACGGACGAGGACAGGTCGACGGACGAGGACGGGTCGACGGACGGGGTCGGATCGACGGACGAGGGCGGCTCCGACGCCCCGGCACGCCCCTCCGGCACCGCCGGCACCGCCGGCACCGCCGGCACCGCCGGCACCAGCAATGCTGCCGATACCGCCGGCACGGACGAAAGCGTCTCCGCCACCACGGGCCAGGGCTCGGACGAGGACGGGACCGCGAGGTCCGACGGACCGCTGGGGCCTCTGGCCGCCACGGGCATGGATCTGCTGCCGTGGCTGGTGCTCACGGCCGCGCTGATTCTTCTCGGCGCCCTGCTGCGGCGCCGGGCACAGCACGAGACGCACGACGAGGAGAACTGATCATGAAGGATGCGCGGAGCTCTCGGACGGCACGAGGCCGTCTCGGCATGGCCGCCGGGCTCGTGCTCGCCGTCCTGGTGGGCTTCGCCGGCGCGAGCGCCGCTGGGGTCGGTGGAACCGTCGGACCGCAGAGCACCGATGCCGCCTGGATCTCCGAGGAGACCGGCACGCTCTCGGCGAGCGCCGGGTCGGTCGCCCGCCCGGAGACCGTGTGCGAAGGTCACAACGGTGCCCCGAACCTGCTTCGTCTCGCGGAGCCCGACGAGGGGCTGCCGGTCTCCGGGTACCTGGTGACCATCTCTGTCGAGGGGGGTGATGAACCGGACGGGTGGGCGAGCGGGGAATCCTCCGAGGGACACCCCTATGTCCCCGCGAACACTCCGACGTACCTGCCCGCCTCGACCTCCACGGTCGCCTGGGGCATCTCCGGCGGATGGAACACGACGTGGACCGGGGACGTGACCGTCGAGGCCGTCGGCCCGGGCGGGTGGACCTCGCAGCCCGTGACCCACAGCTGGTCCATCGGCTTCGACCTCGTCGGCGGCGGCTACGGATCCTGCAGCTGACGGCGACCCCGGCTCCGACGGCGCCGGGACCGGCGCACTGTGCTCTGCGTCGCTCGCGCGTGCGCGTCGGGCCGCGTCGGCAGGCAGCTCTTTGCGCAGCAGGCAAAGTACCGTGCTGGAGACGCATAGCGACCATACGGTGAGGGGGTGAACCCTTCGCATCAGCACACCCACGCCCATCCCTCGCCCCACGATCACGGGCCCGGCCACGCCGAGGCGGACCAGGCGGAGATCCTCGACCTGGACGCCGAGGTGCTCGCCGAGCACATCGCGTCGATCACGGCCTCGCTACCCCGGCGGACCGACCCGCACCACATCGTGGATCTGGGGAGCGGCACGGGAACGGGGACCTTCGCCCTCCTCGACCGCTTCCCGACGGCGCACGTGACGGCGGTCGACGTCTCCGGTGACCACCTGGAGCGCCTGCGCACGACGGCGACCGTCCGCGGCGTCCAGGAGCGGGTGCGGACGGTGCAGGCCGACCTCGATGAGGGGACGTGGCCGGATCTCGGCTCGCCGGACCTGATCTGGGCGTCGGCCTCGATGCACCACATGACCCACCCGGCCCGCGCCGTGCGCGCCGCGGCCGACGCCCTCGCGCCCGGTGGCCTGTTCGCCGTGGTGGAGCTGGCCGGCCATCCCCGCTTCCTGCCCGAGGACGCCCCCGAGGACCACCCCGGTCTGGAGGAGCGCGTGCACGGGGCGGTCGACCGGGTCCAGCAGGAGCTGATGCCTCACCGCGGCGCGGACTGGGGACCGCTGCTGGGAGCGGCCGGCCTCACCCTGGACCTCGAGCGCACCGTCGATATCGACATCGACGGCTCCGGCGACGAGCTGATCGGCCGCTACGCCCTCGGCGTCCTGCAGCGCCTCCGCGACGCCGTCGCCGACCAGCTGTCCGTCGAGGACCTCGCCGCGCTCGATGACCTGCTGGACACCGGCAGCCCCCGCAGCATCCTGCGCCGCGCGGACCTGAGGGTCCGCACCGAGCGCACCGTCTGGGCCGGCCGCCGCGCGGACGGCTGACCGCCGTCGACCGGGCTCAGCGGGAGGATTCCGGCTCGTCCTCGAGCCGTCGCAGCAGCGGCAGCAGCTCGGCGGGCGTGCTGATCGTGTGATCGGGGATCTCGTCGGGGCCGACGGGGTCTTTCGGGTACCGATCCGTCCAGGCCAGATGGATGCTCGTGATCCCCATCCGGTTCGCCCCGGCGATGTCGCGGGCCAGGTTGTTGCCGACCATCACGCAGCGGGAGGCCTCGGATTCCGTGAGGTCCAGGGATCCGAGGGCTGCCGTGAACATCCGGGCGCTGGGCTTCTCGGCGCCGACGGCCTCCGAGCAGGTGAGCGTCTCGAACAGGTCGAGGAGACCGTGCCGGGTCAGGAGGTTCTCGAAGGAGGCGTCCCGTCCGTCGGCCACCAGGGCGATGCGGAACCCGGCCTCGACGACGTCCTGGACCATCCGTTCTGCGCCGGGCACCAGCTCGCCGGAGAGCACGACGCCGGAGTCGTGGTGGATCTCGGTGCCTTCGTCGATGAGGGTGTCGCCGCAGTCCAGCAGGACGATCAGTCGTCTCTGAGTCATCGGGGTCCCGTTCTGCATGCACCGGCTCGTCGTCCGGAACCCTACCCGGCTCGGCAGGGGCGCCGTCACCTCGCCCGGCGCGCCGTGAGGCGTCCGTGGACGGTGTCGAGCACCACGAAGGCGGCGAGGCTCGCACCCATCAGCGGCAGCATCAGCCCGATGCCGACGGCGCCGAGCAGGACCAGGACCACGCCCCACCAGGGTGCGCGGGTCAGAGCACCGCGGCGTGGCGGTCTGCCCGCCCCGCGCCCGCCCCGGGTAGGTCGACGCTGCCACCACATGAGATAGCCCCAGAGGATCGTCGCGACCAGCGTGGAGGCGATCACGACCAGGACGATCTGGTTCGCCAGGCCGAACAGGGTACCCATGTGCAGGTCGATCCCCCATCGGGTCAGCTTCGCGGCGAGGTCCTGGTCGGCGAAGTCGGTGCGGTCGACGACCTCGAGGGTGGCGCCGTCGACGGCGACGGCGTCGACCTCGGTCGGGTAGCTGCGCTGGATCTCCTGCACCACCCAGGCGGAATCCGCATCGGCGGGCGGCAGGATCTCGACCCGACCGGTGTCGATGTTGACGGCCCGGCCGGCGGCGAGGACGCCGTCGATCTCGGTCGGGGTCGACCCCGCCTGCTGCATCGCGCCGTGACCGCCGGACCCCTCGGCCACCTGTCCGCCGTCGCCGTGACCCGCATGCTCGCCCCCGCGGCCGCCGTCCGTCGTGCCGGGGCTCGTCGGCAGCTGCGTGCTCACCGACGCGGTGGTGAACCCGAAGGCCTCGCGGATCGTGCCGATGTTCCCGCCGCCGTACTGCGACCAGGTGATGCCGGTGGCCGAGAGGAAGAGCGCGCCGAACAGCACCCAGACTCCCGCTGAGGTGTGCAGCGAGAGGGTCCGGCGATAGCCGTGCGCCCGGAGGTCCGGTCTCACCAGGTCCCGGGCCCGACGGGCGCGCCGGGCTCGTCGGATCCACAGCCCGAGACCCGCTGCGGCGATCACCCCGAGCCAGGACGCGGAGAGCTCGCTGTACAGCCGACCGACGTCGCCGAGATGCAGGCTGCGATGCAGCTGGTCGAGCCAGGTGCGCAGCGGCAGGGCGCCGCTGGTGCCGTAGACGGTGAGGTCGCCGCGGATCTCGGTGGAGGCGGGGTCGACGAAGATCGCGCGCGACTCGCTCTCCCCGAGCGAGTCCTCGGCGAACATCACGCGCGTCGTCTCCCCCGGCTCCGGTGCCGGGCGGACCGCGGCGGGCTCCGCCCCGTCGCCCACGTGCGCCGTCGCCGCCTCGACCTGATCGGCGATCGGCAGTGCGGGACCGTCGGACGGGGCGGTGAGCTCCTCGGCATAGACGATCTGCTCCAGCTGCGGGGTCATCGCGTAGAGGGCGCCGCTGGCCGCAGAGACCAGGATGAAGGGGCCGACGAAGATCGCGGCATAGAAGTGCAGGCGCAGCAGGAGCTGCCCGAACCATCCCTGGCGGGGCCGGGTGGTGGTGGCCATGGCGTGATCCTCAGCTCTGGAGAAGCCGGGCGAAGATGACGGTGTTGTCGAGGTGGTGGCCGTCCGCGCCGAGGTCGCCGCCGCAGGTGATCAACCGCAGTTCCGGGCCCTCGGTCCGCCCGTAGACGGCCAGGGTCGGGAACTCGTCCTTGGGATAGCGGGCCGCGTCGTAGACCTCGAAGGTCGCGACCGTGCCGTCCTCCCGCTCGACCTCGACCCGGTCACCGGCTTCGAGGTCACCGAGTTCGAAGAATACGGAGGGATCATCGCCCCAGGTCACATGACCCTCGATCACCGAGGGGCCGTTCTCGCCGGGCGTGGGGGACCCCTCGAACCACGCGGGCCGGTGCGCACGGTCGCCGCGGGGGGCCAGCAGCTCACCGTTGTCGCCGAGGCCGATCGGGAAGAGCTGCTCGTCGACGTCGATCGACGGGATCCGCAGGCCCGTGGGTTCGGAGGGCTCCAGCGGGGCCGCGATCGCGGAGGTCGTGGCGTCCTCGGTCCCGGGCTGCTCGGTGGGCTCGGCGGCCTCGGTGCTGGGGGTGGGCGACGGCTCCGCGGGTGTCGCCTCGCCCCCTGACCAGGTGCCCCCGCCGTCAGAGACCGGGGTGCTGCCCCCGCTGTCCGAAGCGGCCGTTCGCAGCTCGGGCTCCGGGGGTGCGCCGACCTGACTGGTCAGCGAGAACACCAGCAGCGCCGCGCCGACCAGGGCGAGGACCGCCAGGGCGGCGGCCGTCATCCGACGACCGCCGCCCCGGTGGGATGATCCCTGAGGGGTCATGTCACTTCTGGGTCTGGCGACGACGCAGCGCGAACGCGCCGGCAGCCGCAGCGGTCAGCAGGCCGCCCCCGGCGAGCATGGCGCCGGAGTTCTCGATGCCGGCGGTGGTGCCGTCACCGGTCTCGGCGCCGCCCTCGGGCATGGCGTCCATCTGGCTCATCTCCAGCTCACCGCAGGCGGCCGGATCGGTCGCCTCGGACGGCAGGGACTCGTCCAGATCGGACATCTGCTCGCCGTCGTAGGTGCCGTTGCCGTTGTGGTCGACGCCGTGGAGGACCACGGAGCCGTCACCGTTGCGCAGGTTCTCGGCGATCTCGTCGCTGACCTCGAAGCTGCGCTCGTAGGTCGCGTCACCGGTGGGGAACCGCTCGACGGCCAGGGCGCTGTCCGGGCTGGTGTCGCCGTCCTTGGTCAGGGAGACCTTGACGCCGCCGTAGTCGCCGGCGGCGTCGGTGGTGCGGATCGCGCCGTCAGCCCCGGTGCCCTCCATGTTCGGATCGGGGCACTGGTTCTTGCCCCCGATGTGGATGTGCTGGGCGTGGGGGGCCTCGGCGAGCATGCCGGTGCTGTCGAGCTTCACGGTGACCTCGTTGCCCTCGACCGTGACCCACGCGGTGCCGGAGGCGCCGGAGTCGTTCAGCTGGGTCAGGTTCGCCTCGAGCGAGGTGCTGTCGGGCCCCTCGGCCATCGCGGCGCCGGACATCCCGAACGTGCCGAGCATGGCCGTGGCCGCGAGGAGGGGGAGCATTCGCTTCGTCGTCGTGCGCATGATGACTCCTTCGTCGGACGCCGGACGACCCTGCGGCCGTCGGGGGCGGCGATCCAGGAGTGGTTCGGAGCGCACGGATCAGCGGATTGGAAGATTTTCTGCGCCGCTGCTCCCTCGCCCGGCGGGCGAGGCGGACAGGGCGGTACCCTGACGTTGACGTCGACGTCGCCCCGTCGGCGGATGCTCGACGACCAGAGCGACCGGGTCAGGGTGCGCCGCGACAAGCTCCCCACGGCTCCGGATCGCCTCGAGGGGCTCGTCGACAGCACCGCCTCGCACCCGTGAACGGCCCCGACGTATCGGAGAGGACGGTCATGGACGAGCGATCCACCGCCGACGCCATCGTCGTGGGCAGCGGTTTCGGCGGTGCCGTCGCTGCCGCCCGCCTCGCTCAAGCAGGGTTCTCCGTCGTGATCCTCGAGCGGGGCCGACGATGGCACCCCGGGGACTTCCCCCGTCGACCCGACCTCGAGGACGGCTGGCTGTGGGGGGTCGACCGCGGCCTCTACGACATCCGCTGGCTCGACACCATGGGCAGCGTCCAGGCCTCGGGCTGGGGCGGTGGGTCGCTCGTCTACGCCAATGTGTTCGCCCGACCCTTCGAGGGCGCGATGGATGAGCGCTGGCCCGACCATCTGCGTCGGCAGACCCTCGATCCCTATTACGACCTGGCGGCCCATGTGATGGGCGTGGCGCCGGCCGGCTCCGATCCGAGCACCGGCGAGGCCGCGCCCCGCACCGCCCTCATCGAGCGGATGATGGAAGGAATGGGGGCACCGGAGCGCACCATCCGCCCCGCGCTCGCCGTCACCTTCGGTGATCCCGAGACGTGGCGTCCCAACGCCCAGGGCGTCCCGCGGCGAGGATGCGCCTTCGTGGGCGAGTGCGTGATCGGCTGCAACCACGGGGCCAAGAACACCCTGGACACGACCTACCTCGCGCTCGCGGAGCGCCATGGCGCGCACGCCGTCACCGACGCCGAGGTCCAACGGATCGATCTCCGCTCCGCCGCCTCGAAAGGCCGCGAGTACACGGTGGTCACCTCGACACCTTCCGATCCCTCCGCGCCCCCTCGCGAATGGGTCGCGCCGATGGTGATCCTCGCCGCCGGAGCCGTGGCCACCAATGAGCTGCTGCTGCGCTCACGGGACCGGCACGGCACGCTGCCGGGCCTGTCCCCGCACCTGGGACGCGGATTCTCCGGCAACGGCGACTTCCTGACCCTCGCGGAGCTGCGCGGCGACCGGAAGGACATGACGACCGGGCCCACGATCACCACCACCACGGTGCTGTCCGTTCCGGAAGGGCGTCGGTCGGTCTGGTACCAGGTCCAGGACGGCGCGATCCCGCCACCGCTGCACGCGCTCATCGACGCGCTGCTGCCCGCCGGAGGCCTGCGGCACCGGTGGCAGCGGCTTCGTCGCTCGGACCCGCGTCGAACCTTCGCCGTGCTCTCCATGGGCAGGGACTCCGGCCGGGGCACGCTGCGCCTGGACTCCTCCGGGAAGGCGGAGCTGTCCTGGAGCAATCGGTGGCAGTCCCATCTCTACCGGTCCCAGCGCCGAGTGGGGCCCCTGATCAGCCGCCTGCTGGGCGCCCGCCAGTACAACCCCCCGACCTGGTCCCTGCTGCGCAGGACCATCACCGTCCACCCGCTGGGCGGGGTGCGCCCCGGCCCCGATGCCGGCAGCGGCGTCGTCGACTCACAGGGCGAGGTGCACGGGTACCCCGGGCTGTTCGTCATGGACGGCTCGACCCTCCCGGCGGCCACGGGCGTCAATCCCTCGGCCACGATCCTGGCCGCCACGGAACGGGCCATCGAGACCGTCATCCGTGCCTCCGGCCGCCCCGGATGGCGCGCCCCGGAATGGGAGGACGTCGCGCCGGCGCCGGTGCCCGAGGACTCCGCCTTCCTCGCCGCCGCGGCCCTTCAGGAGGGGACCCGGGGCGACGGTGTCCTGTTCACCGAGCGGATGGCCGCGCCCGGTCGCCGCCGGTCCCGTCTCGAGATGCGACTGAGCGCCGAGGTTCGCAGCATCGACCACTTCCTCACCGACCCGGCGCACGCCGTCTCGATCCAGGGTGCGATCGACGTCGACGGTCTCGCCTCGCAAGCACCCGTCACCGGCACCCTGTCCCTGTTCCCCCGCGGCGTCGACGAGGCGATGCGCTACTCCCTGCGGTTCGAGGACGACTCCGGGCGCCCCTGGCAGCTGACGGGCGTCAAGACGACCCGCTCCCGTCTGCCTCTGGCCCTGCTGTCCGGGCTGACCACGCTGCCTTCCGAGATCGCCCCCGTGGGCGCCTCGGACGCGCAGCCCTTCCGGGCACTGCTGACGATCAGCGTCCCGGACGTGGTCCGGCTGGGGACGTCCGTGCGCGGCCAGGGCTTCACCCGCGCCCGCCGACTGCGGGCGGCGGCCCGCTTCCTCACCTTCTTCGCACGCTCCGCGCTGAGCGGCCCGCGGATCGGACGCACCGGGAGCGGACCGGATCACCGCTGACGGCGCTGGACCACCGACCGCCCGGCGCATCGCTCGAGGCCCTCCCCCGTGACGGGGAAGGGCCTCGACCTGCACATCTGTGGAGGCTAGGGGATTCGAACCCCTGACTTCGACCTTGCAAAGGTCGCACTCTACCAACTGAGTTAAGCCCCCTCGGCGCCACGGGCGCAGGGAGAACGCCGGTGGATCAGTCGCGGATCTCGGTGGCGTCCTGCTCGGCGGAGATCCGCTCGGCCTCGGACCACAGCTCGTCGCGGTGGCGATCCGACTCGACCTTCCTCCACACGAGGAGGCCGGCGACGGTCGAGCCGACCAGGACGGCGGTGTAGCTGATGAGCTTCTTCACGAGTCCTCCGATCCTCGAAGTGGGCCTAACTGGACTTGAACCAGTGACCTCTGTCTTATCAGGACAGCGCTCTAACCGACTGAGCTATAGGCCCGTGGAGGCTGATCTGCGACGTCCGTCGGTATCAGCCACCGACGAGCAACACTACAGCGCTCCGGCCCACGGCGTCCAACCGGCCCCGACGGTTGTACGGGAGGTCACAGCACCTCCAGGGATCCGCACCAATCCACGCCACGGGCCGCTCCGAACTTCTTGCATGACGCCGCTGGGGTGTCAGCACAGGATCACGAAGGAGACTGTCATGAGCACGTCCATGATGCGTCCGGAGCTCGGAGCAGTCGCGTCCGGGATCTGCGGCGGCGTGCGGACCTGGAACACCGCCGTCCGCCTGGTCGATACCGTTCTGATGCCGCTGCCGATGGCGGACGCCGCCTGAACCGCGCACACTGAGACGATGCGATGAGCGGGACGGCGGCATCATCCGCAGTTTCCCCTCGCCCGCTCACGCCGTCGCCGAAGGAGCTGTGCATGGCGCTCGATCCCCCCGAGGAAGAAGTGACGCGACCACGGTCGCGCGAGCCGGATGGGAGGGCGCACGGTGACCCCGAGGTCACCGTGCCTCCCCTGTCCGAGCTGTTGGGCCGCGTCGCCCGAGGGGACCAGGACGCCTTCTCCGATCTCTACGACGAGACCTCGTCCCTGCTGTTCGCCCTCATCAAGCGCGTGGTGCGAGATGTGTCGATCAGTGAGGAGGTGCTGCAGGAAGTGTTCGTGGAGATCTGGAAGCAGGCCACCCGGTTCGACAGCCGCCGCGGCTCCGCCCACGGATGGATGTGCACCATCGCCCATCGGCGCGCCGTCGACACCGTCCGCTCCAGTGACGCCGCACGGCGTCGGGACTCGGAAGAAGGCATCCGGGCCCTCGAGGAGGAGGTCGTCGATGTGCAGGAGGAAGGAGTACTGAGAATCGAATCCCAGCGCGTCGCCACCGCGATGCGTGGCCTGACGTCCCCGCAGTCCGAGGCGATCCGCCTCGCATACTTCGGTGGCTACAGTCACCGCGAGGTGGCGGCCCTGCTCGACATTCCGGTCGGGACGGCGAAGACACGAATACGGGACGGCATGATCGTCCTGCGGGAGAGCCTGGGGGTGACCTCGTGAACGAGCAGAAGCACGACATGACCGGCGCCTGGGCGCTGAACGCCCTGGACGCCGACGAACGCGCCCAGATCGAGGACTACCTCGCGCAGGACCCCGAGGCCGCCGCCGAGGCCCGCTCCTTCGAGGAGACCGCCGGCGAGCTCGCCCGCGGCCTGGAGCCGGCCCCGCCGCGCCCCGAGCTCAAGGACTCGGTGATGGCGCGGATCGCCCGGACTCGTCAGCTCCCGCCGCACGCCGAGCAGGACGCCGACGAGAACGCGACACCGTCCGCCCCCGCCGAGAACACCCATCGGGCCGAGACGCAGGCCGCCGACGCCCCCGCCGCCGATTCCCGGGATGCCGAGGTCGTCCCCCTGGACCGCTACCGGTCGGTCGTACGACGCACCCGGTGGCTCGCCGTCGCGGCGACCGCCCTCCTGGTCACCAGCGTCGCCGGCGTCGGGCTGTGGAGCACCGAGCGCGCCGCGCAGCAGGACGCGCAGGAGACGATCGAGGCCCTGCAATCCGCGCAGGAGGACGCCGAGCAGGAGCAGCAGATGGTCTCGACCATCATGGCCTCCGACGACGCGACGCAGCTGACGGTGCCGGCCGAGTCCGGAGGTGCACTGCACCTGATGTATTCGCGCGATCAGGAGGCGATGATCGTCCAGGCCGCCGATCTGGCGGACCTCCCCAGCGGCAGCACCTATCAGCTGTGGCTCATCGATGAGGAAGGCCCCCACGACGCCGGGCTGATCTCCGCGTCGGACCAGACCGTGAGGATGGAGGGAGAGATGCCCGCGGGAGCGCAGCTCGGCCTCACCGTCGAACCGGCGGGCGGCTCCGAACAGCCGACCACCGACCCGATCGCGGCGGGAGCCCTGTGATGACCGCCCGCGACCGGCCCGTCCCGTGGTGGTCCGCCATCGCGGGCGTGGTCGCGGGCCTCGTGCTGGTGGCCGTCGCGCAGCTCGTCTCGCTGGCCTTCAGCTCCTCCTCGGCCCCCTTCGTGGCCGTCGGCGGGGGATTCATCGACATCATCCCGCCGTGGGTGAAAGACCTGGCCATCGGCTTGTTCGGCACCAAGGACAAACTTGTCCTGTTCGCGTCCATGATCACGGTGTACGTCCTCCTCACGGGCCTCAACGGCGCCCTCGGCGCCCGTCGGCCGCGCATCGCCGCCGGGGTGCAGGCCGGGCTCGGCCTGTTCGCGGCGATCGTCGTGCTGACCCGGGCGGACACCAGCGCGGCGGACGCGCTGCCCACCGTGGCCGGGACCGTGGCCGCGGTGCCGCTGCTGGTGGTCATGCTCCGTGCCGTGCGGCCCGGGTCGACGGAGACGACCTGGAATCGTCGTCGGGCGCTGGTCGGCATCGGGGCGCTCGGGGTCGGGGCGATCGCCGCCGCCGCCATCGCACGCGGCGTCACGGCGAGCCGTGAACTGGCCCGTCGGGCCGCGCAGTACGTGCTGCCGGACCCGGTCGCCTCCGCGGAGCCGATTCCCGAGGACGCTCAGGTGGACCTCGAGGGCATGCCCCCGTATGTCACCCCGAATGCGGACTTCTACCGGATCGACACCGCCCTCGCCGTGCCGCGCGTCGATCCCACCTCGTGGCAGCTGCGGATCCACGGCCTGGTGGACCACGAGCTGACCCTGAGCTTCGAGGAGCTGCTGGCCGAACCGATGATCACCAGGCACGTGACGCTGGCCTGCGTCTCCAATCCCGTCGGCGGGGAGCTCGCCGGGAACGCGACCTGGCTGGGCGTGCCTGTGCGCGACCTGCTCGAACGGGTCGGGATCCAGGACGGAGCCGACATGGTCCTCTCCCGCTCGATCGACGGGTTCACCGCCTCGACCCCGCTCGAGGCGCTGACCGACGCGAGGGACTCCCTGGTCGCCGTCGGCATGAACGGGCAGCCGCTGCCGCAGCAGCACGGCTATCCGGTGCGCATGGTGGTTCCGGGGCTGTACGGCTACGTCTCGGCCACGAAATGGCTCACGGAGCTGAAGGTCACGCGCTTCGCGGACGACGTCGCCTACTGGTCCACGCGCGGCTGGTCGGAGCGGGGCCCGATCAAGATCGCCTCGCGCATCGACGTGCCCCGCAGCAGTCAGTCGCTGACTCCCGATGGGGCGGGCGCCGTCATGCTCGGGGGCACCGCCTGGGCGCAGCAGCGCGGGATCGCGGCGGTCGAGGTGCGGATCGACGACGGGGACTGGCGCGAGGCCGACCTCGGCGCCGAGGTCACCGAGGACACCTGGGTGCAGTGGTCGCTGCGCTGGGAGGATGCCGCCCCGGGCGATCACACGGCGACGGTGCGGGCCACCGACGGCGAAGGAGAGGTCCAGACCGACGAGCAGGCCCCTCCCGCCCCGAACGGGGCGAGCGGCTGGCACCGGATCGACATCACGGTGGAGTGAGTCGGGACCGTCCGCCCTCCTCCCTCCCGATGCGTCAGCCCCGGGGAAGGCCGTCCTCGGCCACCAGGGAGTGCTCGCGCACCAGGGTCTGCAGGGCGTCGGGGGCGGCCTCGAGCCGCGCGCAGATCTCCGCCGCGTCCCCGCGGACCAGTTCGGAGCCGGTCAGTGCCACGAGTTCGTCGAAGATCTCCTGCTGCCGATGGCGCAGCGGGATCGGGTGCTCATGGGCGAGGACGCCCCACACCGAGGCGTAGACGTCGACGTGCCGCGGCCGCTCCCCCGTCGCCAGCGTCACCGGGAAGCTCTCCTGCTCGAGGTGGATCCGCTCGTAGTTCGGCTCGGTCTCGTCGACCACGGCGAGCTGCTCGTCATCGAACCAGGTGGCCACGAGCTCCATCCGCTCCCCCTGCGCGCGGTACGGCGCCGCGGGGATGTAGCCCCGTGCGGAGATGTGGGCGCAGTGGCCGACGGCGAGATCGTGGATCGTGCAGCGCACGAACGGCGTGGCCGGGTGCAGATCATGACCGGAGCGGGCGTACTTGCGCGCGATGGTCTCGGGCGTCTGGTTGGAGCCGACGGCCACCACCAGCGTGCGCTCGGCCAGCGGGGCGGCACCGTCCGCGGCGAGGCCGGCCTCGATCGCGGCGACGTCCACCAGCGGGCGGTCCTGCTGCTCGGCCGGGGCGTCCACCCCGCCGTCCGGGTCGAGGTCCGCGATCCCGGTGCTGAGCAGCAGCGCGGAGCGCACCGCCTGCCCCGTCCAGGGATAGTCCTCGGGCGCATCCGGGACGGACGGCGTGGGCGAGGTCGAGGCAGGCAGCGTCGAGACAGGCAGGGTCGAGACAGGCAGGGTCGAGGAGCAGGACATCCTTCGACCTTAGCGAGGCCTCACCGCCTGCCCCAGGTTCCGGTGGTCCGCGCCACGCCGTGCGATGCGTGCTGCAACCGGCCCGTGGCCATCGGGGTCCCGCACCGCCGCCGTCCCCGCCCGTGGCGCGTCCCGCCTATCGTGGGCCCATGAGCGAGACACCTGCGACCAGCGCCCTGGAGGCCTCCGGCCTCGATCACGAGATCACGCGACACGGCCGCGTCGGCTCGCTCGCCCAGGCAGCGGCGGCCCGCGGCGTCGAGCCTCGGGACATCGTCAAGACCCTGGTGGTGCGGCGCGGCGAGGGCGACTTCCTGTTCGTGCTGGTCCCGGGCGATCGGGAGATCTCCTGGCCGAAGCTGCGGGCAGTGCTCGGGGTGAACCGGCTGTCGATGCCGGACGCGGAGGTGGCCCGGGAGGTCACCGGGTACGAGCGCGGCACCATCACCCCGTTCGGATCCACCACCGCCTGGCCCGTGATCGCCGATGCCTCGCTGAGAGGGGACCCGGCTCGACAGATCTCGATCGGTGCCGGCGCCCATGGCGTCGCGGCCACGGTCCCTGCCGAGGCCACCCTCGCGCATCTGGATGCCCAGGTCGCAGACGTCACCGAACGTCAGGAGTGACCCGGGCGCTCCCCAACCATCCCAGCACCAGCACCGGCACCAGCACCAGCACCAGCACCAGCACCAGCACCACGGAGCCATCCCCAGCCCCGACCCACCACCCACACCCACACCCACAGCGCCGAGCTCTGCGCAGTCGTTCCCATAACGCGCTGTGGGAACGAGAACGCAGAGCTCGGCGGGTGAATGCGGGTGAGTGGCGGGTGAATGCGGGTGAATGCGGGTGAGTGGCGGGTGAGTGGGCGGGATGGGCGAGGTCGGGTGCCCGCCCGGCGGCTCGCCCGCCCGATGGCTCACTCGTCGGTGAAGGTCATCTTCAATCCACCCAGCAGCGCCGCCACCAGGTTGTAGAGGAAGGCCAGCAGTGTGCCCAGCGCGGTGATGATCACGACGTTCACCACCGCGACGATGGTGCCGTAGCTGACCATCTTGGAGAACTGGAAGAACTCCATGAACGGCAGCGGCTCGCCGCCGTTGAGGTCACGGCCGAGCTGGTCGATCTGGGTCCACAGACCGATCGCGTCGACCAGGTTCCACAGCAGCACCACGGCCACCACGGTCGCGATGCCGATGGCGATGGCGACCAGGAACGACAGCTTCATCACGGAGAACGGGTCGAGCCGGGCCAGGGTCAGGCGCACCCGACGCGGGCCGCGCTTCTCGGCCTCGACCGGGCTCGCCGCCGAGGTGGTCTTCTTCGGGCTGCGGCTCGCGCCCCGGGCGGCCGAGCCCTTGCCGGACCCGATCGACTGCTCGTCCGTGGACGGCTCCTTCTCGTCCTGGAACGACGGGAGCTGGGTGCTCGATTCCGGTGATGCGGACGGGCCGGGGGCCGTCCTCGAATCACTCGTGCTCACGGATCACTCCTCGATCGGGTCGTCATCGCCGGACGGCGACGGGGCGGACGCGTCCGAGCCTAGATCATCCGACGGGGAGGACCCCGTCTGCGACCCGTCCTCGGTATCGATCTCCACAGCATCTGCGCCCTCGACCGCCTCGGCCACGGCCTCGCTCGAGGTCTCGACCGCGTTCGCAGGGTCGGCACCGCCGTCGCCGGAGGCCGTGTCCCCGCCCTCTGCCGCATCCTCCACGTCCTCATCGATCTCGGACTCGGGGCTCGTGGTGACCAGCAGGATGCGATCGCTCTTGCCGGGCTTGGCGAAGACGACGCCCATGGTGGTGCGGCCCTTCGCCGGGACCTCGGCCACGCTGGAGCGGACCACGCGGCCCTTCTCCATCACCACCAGCAGCTCGTCGGACTCGTCGACGGCGGCGGCACCGACCAGGTGACCGCGGTCGTCGGGCAGCTTCGCGACCCGGATGCCCAGGCCGCCGCGGCCCTGGACGCGGTACTCGTCGATGCTGGTGCGCTTGGCGTATCCGCCGTCGGTCACGGTGACCACGAACTGCTCGGGGCGGATCACGTCCATCGCCAGCAGCTCGTCGTCGTGGCGGAACTTCATCCCGGTCACGCCGCTGGTGGCGCGGCCCGTCGGACGCAGCACGTCATCGGCGGCCGGGAACCGCACGGACTGGCCGTTGCGGGAGACCAGCAGCAGGTGATCGTCGGCGTCCACGGAGCGGGCCGCGATCACCCGGTCCGGCTGGGTCCCGTCGACCCCGTCGATGTCGCGCAGGTTGATCGCGATGATGCCGCCGGTGCGGTTGGAGTCGAAGGCCGTCATCGGGGTCTTCTTGACCAGCCCGGACTGGGTGGCGAGCACGAGGTACTGGGCGTCCTCGTAGCTGTCGATCGCCAGCACCGAGGCGATGTTCTCGTCGGGCTGGAAGGCCATCAGGTTCGCCACGTGCTGGCCCTTGGCGTCCCGCGGGGCCTCCGGCAGCTCGTAACCCTTGGCGCGGTAGACCCGGCCCTGGTTGGTGAAGAACAGCAGCCAGCGGTGCGTGGTGGTGGTGAAGAAGTGCTCGACCACGTCGTCCGTCCGCAGCGAGGCGCCCCGCACGCCCTTGCCGCCGCGCTTCTGGGCGCGGTACTGGTCGGCCCGGGTGCGCTTGACGTAGCCGCCGCGGGTGATGGTGACGACGACGTCCTGCTCGGGGATCAGGTCCTCCATCGACATGTCGCCGTCGAAGGGATCGATCCGCGTGCGGCGGTCGTCGCCGTACTTGTCGACGAGCTCGCCCAGCTCCTCGGAGACGATCTCCCGCTGACGCTCCGGCGAGGCCAGGATCGCGGTGTACTCCTCGATGAGGGCCTGCAGACGGTCGTGCTCGTCGGTGATCTTCTGTCGTTCCAGGGCGGCCAGGCGGCGAAGCTGCATGGCCAGGATCGCACCGGCCTGGGTCTCGTCGATCTCCAGCAGCTCCATCAGCCCGTCGCGGGCCTTGTCGGCATCCGGGGAGCGGCGGATCAGCGCGATGACCTCGTCGAGCGCATCGAGCGCCTTGAGGTAGCCGCGGTAGATGTGGATCTGCTCCTCGGCCTTGCGCAGGCGGTACCGGGTGCGGCGGATGATGACGTCGATCTGGTGCTTGGTCCACTCGCGCACGAAGGAGTCGATCGACAGGGTGCGCGGCACCCCGCCGGCGAGCGCCAGCATGTTGGCGGAGAAGTTCTCCTGCAGCTGGGTGTGCTTGTAGAGGTTGTTCAGCACGACCTTGGCGACGGCATCGCGCTTGAGCGTGATGACCAGGCGCTGGCCGGTCCGGCCGGAGGTCTCGTCGGTGATGTCGGCGATGCCCTGGATCTTGCCGAGCTTGACCATCTCGGCGATCTTGCGCGCCAGGGTGTCGGGGTTGACCTGGTACGGCAGCTCCGTGACCACGAGCGACATCCGCCCGTTGATCTCCTCGGTGGAGACCACGGCGCGCTGGGTGATGGAGCCGCGCCCGGTGCGGTACGCGTCCTCGATGCCCCGGGTGCCGGCGATGGTGGCGCCGCTGGGGAAGTCAGGTCCCTTGATGAACCGCAGGCAGGCCTCGAGCAGCTCCGCCTTGGTGGCCTCGTGGTTCGTCAGCAGCCACTGGACGGCGTCGGCCACCTCGCGCAGGTTGTGCGGCGGGATGTTGGTGGCCATGCCCACGGCGATGCCGGAGGAGCCGTTGACCAGCAGGTTCGGGAAACGGGCGGGCAGCACGACGGGTTCGTCGACCGTGTTGTCGTAGTTGCCCTGCATATCGACCGTCTCCTGGTCGATGTCGCGCACCAGCTCGAGGGCCAGCGGGGCCATCTTGCACTCGGTGTACCGCGGGGCGGCCGCGCCGTCGTCGCCGGGCGAGCCGAAATTGCCCTGTCCCAGGATCAGCGGATACCGCATCGACCACGGCTGCACCAGGCGCACCATGGCGTCGTAGATCGCGCTGTCGCCGTGGGGGTGATAGTTGCCCATCACCTCGCCGACGACCTTCGCGCACTTGGAGAAGGAGCGGTCGGGGCGGTAGCCGCCGTCGTACATCGCGTAGACGATGCGACGGTGGACGGGCTTGAGGCCGTCGCGGACGTCGGGCAGCGCACGGGAGACGATCACGCTCATCGCGTAGTCGAGATAGGAGCGCTGCATCTCCTGGTTCAGGTCGACCTGGGTGATGCGGTCGACCTCCCCCTCGTCGAGCGGGTCGACGAGGGTGACGGTGCGGTCGGCGGCCTCGGAGCCGGAGACCTCGTGGGCGCCCTCGGGGGTGGCCTGTCCGGCCACGGAGGCGGGCAGCTCCGGGGTCTCGTCGGGGTTCGTGGGGTCCTGCGGGGTGTCGCTCATGATGCGGAAGGCCTTTCAGGTGGGGCCGATGGTCGTGGCGCTCCCGGGGGCGCTCGGGCTCTCCCCGGCGCCGACCCGGGGCGGGCTCAGATGTCGAGGAAGCGGACGTCCTTGGCGTTCTCCTGGATGAAGCGGCGTCGCGACTCGACGTCGTCGCCCATCAGGACGGAGAAGATGGTGTCGGCGTCGGCGGCCTCATCGACCGTGACCTGCTTCAGCGTGCGCGATGCGCTGTCCATGGTGGTGGCCTGGAGCTCCTTCCAGTCCATCTCGCCCAGGCCCTTGTAGCGCTGGATCCCGTTGTCCTTGGGGATGCGGCGTCCGGCGGCCCGGCCGGCCTCCATCCGCTCGTCGCGCTCGTCGTCGCTGAACACGTACTCGTGCGGGGCGTTGGACCACTTCAGGCGGTACAGCGGCGGCATCGCGATGAACACGTGGCCGAGCTCGATCAGCGGGCGCATGTAGCGGAACAGCAGCGTCAGCAGCAGGGTGCAGATGTGCTGGCCGTCGACGTCCGCGTCGGCCATCAGGACGATCTTGTGGTACCGCAGCTTGGTGGCGTCGAAGTCGTCCCCGATGCCGGTGCCGAAGGCGGTGATCAGCGAGCGGACCTCCTGGTTGTCCAGGGCTCGGTCCAGCCGGGCCTTCTCCACGTTCAGGATCTTGCCGCGGATGGGCAGGATGGCCTGGGTGCGCGGATCGCGGCCCTGCACGGCGGAGCCGCCGGCGGAGTCGCCCTCGACGATGAAGATCTCGGATTCGGAGGGATTGCGGGAGGAGCAGTCGCGCAGCTTGCCCGGCATGCCTCCGGTCTCCAGCGGCGACTTGCGGCGGGTGGCGTCGCGGGCCTTGCGGGCCGCCTCGCGGGCGGCCGCCGCGGCCTGGCCCTTCATGACGATGGCCTTGGCCTCGGACGGGTGGGACTCGAACCAGTCCTGCAGCTGATCGGTCATCACCTTGACCATGAAGGTGCGGGCGACGGTGTTGCCCAGCTTGGTCTTGGTCTGGCCCTCGAACTGGGGCTCGCCGAGCTTGACGGACACCACGGCGGTCAGGCCCTCGCGGATGTCCTCGCCGGTGAGGTTGGCGTCCTTCTCCTTCAGCAGGCCCTGAGCGCGTCCGTAGCGGTTCACGATCGAGGTCAGCGAGGAGCGGAAGCCCTCCTCGTGGGTGCCGCCCTCGTGGGTGTTGATCGTGTTGGCGTAGGTGTGGACCGATTCCGAGTAGGCGCCGGTCCACTGCATGGCGACCTCGACGGAGATCTCCACCTCCGTGTCCTCGGACTCGAAGGAGATGATGTCGGGGTGGATGACCTCGGCCCGCTTGGCCGTGTTGATGAACTCGACGAAGTCCTGCAGGCCGCGCTCGTAGTGGTAGGAGAAGACGATCGGACCGTCGTTCTTCTCGGCGCCTTCGGCCTCGAGCTCGACGTCGACCAGATCCTCGTCCTCGGTCTCGTCGACCTCCACGGGACGCTCGTCGGTCAGCGTGATGCGCAGGCCCTTGTTCAGGAACGCCATCTGCTGGAACCGCCTGCGCAGCGTCTCGACGTCGTAGACGGTCTCGTCGAAGATCTCGTCGTCGGCCCAGAAGGTGATCGTGGTGCCGGTCTCGTCGGTCTCCTCGCCCCGGACCAGCTCGGTGGCGGGGGCGCCGCGGGAGTAGGTCTGGCGCCACACGTGACCGTCACGGCGGATCTCCACCTCCATCCGCACCGAGAGCGCGTTGACCACGGAGGAGCCGACGCCGTGCAGACCGCCGGAGACCGCGTACCCGCCGCCGCCGAACTTGCCGCCGGCGTGCAGCACGGTGAGCACCAGCTCGACGGCGGGCTTGCCCTCGGTGGGGTGCATGGCGACCGGGATGCCGCGGGCGTGGTCGACGCAGCGCACGCCGCCGTCGGCCAGCAGGGTCACCTCGATGGTCTCGCCGTGACCGGCCATCGCCTCGTCCACCGAGTTGTCGACGATCTCCTGGACCATGTGGTGCAGGCCGCGCTCACCGGTGGAGCCGATGTACATGCCGGGGCGCTTGCGGACCGCTTCGAGGCCCTCGAGGACGGTGATGTCCGAGGCGTCGTAGTGCGTGGGGGCGTGGGCTGCGCGCTCCCCGATGGAGCCGACCTCGGGTGCGGGATCGGGCACCGGGTCCGGCGCGCCCTGGGGCGCGTCCTGGGCGGGCAGGGGTCGGTCGCTGTCGCTCACCTGATGTGGCTCCTCGCAGTCCTGGGGTCCCTCGGCCCGGTGAGCGCCGAGGGTGGTCCGGCCGGCCGCGGGGACGAGCCGCCGGCTCAGCACGCACGCGGCCCACGGAGGCGCCTCGCGCGCGCACGCGCGATCAGCACCCGTAGGCCGCAGCGATCGAGCCGCCGGCTTCGAAGTCCGCGAGGACGTCGGAAGACGTCGGTCGAACTGCCCTTATTCTAGCCGATGGAGCCCACTGAACCTATTAACCTCGCCGGTTCTGTGCACAACGCGACGCGGATCGGGCATCAGACGGCGCGGGACGGTATCTGGAAGCCTCTGCCGGGGCCTCGGCCGGGGGCCCATACGCCTCCCCGGGTGCTATCGCGCCACAGCGCCGTCTGGCGACCGCGCCCGCAGGATCAGGACGCGGGGAGGGAGGACAGCACCTCCACCGTGGTCAAGGCGGCGGCCGTCGCCTCGTACCCCTTGTCCTCCACGGAGCCGGGCAGACCGGCACGATCCAATGCCTGCTGCTCATCATCGCAGGTCAGCACGCCGAATCCCAGGGGGATGCCGTGATCCAGGGCGACCCGGCCCAATCCGTCCGTGGCGGCTGCGCACACGTACTCGAAGTGCGGCGTCCCCCCGCGGATGACGACGCCGAGGGCGATCACCGCGTCATGGGTGCGGGCCAGCCGGTCCGCGATCACCGGCAGCTCGAAGGATCCGGGGGCCCGCACCACGGTCGGGGTGTCGATGCCGGCCGCCGCGCAGCCGCGCAGCGCGCCGTCGAGCAGGCCGTCCATGACCTGCTCGTGCCAGGAGGCGGCGACGATCGCGACGCGCGCTCCGGGCAGGTGGGGGATCTCGGGGGTGGGGCTACCGTGTCCGCTCATGAGGACGCTCCGTTCGGGTCGGTGGTGGGATTCGAGGTGGGGTGCGGGTCCGTGCCCGCGGTCGGGCCGGTCGTGGGCAGGCCGACGAGGTGGTGGCCCAGTCGGTCCCGCTTGGTGGTGAGATAGGCGAGGTTCTCCGCGGTGGCGTGCGTGTCCAGCTGGACGGCGGAGGTGACCTCGACGCCGCCGGCGCGCAGGGCGCCGGTCTTGACGGGATTGTGGGTCAGCAGCGAGATGGAGCCGACGCCGAGGTGGTCGAGGATGCGCGGGACGATCGCGAAGGAGCGGGCGTCCACGGGCAGGCCCAGGTCGAGGTTGGCGTCGACCGTGTCGCGCCCGCTCTCCTGCAGGGCGTAGGCGCGCAGCTTCTCGACCAGTCCGATGCCGCGTCCCTCATGACCGCGCAGCAGGATCAGCACACCGCGGCCGGCGGCGTCGATGCGGGCCAGGGACTCCTGCAGCTGCGGGCCGCAGTCGCAGCGCCTCGAGCCGAAGACGTCGCCGGTCACGCATTCGGAGTGGATCCGGGTCAGAACCGGCTCGGCAGTGGTGACGTCGCCTCGCACCAGCACCAGGTGCTCGGCGGAGCCGTCGCGGACGGCGAGCGCCCCGAAGGTTCCGTGATCGGTGGGCAGGGTGACGGGGGCGGTGATGTCCAGCGGTTCCGGATCGTGCCGGCGGCGGTGGGCGACCAGCTCCTCGATGGAGATCATCAGCAGATCGTGCTCATCGGCGAAGTCGCGCAGGGCGGGCCCGCGCATCATGGTGCCGTCGTCGTGGACCAGCTCGACGATCATCCCCACCGCGGACAGTCCCGCCAGGCGGGTGAGGTCGACGGCGGCCTCGGTGTGGCCACGACGCTCGAGCACCCCGCCGTCGCGGGCCCGCAGCGGCAGCACGTGTCCGGGACGGATCAGGTCGCTCGGGGTCGAGTGCTGACCGGCGAGGGTGCGCAGGGTGCGGGCGCGGTCGGCGGCGCTGATCCCGGTGGTGACGCCCTCGGAGGCGTCCACGCTCACGGTGTAGGCGGTGCGCAGGGGGTCGGCGTTCTCGGCCACCATCAGCGGCAGGTCGAGGGCATCGGCGCGCCCCGCGGTCATGGGGGCGCACAGCAGACCGCTGGAGTAGCGCACGGCGAAGGCGAGCAGCTCGGGGGTCGCGGCGGAGGCGGCCAGGATCAAGTCGCCCTCGTTCTCGCGGTCCTCGTCGTCGACGACGACCACCGGGTGCCCGGCAGCGATCGCGGAGATCGCCTCGGTGACGGGGTCCAGGCGCAGCGCGGTCATCGCCGGGCCTCCGCCCCGGGCAGGAGGGAGGCGCTGAGCTTCTCGACGTACTTGGCCAGCACGTCGACCTCGAGGTTCACCACGTCACCGACCTGCGTGGTCCCGAGGGTGGTGCGCTCGAGGGTCTCGGGGATCAGCCCGATGGTGACGACCTCCCCTTCGATCCCGGCGACGGTGAGGCTGATCCCGTCCACGGCGATCGACCCCTTGTCGACGACATAGCGCTCGAGGCCGTCCGGCAGGCTCAGGCGCAGCAGCGTGGTGCCCTCACCCTCCTCGCGGCCGATGATCTCGGCGACGGCGTCGACGTGGCCCTGGACGATGTGGCCGTCCAGCCGGGCGTCGGCGCGCACGCAGCGTTCGACGTTGACGAGGTCGCCGGTGCGCAGCGATCCCAGGGAGGTGGCCTCGAGGGTGGTGGTGATGACGTCGGCCGACCAGGTCCGGCCGTCCTGGGCGGTGACGGTGAGGCAGCAGCCGCTGACGGCGATCGAGTCGCCGAGGGAGATGCCCTCCAGGACCTGCGGGGAGCGCACGGTCATGCGGGCGCTGTCCCCGCTGTGCTCGAGGGTCTCGACGGTGCCGAGCTCCTCGATGATTCCGGTGAACATGGTGGTCCTTCCAGGTCAGGCGGCGCGCGGCCGCAGGGTGAGGCGAAGATCGGGGGGCAGCGGGGTGACCTCGACGAGGTCGAGATCCAGGCGATCGGCGATCGTGGTGATCCCCAGATCGCCCAGGCCCGGCGGCCCGGTGCCGAGCAGCGTCGGGGCGAGATGGACGATCAGCTCGTCGACGCACCCGGCGCGCAGGAAGGCGGCGGCCAGGGTGGGCCCGCCCTCGAGCAGCACGTGGCGTCGGCCGCGCGCGAAGAGATCGGCGAGGGCGGCCGACGGGTCGTGGGTGGCCAGGGTGATCGCCTCACCGGCACCCTCGGGGGTGGGCAGCGCCGGGAACTGCCCGGTGCCCATGACGGCGCGGAGCGGCTGCCGAGGGACCCGGGCGCCGTCCTCGGGTCGGGCGGTGAGGGTGGGGTGGTCGGCCCGGGCGGTGCCGGCCCCGACCAGGACGACGTCGCACGTGGCGCGCAGCTCGTGGACCTCGGCGCGGGCTGCCTCTCCGGTGATCCACCGGCTGGTGCCGTCCGCCGCGGCGGCGCGGCCGTCGAGGGTGAGGGCGAGCTTCGCGGTGACCAGGGGGCGCTGGTGCCGCACTCCGTGCTCCCAACCGCGGTTCAGGTGGGCGGCCGCGGCGGCGAGCTCCTCGGGGACGTCGAGCTCGACGTCGATCCCGGCGCGGCGCAGGCGGTCGATGCCGCCGGCGGCGACGGGGTTCGGGTCACGGCGGGCGATCACCGCACGGGAGATGCCGGCGTCGAGCAGGGCGTCGGCGCAGGGCCCGGTGCGGCCGTGGTGGGTGCATGGTTCGAGGGTGACCACGGCCGTGGCGCCGGTCAGGGATGCGGTGGCACGGGCCAGGGCGTCGGCCTCCGCGTGCGCCGTGCCGGCGCCGCGGTGGTGGCCCTCGGCCAGCACGTCGCCGCCGGGGGACAGGAGCACGCAGCCCACGCGGGGGTTCGGGCCGAGGGGGACGCCATCATCGGCCGCGATCTCGACGGCGCGGCGCAGCGCGTGGCGCTCGATGTCGGTCAGCATGATCTCTCCTCCGGTCCGCGGCTCGCGGTCCGGAGAGAGGAAGGGGTTGCGGTGGCCGCGCACGTGATGCGCGACCGACGGTCGTCACAGGACGACGTCCGCGTGCGCTTCCCATCCGGACTCTGACCGTCGGTCCAGGATTTCCACCTGGTCAGCCGAGGGCCAGAGGCCATCGGGTCGCGGACTATCACCGCCGGCTCGGAATTTCACCGACCCCAGTGCACGCGAGCTTGTCAGCTCGTCAGCCCTTACGGTAGCACCGGCTCCGCCGGCGTGGTCGAACCGGTCTCAGCGGACTCTGCGGTCTCAGTGGTCCCAGTGGTCCCAGTGATCCCAGTGATCCCAGTGATCCCAGTGATCCCAGTGGTCCCAGTGGTCCCAGTGGTCGATCCTGTCGGACGTGCCGGAATGACACCTCCCGAACGGCACGTGCGACAGGATGGTCGCGCGGAAGTGACCGCCGGGTCGCTCGAGTGGCCACGACGGCGGTCAGCCGTAGGTGTCGCGCGGGCCGCGCCAGGTGACGGTGCGTCGACCCTTCTTCCAGGACCGCTCGGCCGCAGCGGGGCCGGTGACCTTGAGCTCGGAGACGACGTGGGAGCCGACGTGCTCCTCGATCGTGGTGACCAGCTGGCCGGTGAGCATGCGCAACTGCGCGGCCCAGGCGGAGGAGGAGGCGCTGACCACCAGCACCCCGTCCTCGAGGGAGACGGGGCGGCAGTGGGAGCTGACCTTCTCCCCGACGATCACGTCCCATTCCTCCAGCACGCGACCGGCGTTCATCCCGGCATTCCACCCGAGGTTGCCCAGCACCTTCTTCAGCACCAGGTCGACCCCCTGGGGGTCGCGGGGGTCGGGGCGGGACCCGGAATAGCCCGGCGCCTTCCCGGAGCGGTCCCGCACGTCCCGGGCCTGCGTCTTCGCGGAGATCGGGAACAGGCCGCGATCCCGGGCGGCGGCCCGGGAGCGGTTCACGGTGCGGCGGGCGAGCTCGAAGGGGTCCGGTGGGGAGGGCAGCTCCGGCGGATCGAAGAGCTCCTGCTCGGGTTCCGGCTGCGGTGCCGGTTCCGGCGCAGGCCGCGGGTCGCTCGCCCGGATCGTCGATGGGGCCGATGAGTCCGCTCCCTCCTGCGGTTCCTCGCCGGGGGCAGTGTTCCAGGTGGAGAGGTCGTAGGGGTTCGCGAGCCGGGGTCGGCGGGGCGAGGAGCTCATGACCAGCCGCTACCGGCACGCGGCACCGCGTCGCCGAGGCTCACGTCGATGACGTGGATCTCCTCGTCCAGCGAGTCCGGGATATCGGTGTCGTTGGCGGTGGTGATCATCACCTGCGACGCACCTGTGACGATCCGGCCCAGACGTTCGCGCCGGCGGGTGTCGAGTTCGCTGAACACGTCGTCGAGGATCAGGATCGGCTCACCGTCCCCGAGGTCTCCCTCCTCCAGGCGCAGCAGGTCGTAGGAGGCCAGCCGCAGGCCCAGGGCCAGGGACCAGGACTCGCCGTGGCTCGCGTAGCCCTTGGCCGGGAAGTCGTGCAGACGGATCTCGAGATCGTCGCGGTGAGGCCCGGTCAGAGTGACGCCGCGGTCGATCTCCTCATCGTGGCGGCTCGCCAGCAGCGTCAGCAGCTGATCATGGATCTCGCCGGTCGAGGGCAGCTGGCCGGGAAGGGTGCCGAGCTCGTCGAGCACGGCGGAGCGGTAGGCGACGTCCGCGGGCGAGGACAGGTTCCCGCGCTGGTCGGGCGGCAGATCCAAGGACTCCTCGGCGCCTTCGTCGGTCGCCACCCGGAGATAGGAGTACCCCAGGTGGGGGCGAAGGCGGTTGACCAGGTGCAGCCGGGCGCGCAGCAGCTCCGCCCCGAAGCGGGCCAGCTGCTGGTCCCAGACCTCGAGGGTGGAGGCGGCGGAGTCCGCCGGATCCAGGCCGCCGACACTGCGCCCGCTGCCGCCGCGGCGCATGGACCGCATCTGCTTGAGCAGGTTGGAGCGCTGTTTGAGCACCCGGTCGTAGTCGGCCTTGACCGAGGCGTAGCGGGGCGCGATCTCGAACAGCAGCTCGTCCAGGAAGCGGCGTCGGCCCTCGGGATCGGCCTTGACCAGGCCCAGGTCCTCGGGAGCGAAGAGCACGGCTCGCACCTCGCCGAGCAGATCGCGCAGGCGGGCGACGTTCTGGCCCTGCAGCCGGACCCGATTGGACTTTCCCGGCGTGATCTCGAGGTCGACCTGCAGGGGCCGACCCGCCCGGACGAAGCTCGCCCGGATGATCGCTGTCGACTCGCCCCGCCGGACCAGGGCCGCATCGTGCGGGACCCGGTGGCTGGACAGGGTCGCCAGGTACCAGAGCGCCTCGACGATGTTGGTCTTGCCCTGGCCGTTCTGACCGACCATCACGGTGATGCCCGGACCGATGGGCAGGGTCAGACGCGGATAGGAGCGGTAATCGGTGAGGTCGAGCGAGGTCAGCTGCACGGAGGGGAGCTCGCTCTCCCTCAGATCCGCATCGGCATGATCAGGTACTTGTACGAGGTGTCCGGGGTCCCCTCGAGGGACTCCTGACCGCTCATGACCGAGGGCTTGATCGAGTCGGTGAAGGTCAGGCGCACGAACTCCGCGCCGAGGGCGCCGAGGCCGTCGAGCAGGAAGCCGGAGTTGAAGCCGACCACCAGATCCTCGCCCTCGAGATGCGCCTCGAGGACCTCGCTGGCCTGGGCATCATCACCGGCGCCCGCCTCGAGCGCGACCTGGCCCTCGGTGAAGGACAGCCGCACGGGGGTGTTGCGCTCGGCGACCAGGGAGACCCGCTTGACCGCGTCGATCAGCGGTCCGGTCGCGACGACGGCCGTGATCGCCGTGGTCTCGGGGAACAGCCGGCGCACGGGCGGGTACTCGCCGTCGACCAGAGTGGAGGTGGTGCGTCGGCCGCCGGCCTCGAAGCCGATGAGGGTCGCGGAGTCGTCCTCGGACAGGGCGATGTCGACGCTGCCGCCGGTGGCCAGGGAGCGGGCGACCTCGTGGAGGGTGCGGCCTCGCACCAGAGCGGTCTGCTCGGCGCCGGGGCTCGCAGGGTTCCAGGTCAGCTCGCGCAGCGCGAGGCGATAGCGGTCGGTGGCCATCAGCGTCATGGTCTCGCCGGAGATCTCGACCTTCACGCCCGTCAGCAGCGGCAGGGTGTCGTCCTTGGAGGCGGCGACGGTGACCTGTCCGATGGCCTCGGCGAAGACGTCGGCCGGGACGGAGCCGGCCACGGGCGGCATCGCGGGTAGCTGCGGGTACTCCTCGACGGGGAGCGTGGCCAGGGCGAAGCGGGCGCTGCCGCAGCGGACCTGGAGCTTCGTGCCCTCCAGGACGATCGAGACGTCCTTGTTGGGCAGGGCCCGGACGATGTCGGAGAGCATGCGTCCCTGGACCAGGACCTCACCGGCCTGCTCCACCTCGGCATCGAGACGGATCTGCGCGCTGACCTCGTAATCGAAGGTGGACAGCTGCAGCTCGCCACTGGTATCGGCGATGATCCGCACGCCCTGCAGGATCGGCATCGCCGGCCTCACGGGGAGGGTTCGGGTGGCCCAGGAGACGGCGTCGCCGAGGACGCCGCGGTCGAGGTGGAACTTCACCGTTGCCACTCCTTCGCAGTGGTCGATAGCCAGAACGGGAGACAGCGTATCGGTTCCCGCGGCCTCCCGCCGACACACCGGCGGTGATCCTTGACAGCGACCCCTTCTCGTCCGTGCTTCCTCCCGCACCCCGGCACCCCCGAATCACACGATCCTCCCGGTCTCCCCCGCAGCCCGTCCCGTCCACATCCCCGTCGAGCAAAGAACTGCAGTCCTCTTCATCACGGCTGTGGATTCCGTGGACAACCACGATCCGTGCAGGTCAGCACGAATGACACGATCGTGGATGGAACGTTGACCATGTCAGATCCGACGTGGGTGGGGTGTGCACAGCATGGTCTCGAGGGCAGATTGCTGTCATTCGGCCGTGCACATCGACTCCTGCACGGATGCTCCTCGTTCCACACTATCCACAGAGTTGTCCACAATTGGGGAGAACTGCGCTCTGACCAGGAGTGTCATTCCCTCACTGGCGGGAGGAGGCGGAGTTGGAGCTCTTGATGCGGCCGGTGAGCTCCGTGACCTGGTTGAAGATCGCCCGGCGCTCCTTCATGAGCTCGCTGATCTTCTTGTTCGCGTGCATCACCGTGGTGTGGTCCCGGCCGCCGAACTCCTCGCCGATACGGATCAGCGGCATGTCCGTCAGCTCCCGGCAGAGATACATCCCGATCTGACGCGCCGAGACCAGCCGGCGCGAGCGTCCCGTCCCCACGATCTCCTCGACGGAGATCCCGAAGTAGGTCGCGGTCTGGGCGATGATCGTCGAAGCGGTGATCTGGGCACCGTCGTCGTGGGAGAGCAGGTCCTTCAGGACCGACTCCGCCAGGGTGACGTCCATGGGCTGGCGGGAGAGGGAGTGCAGCGCCTGCACCCTGATCAGCGCGCCCTCGAGCTCGCGGATGTTGGTGGCGATGTGGGAGGCGATGTACTCCAGCACGTCGTGCGGCACCTCGCCGGTGTTCTCCTGGGCGACCTTCTTGCGCAGGATCGCGATGCGGGTCTCGAGGTCCGGAGGCTGGACGTCGGTCATCAGACCCATCTCGAAGCGCGAGCGCATCCGGTCCTCGAAGCCCCCGAGCTCCTTCGGGGGAAGATCCGAGGTGATCACGATCTGCTTGTCGGTGTTGTACAGCGTGTTGAACGTATGGAAGAAGGCCTCCATCGTCTCCGGCGCCCGCTGCAGGAACTGGATGTCGTCGATGAGCAGGATGTCGATGTCCCGGTAGCGGCGCTGGAACTCCTGGGCCTTGCCGAACTGGCCGGACTGCACGGAGTTGATGAAGTCGTTGGTGAACTCCTCGGAGTTCACGTACCGCACCACGACGTCCGGGTAGAGGCTCTGGGCGTAGTGGCCGACCGCATGCAGCAGGTGCGTCTTTCCCAGGCCCGAGCCGCCGTAGATGAACAGCGGGTTGTACGCCTTGGCAGGCGTCTCGGAGACGGCCGAGGCCGCTGCCTGCGCGAAGCGGTTCGAGGAGCCGATGACGAAGGTGTCGAAGGTGTACTTGGCGTTCAGGCGCGAATCCTCGCCGAGAGCGGGCCCGGTCGCGGGGGCGGAACGCCGCGGTGCGGGTCCCGGGGACGGGGCGGAGGTGCCGGACGCTGCGGTGAATCCGGCGAAGGCACCGGGCTCCTCCGCCGCAGCACCGGTCGGGGACGCACCGGCGGACGCTGTCGAGGGGTCCTCGGGCAGCGTGGCGCGTCCCTGCCGGCCGGAGGGGGGAAGGATCGATCCCTCGTCGCGTCGGAACGGAGCGGTGTGGACGTCCTGCACGGGACTGTCCACATCTTTGTCCACAGAATGTGCACTGTCGGTCCCCGACGTGGAGGTCACGGAAGGTTCGTCGGTGTCCTCCTCCAGCAGGAGCGACTCGTCGACCGTCACGGCGAAGCGCATCTCATGGCCGACGGCTTCGCTGAGAGCGGCCTGCAACGAGCCGGCGACCCGGTGCTCGAACAGCTCTTTCGCGGAGGTCGACGGTGCCGCGACCAGGGCGGTGTCCGCGACGACAGCCATCAGGCGGGACAACGTCAGCAGGGCGATCACGCGCTGGGAGACGGTGTCGTCACGGCGCAGCGTGGCCAAGGTGCGCTCCCAGATCGCGGCGACGTTCGCGTCAGGCATGTGGTCACTCCGTACAGGGATGGTTCGGCGGTCCGGGTAGTTTTCCACAGTAGCCGCTGTATTGTGGATCGTCCCTGTGGACAATCCCCCACGAGAGGTTCCTCGGCCCCGTCGGGCCCGTGCGTACCGTCCGCCCGCCCCGACCGCAGGGCGCGAAGCACCGTGCGGCGGGCTCGGTGATGAGAATCGGGCCACAACCGAGCCGCTCAGGGCTCTGGCCGTTGACCCCTCGCCACCGCGCTCCTAAGATCGTGCAGTCAGCGCTGCGCGCCGTCCGACACGGTTCCCGGCAGCCGCCCCGCCCTGCGGGTGCGCCCGAACAGTCCGTTCGTGCAGCAGACCACAGACCACCGCGAGGGGTACGTCCGTGCCCACGATCGAGGAGAACCGATGAGCAAGCGCACGTTCCAGCCGAACAACCGTCGTCACGCGAAGAAGCACGGCTTCCGCGCCCGCATGCGCACCCGCGCCGGCCGGGCGATCGTGAACGCCCGTCGTGCCAAGGGCCGCGCCGAGATCACCTCCTGATCTGGTCCCCGACCAGGGGCAGCGCACCAGGCTTCCATGAACTGGTCCAGTCGCCGCTTGCACCGCGGTGACGAGTTCCGCGCCGTCACCCGAGGTGGCACACGCAGCGCTCGATCCCACGTGGTCGTGCATCTGAACCTGCTGGGGCAGGAGCAAGATGCAGCCCGCGTGGGATTCGTCGTATCCAAGAAGATCGGCAACGCCGTGGTCCGCAACCGGGTGACCCGTCGGCTGCGGGAGATCGTCCGCCCGCGCCTGGTGGAGCTGCCGCCGGGGACGGCCGTGGTGGTGCGCTCCCTGCCCGGCATCGATCAGGTGCCCTTCGCACAGCTCGAGGCCGAGGTCGACTCCGCCCTCGGCTCGGCCGTGACCAAGCTCGAGCGTCGCGTGCAGGCGGCGCGATGAGAAGGGCGGATCCGGCGGGCGGGGACGTCGTCCTCCGCGCTGTCCTGCACGTGCCCCGCCGGGCGCTGTCGATCCTGGTGCGCGGCTATCAGGTCGGGATCTCTCCCTACACTCCGCCCGCCTGCCGGTACGACCCGGTGTGCTCGCAGTACGGCATGGACGCCCTACGTGTGCACGGCGCGGTGAAGGGGACGGTCCTGACCGCCGGGCGGATCGTGCGCTGCAATCCCCTGAGCCGCGGCGGCCCCGACCCGGTGCCGGCACCGGGCATGTGGAGGAATCCACGCCGACTGCGGCACCCAGCCCCCTAGGGCCTACCCTTGTCCATGATTACCGACCAGAGCCGGCACCTCGTATGAACGTCATGCGCATCCGTGCGGCAGGAAGACCAGGCCGATGAACCCCCTGTATCCGATCGAATGGGCCGTCGCATGGCTCATGGTGAAGTTCCATGCGCTGCTGTCGGTGTTCATGGAGGCCGACTCCGGACTCACCTGGGTGCTGTCGATCGTGGGCCTCACCGTTGTGGTGCGCACCCTGATCATCCCCCTGTTCGTGCGCCAGATCCGCGCCTCGCGCGCGATGCAGATGGTCTCGCCGGAGCTGCAGGCGGTCCAGAAGAAGTACAAGGGCAAGACCGACCAGGCCTCCCGCCAGAAGATGGCGGAGGAGACCATGGCCCTCTACAAGGAGGCCGGGGCCAGCCCGTTCTCCTCGTGTCTGCCGATGCTGCTGCAGATGCCGATCTTCTTCGGCCTGTTCCGGGTGCTGTACAACAAGCTGCCGGAGGCCGCTGAAGGAACCCGTTTCGGCCCGCTGACCCCGGATCTCGCCCAGAGCGCCAGCCACTCCACGATCCTCGGCGACGTCACCATCGCGGACAGCTTCCTGAACTCGGGCGACGGCGGCATCACCACCAAGTTCGTCGCCGGCATCATCATCGCCTGCATGTGTGCGGTCACCTTCTTCACCCAGAAGTCGCTGACCATGAAGAACATGCCGAAGGCGGCCCTCGAGGGCCCCATGGCGAACACGCAGAAGATGATGCTGTACATGCTCCCGTTCATCTACGTGATCACGGGGCCGGGCATGCCGATCGGTGTGCTCATCTACTGGCTGACCACGAACGTGTGGACCTTCGGCCAGCAGTACATCGTCATCCGCGCCACCCCGACCCCGGGCTCGGACGCGGCCAAGGAGCGCCACGAGCGCATCAATGCCAAGCGGGAGAAGAAGGGCCTCGAGCCCCTCGACTTCACCCCGCCCAAGAAGGTCTCCGCCGAGCCGGATCCGGAGCCGGAGCAGAACCTCCGCGTCCAGCCGTCGTCCAAGAACAAGGGCGGCAAGAAGCTGTCGGACCAGGAGAAGCTCGAGCGGGCGCGTGCCGCCCGGGAGAAGGCGGCCGAGGAGCGTCGCAAGGCCCAGGAAGAGGCCGGAGAATCGCCTGCACCACCTCCTTCCTCGAGCCCCTCGCCGCTGAACAAGGGCGCGAAGAAGAAGCGCAAGAAGTGACCTCGCACCCCGGGAGCGCCGACGCTCCCGGGGCGCACCTCTTACATCCCGAGCATGTTCCCCGGAGGATCCGAATGAACGAGACCACGTCTGATCGCCCCACGGCCGACGAGACCGACGGGCAGCCGGCCCCTGTCGTCGCGGAGAGCACGTCCGTGCCGCAGGTCCCGGATGCTGACGTCGAGGACTCCGATGCCCCCGTGACGAGCCCGGCAGCCGTGACGGACGCCGACGCACCATCGGACGCCGAGACGTCCCCGGAGCCGACCGAGGACGCCTCGGCCGAGGAGGACGCACCGGAGGATCCCCCGGAATCAGCGGAGGAGCGCATGCGGCGCCTCGAGGAGGAGGGCGACATCGCCGCCGACTACCTCGAGGAGCTGCTGGACATCGCCGATCTCGACGGCGACATCGACATCGACGTGGACGGCGACCGGGCCTCCGTGGAGATCGCCGGAGCCGATCGGCTCGCACGGCTCAACCGCCCCAAGGGAGAGCTGCTGGATGCCCTGCAGGAGCTCGCACGCCTGGCCGTGCAGACCCGCACCGGGAGCCGTTCGCGGCTGATGCTCGACATCGGCGGATTCCGGGCCGAGCACAAGGAGAGCCTCGAGGACCTCGCGGCGAAGGCGGTGGCCGAGGCCAAGGACGGCAGCGAACCGGTGCCGCTGCGGCCGATGAACCCCTTCGAGCGCAAGGTCGTCCACGACGTCGCGAAGAGCGAGGGGCTGCGTTCGGAGTCCGACGGGGACGGCAAGAACCGCCACGTGGTCATCTACCCGACATCCTGAGGAATACCATGCTGCCCCTGCCCGATGCCCTGCGGCCGCCGGCCGAGCGTCTGTTCGCAGATCGCCTCGAGCTGGCGGAGCGCTTCACCACTCTGCTCGCCGACCAGGGTCCCGAACGGGGACTGATCGGCCCGCGCGAGGTGGAGCGGCTGTGGGAGCGGCACATCCTCAACTGCGCGCTGATGGTCGAGGCGATCGACCCCGCCGCGCGGACCCTCGCGGACGTCGGCTCCGGCGCCGGTCTTCCCGGAGTGGTCCTCGCGATCGCCCGTCCGGATCTGGAGGTCACGCTCATCGAGACGATGCAGCGTCGCGTCACCTGGCTGGAAGAGGTCGACGCCGAGCTCGGCCTGGGTCTGACGGTGGTGCGCGCTCGTGCGGAGGAGCTGCACGGCCGGCGCACCTTCGACGTGGTGACCGCCCGGGCGGTGGCCGCGCTCGACAAGCTGTCCCGCTGGACCCTGCCGCTGGTCGCCGAGGACGGTCAGCTGCTGGCGCTGAAGGGCGGGTCCGCGGCCGACGAAGTGGACAAGGCGGGCGCGGTGCTGGGCAAGCTCGGTGGCATCGATCCGCACATCGAGCGGTACGGGATCGGCGAGGTCGAGGTTCCCACTACAGTGGTCCACGTGCGTCGCCGAGCACAGGCGACCAGGAAGGGAGAGGCACGTGGCTGATCAGCGCGACGATTCCTCCCGTGGAGGCGGGACGATGGAAGACACTCCGCTGATGCGAGAGCTCACCCGGGACCACGCGCGACGCGAGCAGCTCGAGACGGCGGATTTCCGCCCTCCCGAGACGACCCGGGTGATCACGGTGGCGAACCAGAAGGGCGGCGTCGGCAAGACGTCCACCGCCGTGAACCTGGCGGCCGCGCTGTCGATGGGAGGCCTGCATGTGCTGGTGATCGACGCGGATCCGCAGGGCAACACCTCGACCGCTCTGAACATCGAGCACCACTCCGAGGTTCCCAGCATCTATGAGGTGCTGGTCGAGTCCGCGCCGCTGGCCGACGTGGTCCAGGACGTCCCGGACATGGACCGCCTGACCTGTGCGCCCGCCACGATCAACCTCTCCGGTGCCGAGATCGAGCTGGTCTCCCTGGTGGCGCGCGAGAACCGGCTGCGCAATGCGATCCGGGACTATCTCGCCTCCCGCGACGAGCAGGGACTGGTGCGTCCGGACTTCGTGCTGATCGACTGCCCGCCCTCGCTGGGCCTGCTGACCGTGAACGCTCTGGTCGCCGCCCGGGAGGTGCTGATCCCCATCCAGGCCGAGTACTACGCGCTGGAGGGCCTGAGCCTGCTGCTGAACAACATCGATCTGATCCGCCAGCATCTCAACCCGGAGCTGGTGGTCTCCTCGATCATGTTGACCATGTACGACGCCCGCACGAGACTCGCCGCACAGGTCGCCCAGGACGTCCGGGACCACTTCCCGGATCAGACCCTCACCACGACGATCCCCCGGTCCGTGAGGATCTCCGAGGCCCCGAGCTACGGCCAGACCGTGTTGACGTACGATCCCGGTTCGAGCGGTGCGCTGGCCTACCGGGCCGCCGCCCATGAACTGACCACCCGCCCCGCCCCCTGACCCCCGCCCGGAGCACCCCCGCACCGACGCCTCGCGTGCTCCTGGTTTCTCCCCTGGTGGATCACACTTTCCGGAAGGACAACGGCCATGACGCAGAAGCGAGGACTCGGGCGAGGACTCGGTGCCCTGATCCCGGGCGCGGGGTCGAGCCCCGCTCCCGAGCAGGAGCTGCGCACGCGTGTGCGTCCGGAATCTCCCGACGAGGAAGCGGCCCCGAGCGACCGCCCTGTCGACATGTTCTTCTCCGGTGAGAGCGCCTCCCGGGAGGGCGAGCGTCCCCAGCGCGAGCGCGCCCAGCGCCCCGACCTCGCAGGAGACATGGCGCGCGCGGCCGCCCAGCGGCGCAGTCGTGCAGGGTCTGCGCGCAGCGCCTCCTCCGCCTCCCCGGAGACGGACGGCGAGGAGGTGGCCGACGAGCGCCCCTCGACCACGTCACGGACTTCGGCGAAGCGATCGACCGCCGGATCGTCCCCGGCGAAGAAATCCGGATCCACCAGCCGGTCCACCTCGGGAACGAAGACGGCGTCGACGACCCGGAGCGGGTCCGGGTCCGCCACCGGCTCGACGGCCAAGCGGTCCTCGACCTCGAAGAGCACGGCGAAGAAGGCCTCGACGAAGCCGGGGACGACGGCTTCGAGCGCGCCCCGATCCACGAAGTCCACGAGCCGCGCGTCCAGCGCCCCGGCGACAGAGCCCGCCGCGTCGGAGGCCGTCACCCCGGAGCCCGCCGCGTCGGAGTCCGTCACCCCGGAGCCCGCTGCGTCCGAACCCGCCGCGACGACGAGCACGTCGCGCCACCGCCGCACGTCGACGGAACCCTCCGCGGCCTCGCCGGACGAGACCCCGGCCGTCGAGGTAGAAACCGTCGAGCCCACGCCGGTGCAGGACTCGCAGCCATCGCCCCGGGCCGACGGGGACTCGACGGCTTCCGACGCATCGCCGGCCGAGGAGCCGGCGGCGCGGAGTGCGTCGTCCGAGCAGCCCGCGGCGGAACCTGTCGGATCCTTCCGGCCGACGCCCGACGGGTCCGACGCTGCGGTCGATGCGGATGCGGATGCGGATGCGGATGCGGACACCGAAGCCGGTTCCGAGGCAGCTGGCAGGACCAGCGCCGATGCCCGGCCCGAGCGCAGCCAGGACGGCCTCCTCAGCGTCCCGGGCGCCGAGTTCGCGGAGATCCCGATCCACGAGGTCCGGGAGAACCCGCGCAACCCGCGCACCATGTTCGACGACGACGAGCTCGACGAGCTCGCGTATTCTCTGCGCGAAGTCGGCATGCTGCAGCCGGTCGTCGTCCGGCCCATCCCCGTCACCGACGAGGGCGAGTCCTTCGAGCTGGTCATGGGCGAGCGGCGCTGGCGTGCCGCGCGCCGAGCCGAGCTGACCTCGATCCCCGCGATCATCCGGGAGACCAGCGACGACGATCTCCTGCGGGACGCCCTGCTGGAGAACCTCCACCGCACTCAGCTGAACCCGCTGGAAGAGGCCAACGCCTACCAGCAGTTGCTGGAGGACTTCGGGTGCACCCAGGACGAGCTGGGCGACCGGATCGGCCGCTCCCGCCCTCAGATCACCAACACGCTTCGACTGCTGCGCCTGCCCGCGCTCGTCCAGCGTCGCCTAGCCAGCGGGGCCCTGAGCGCTGGCCACGCCCGCGCCCTGCTCTCTCTCGACGATCCGTCGCTGATGGAGGAACTCGCCCAGCGCATCGTCTCCGAAGGCCTCTCGGTCCGCGCCGTGGAACGCCTCGTGGCCCGTGGCGGTCAGCAGGCGCCGACTCGCGCGGCCCGCCGCAGCACCTATGACCCGCATGTCGTGGACCTCACCAGCCGTCTCTCCAACCGCTTGGAGACCCCGGTGCGGATCGATGTCGGCAAGCGCAAGGGACGTATCACCCTCGAGTTCTCGAACCTGGAGGACCTCGATCGAGTGATCGAATCGATGGGACTGGACGTCCCCGCTCCTGACACCACTCAGGAGTCGAAGGACTGAACACGTCCGATGCAGGATGACGGGGCCGGCGCTCGCGCCGGCCCTTTCCTGTGTCCAGAGTCGTTCGACCGTGGCCCCGTTGGTCCCCGTTGGCCCCGTTCGCTCCGCGCCGCTCAGGGCGAGCGGGCGAGGGGTTGCTGTCTGTTCGATTGTCGCCACCGTGCACAGCGTATGTGATCTGGAGCACAGTGGTCTCTCGCATGTTCTGACGTTGACCCTATTGACGTCATTTACCCCAGACGGGAGCCCGTCTCACCCGCGAGCTGGATTCTCCACGGCGTCATGCCCCTAGCCCTGCGTGACCGGCTGTTCGTCCACAGGTGGTGACTCATCGTCAGGGCAGGTCACGAGCACCAATTTCGCTTTGTCCACCAATGTGCACATCCATGTGGATGATTCACGTGGAACCGCGGCGGGCAGGAGTCAGAGTGGGCGCGCACGGCCTCCATCGAGCTCCCGAGGCCGTCGGTCGAGCCTTTCCATCCCGACGAGAACAAGCGGCTTCTCTTTGCCATCCTTCCTCGGAGCATGGCCCTCTGGGCTGCTGATATTCAGGGCTGACGCGCTGCGTGGATATCTTTCGTCTCGTTCGAGCGGTGCTACATGGTTGTTTGACGTGAAACCGGTTCGCGGACGAGCAGGGCGAGAACACCTCAACGCCATGGTCTGGCACGCGTGCAGTCCTCGATCTATCGGCATCTTCCGGCCTCGAATGGGTCCGATCAAGCATTGTCGCTGCGTGCCGAAGGAGCCTCTCCTTCTGGCTACGCGTGGAAGGGCGCGCACTGGAGTGGGAGACGTGCGAGTGAGAGTAGCGGCGTTTCGCGTGAAACTGTCGGCGGTGCACGGCAGGAACGGTGAGGGCGGGTGACGGCTGAGGTGAGGGACCGAGGCATGCCTTTGTGGCCCCCGGACCCGACTGACCTGGGGTTCTGCGGCTTCCCCGACGCGCGGTGAACGCATCGCACCAGCGGTTCTCGTGAAACTGTCGTCCGGCTTGGTAGACCCGAGATGCGGTTTGTGTCACCAGGGGGTCCCAGTTGAGAGCCACGAGTTTCCCGTGAAACTCATCCCCGCTCAAACTGAACGGCGCAACGTTCGGTGCGGGTGAAGCGAAAGCGGGACTGCGGGCAGCTGTGGCCTGGGCGTCGCCCAGGGTAGAGACATCACGCTTTGAATGCAGACCCCCGTGATTTGCCGGTGATGTTTCCCGTGGAACGCGCTGACGTGACGCCAGTCTTTACACGAGTCTCCACGTGTCCCCGACCCCGATCCCGTCCTGATGGGGGTGCGACCCGCGTGGCCAGGCGTTCGGCGGATCGTGGACGGCTTGCCAGCTACCGCGCATAGACCAGGGCTAAGGGCGGTTGGCTTGGGGAGAATGGTGGTTGGACCATCGTCCACCTTCTGTGAGTTCGGGAGCCGACGCTTGCCGACGCGTCTGTCGAACTCTGCGCGCCGGGCCCCGTCATACGCCCCGCGGACTCGCCGACGTTTCACGGGAAACGACGTCAGCATCGTAACGCGCTACGTTTCATGGGAAACTAGGGCTGCGCCGTAGCGCGCTCCGTTCTACGCGAAACGTCGAGAACGGTCGGGCACGATGCCGAGCGGTCTTGATTCGATGTGCTGTGAACGCGGTGCGCGTGGACCACGGCAGGTTTTGGAGCCTATGAAGCTGCGGTCACACTCTCCACGTCCGTCGACCAACGGCATCGGCCACGCTGCCTCAGGAGCGATTCGGTCTCGAGGTCCTGACAGTTTCACGGGAAACTGCGCACGGTCCTTCTCGGGCTCGATACATTGGCTTCGGTGCGCTCGGCACTGCACACTGCCGTCGCCATCATGAACTCATGGGGTTCCACGGGAAACACCGTCCGGGTGACGTTCTGACGTGGAAGGCCGACCCCGACACTCTTGAGCCGAGCAGGATCGGTCACGCGGACTCTCGACTGTGGTTCCCGACGCGAGTGCGCTCCAGGCAGTCTCGCGGGTGTGCGACCCATGCTCGCCATCGAGTGTGGTCCGGCGACACCGAGGTCAGTGACGGGCTGCCTCCGCCCGGCCGCTCGTCCTGCGGGACCGATCAAGGGCGGCATCCGCCTCTCGTCCACCGGACGTGCCGACGCGCGCGAGCGAGTTTCACGGGAAACGGCATAGTTTTGTGTGGTGGAGGTGTGGACAGGTCCGGGCGCGGGTGGTGCACGGGTGTGTCGCCCGCTGGATGGGTGAAGGCATGTTCCCCGTGAAACCGAGCGGAGTTTATCGAACCACGATGGTCGCTCTTCCCCACGCACTTCGGTCCTGTCGGTCCTGGATCAGGTCGCTTCGCCAGCGGAATACTTGTCAGATGCAGACCACCCTCGTCGTCGCCCGGAACGGCGTGGAGCATCCGGTTTCACGCGAAACCTCGGTGAATGGGCGGAGCGGTTCAGCGTTTGCGCCGACGTTCGACGGTGGCCCCGGGATAGTGGCCCTCAGGGTGGCAGCCTGCGGAGGACGTCCGTCGCGCTGTTCTGATTGCCGTGATCATGCCGCGGAATCTCCCGCAGGTGTCGCGCGTTTCACGGGGAACCTTCTCCCCTCACCAGCCGACCGACCCATGGACGGAGCCTGAACGGAAGGAGAACATCTCGCTGTCGGTGGGACCGTCTGGCGTCGTAGGGCCCTGGAGAGTCGGGTTCTACGCGGTTCCACGTGGACCGACCATGCGCGGCTGCCGTGTGAGTTCCCGGCTCCGGTCTGGATTCGTAGCGGCTCCAGGACGGGACAGGCCGATGCGCAACGCCGCGTGGAGGACGTTGGTACCGGAACCTGGGACGGAGAGCCATGCCCTGTACACAGTGTGCGTAAGGTGTGGAAAAGTCTGCGATGGACATATGACCGATACTTCTCCAGTTGTGCATATGACAGGAAGTGTCTCGCGTGCGCCGACTGCGGCCCGGTGCCGTCGCCGCTGGTCAGGGCCGGCTCGTGGTGCCACGCGTGAGAAAAATCGACGCGAAGTTATCCACACGAGAGTGTGGATAACTCTGTGGACACACACGCACTGTGATGTGGATGGGGCTGTGGACGACCGTGTGGATAAGTCCGTCCGCCCCCGTGATCAGGGAGCGTCCTAGACACGTTGACAAGGATTCGCAGACGTGCGTTCGTCATCGGCGCACCGGGCGGGGGAACGGTCCCGCGGGGAGGTGCATCGGGCGTGGGAGGACGGTTTCGTGGGGCGGCGGAACTCAGGTACCGGATTCCGTGGGAGGCCCGAAGAGCTCAGCGACCATGTGCTTCGGCATCGCACCGCTGCGTCGTCGGGTGATCTGCCATGGCCCGCTGAGCACGACCTCGTTGCCGAGGACGTCGGTGGCGATCAGGTCGCGAACCGGCGTCACGGCGCTGTCTGCCGGGCTCCCCTGGGTGCTGCTCTTGGTCAGACGCAGCCAGGTGGGAATGGTCTCGACCCCGAGCCGGTCGAGCGTGTCCTCGCCGGCGTCCTCGAGCTCCAGGGACAGAACGGACGAACCCCAGCGTCGCGCGAGTTCGCGCAGCACCGTGGCCGCGGGCCGGGCCGGCGTGGACCAGCGGGTGCTCACCAGCAGCACGGCGACCTCGGTTCCGGGATCGGGATCGAGGCCGCCGCCCGGAGCAGTCATCGTGGAAGCTCCCGACCGGATACGACGGTGCTCAGCGTGCGTCGGACCCGACCGCCGCGACCGCGAGCGCGGCCTTGGCCTGCTCATCGGCCAGGGCTGCCTGGTCGGTCAGCCACCGCTCGGCGTCCAGCGCTGCCTGGCAACCGGTCCCGGCGGCGGTGACGGCCTGGCGGTAGGTGTGGTCCACGACGTCGCCGGCGGCGAACACGCCGGGTACCGATGTGTGGGTGGAGCGGCCCTGCACGACGATGTAGCCCTGCTCATCGAGCTCGAGCTTGCCCTTCAGCAGATCTGTGCGCGGCAGGTGGCCGATCGCCTCGAACACGGCGGTGGTCGGCATGACGCGCTCCTCGCCGGTGACGGTGTCGCGCAGCGTCACCGACTCGACCTTGTCGGCGCCATTGATGCTGACGATCTCGCTGTTCCACGCGAACTGCAGCTTGGGGTCGGCCTCCGCCCGGCGAGCCATGATCTTCGAGGCCCGCAGCTCGTCACGCCGATGGACGAGTGTCACGGACTTGCCGAACCGGGTCAGGAAGGTCGCCTCTTCGACGGCGCTGTCGCCGCCGCCGACGACGATGATGTCCTGGTCCTTGAAGAAGAACCCGTCGCAGGTCGCGCACCAGCTGACGCCCTTGCCGGAGAGCTGCTTCTCCCCGTCGATCCCGAGCTCGCGGTACGCCGAGCCGGTCGAGAGGATCAGCGTCTTCGCGCGGTACACGGTGCCGTCGTCGAGAGTGGCGGTCTTGATGTCGCCCTCGAGCTGGAGGTCGACGGCGTCCTCGTAGATGACCTCGGCGCCGAAGCGCTCGGCCTGCTCCTGCATCTGCGTCATCAGCTCCGGGCCCTGGATGCCCTCGGGGAAGCCGGGGAAGTTCTCGACATCGGTGGTGGTCATCAGGGCGCCGCCGGCATCCAGGGCCCCGGCGAGGACGATCGGCTTCATCTCGGCGCGGGCGGTGTAGATCGCCGCGGTGTATCCGGCGGGACCGGAGCCGACGATGACGACCTCATGGACGGTGTCGTCGGCCGTGGTCGCGGTCTCCGGCGCGGTTGCCGCGGTCGGTGCGGAGGGGGTGCCGATGATGTTCAGGGCCTGGATGGGCTGTGACATGAGGTGATGTCCTTTCAAAGGAGCAGTGGTGGTCTCAGGGAGTCCGCGTCGTGGTCTCAGGGGGTCCGCGTCCGGGCCGGGCCGGCCCGGGGGCGCGGAACGGGTGGTGGCGGGAGGCGGAGTGAACTCATAGGGAGCCGATCATGACGTCGCCGGACCACAGTCGGCTCTCGCCCCGGTCGCCCCCGTCCGCCGTGGCGGGGCCGCAGTCCGGGCGGACCACCGTGGCCGAGACGGTGCCGCCGTTCGCGCGCAGGGTCTCGCGGTCCGTGGGACCGTGCACGAGCAACCAGGCCTGTGACTCGTCGGCGCTCCATGCGACCTCCTCCATGATCAGAACCGAGTCCTGGACTCCCAGGGCCCGCAGGCACGCCGTGGCGTCGAAGCTCGTCGGCGGCTGGATCATGCCGGAGTCGACGAGCCTCTGCACCTCGGTGCCCAAGCTCGCCTCTGTCACAACGGGCAGACCGGAGGAATTCTTCCCGGCGCCCGATGCCTGCTCGACCGAGGAGGAGACGCTGTAGGAGCGGTTGCCCGTCGACGCCTCGAGCGTGACGGAGAGGAGCAGTCCGAGCAGAGCGGCCACGACCAGGGCGGTCAGCAGGAGCGGGACCGGGATGCCGAGCACGGCAACCGACTGCGGACGCCTCGTCACCCGGCGCCGGGACGCTCCTCGACGTCGCCACCGCGCGGGCAGCTCGCGGAGGCGACGCAGGGCAGAGTTCGTCGCCGGCCGGTCGGCGTCGTGAGGCGCCTCGGGGGTCATTCGACGCTGATCTCCGCGATCCGGGCACGGAACCGCCCCGCCTCATCGCTGTCCGGGGGAAGTTCGGGGATGTACACCATGACCTGGCCGGTCTCGACGGGTTCGTCGGGCTCCAGTCGCACCTCGCTGTCCCCCGCGAACTCCCCGGAGGCGAGGACGTCGCCAGGAGATCCGTCCTCGTTCACGGTGCGCAGCTCCAGGGTGCCGCCGGTGTTGCGGGCGGTCGTGACCGTGACGGCGGACAGCTCCGACTTCTCCGCGAGATCGATCCGGATGCCGACGCCGTCCTTCAGGCCCCCGAAGTCCGGGCTCGCGTAGTGCTGGGTGGACCAGTAGGTGCTGGGATCTCCGTCGGTGAGCCGGTCCTGCTGGTCGGTGTGATCGGGATCCCCGCCGCCGTGGGAGGACAGCTCGACGCCGTCGAGCTCCGGGGACGGCAGCTCGGGCTCCTCCGTGTTCTCGGCGGTCGGCTCGACGGGGGCCTCGCCGGTCTCCGTCTCCGTCGGTGCAGGTGCCGCAGAGGTGTCCAACGGATCGGCCATCCGGTCGCGCAGCCCGGAGGTCGCGGTGGTCACGGCGAAGACGGCGGCGATGATGGTCAACAGCACGGCACCGGCGATGATCCACTGCGACTGGCGGGAGCGCTCCTCGGGCTGCTGCGGCCCCCAGGCATAGCTGTCGGGGTCGTCGTGGTCGACCGCCACGCTGACCACGTCCCGCAGCAGCGAGCTGCGTGAGGCGGGGAGCGTGCTCTCCGCGGGCTCGTCGTCGAGGGAGGAGCGTCCACGTCCGTGGACCACGATCGGGCCGTCGACGGCCGCCGGGGCGACGGACTCGCCGCGACCGGTCACGGCCGCCGGATCTGCCGCGGAACCGCCTCCCGGAGCCTGTGACGGGGTCCGCGTCTCCGCCGGTGCGTGGGGATCGGTCGCGGGCGCGGGCGACCCGGCGGTGTCGGGTGAGGACGGAGCGAGCGGCCACTGGGTGCCCGAGGTGCGGGCGGGGACGTCGGCGGAGTGCGATCCCCCGGAGACCGCTGCGGCTCCCGCGCCCGCTGCGGCCGCGCCTCCGGCGGCGACCCCTGCAACGGCTGCTCCGGTGTCCGCTCCGTCGGCGGCCTCACCGGACGCAGGGCGCGCAGCGGTCCCCTGCTCGGAGGAGCTCGTCGCCCCAGGAGCCGTCCCGGACGGTTCGTCGCCCGTCGCGAGCGGGACCGGTTCCGGCGCGGTGATGTCGAGGTGGCCGGGGAACGGGCTGGTCCCACGCTTCTGGTCGAGGTGGAGGTCGTGCACGATGGCCTGGGCATCCGAAGAGCGGCGGGCGGATTCCTCCTCCGTGGCGCGCTGCGCGGCGGCACGCTCCGCATCATCCTGCTCGGCGCGGTCCTGCTGACCATCCTCGAGACCGCCCCGTGCTGCGTCGGTCGCTTCCGGACGGTCCGGCTGGGCAGGGTGCGCCGACTCGCGATCCCGGGAATCGTCCGCCGCCTCGGCGGCCCCGATCGCTCCCAGGGCTCCGGCCGCGCCGGCAGCCCCGGCCATGCCGGCCCCAGCGCCCGCGACACCCGCGGCGGTCGTCGAAGGGTGGGCGATCGTGTCCTCGTCCACCTCGGTCCCGGCCGACGTGCCCCGCGTGTCGCCCGACGTGGAGGCTTCCGTCGGCGACGCGGTCCGCGCGGCGGAGCCCTCCTCCGGCGAGTGCTCCGACGGTGCCGGATCCGCCACAGGACCTGCCGCGCCCGCCGTCGCCGCGGTCGCCGACGGCGCTTCCGGAGCGGGACGGTGGTGCGGGATCGGGTTCGGGTAGGCCTCCAGGGTGACCGGGATCGACTGCCAGGGTTCCAGCGCCGCGATCAGAGCCCGGGTCGTCTCGGGGATGTCGTCGGCCGACTCATTGAGCACCAGGTCGCACAGCAGGTCGAGATCCTGCGGGATCTCCGTGTCCACGACGGTGCTCGGCCGCGGCACGGTCCCGGAGGCATCATGCTGCGGGCTGCGACCGGTCAGGATCCGGTACAGCAGCGCGACCAGCGCGGCGGTGTCCTGGAACGACGCCGTCTCCCGCGATCGGTCCAGTCCGACGTGGGCCGCCGCTTCGACGCCGACGCCGAGGACCACGACAGCGCCCGTGCGGGTGTCCACGAACAGCCGGTTCGAGTCCAGCAGCTGGTGGCGGACGCCGCGCCGACGGGCCACCTCGAGGCCGGTCGCGGCCTCGCCGATGATCGAGCGGGCCGTCTCCGGGTGCAGAGGGGCCTTGCTCAGCAGCGCCGCCAGCGGCGGAGCTGGCGGCAGCGGATACTCCACGATCGTCGTCGGCCCGTCCTGGGCGGGTGCGTCGTCATCGCCCTCCCGCGGGTCGTCGAGCACGACGATCTCGCGAACCGGCAGCAGATGCGGGTCCTCCACCAGATACGCGCGCCGGACGGCATCTGCCGCCTCGAGAGCCGCCTCGCCCCGCACGATGAACAGGATGACGGACTCCCCGGTGGCCACTGTTCGGGCGCGGTGCCACACCGCGCCGTCGGCGATGCCGGACAGGGGGATCTTCCCCTCCAGGGTCCACCGAGAACGCAGTGCGTCCTGCTGCGGGATCGTGTTCACGAACCGTCCTTTACCTCGTCGTGCCCTCCTGCGCCCCTCACGAGCGTCACCATGCTACGAGGTCACCCTGGTACCGCGACGCGTCAACCGGGTCACGACACGCTGGGCGTAGCCGATCAGCTGACGGACCTCGCCCACCTTCAGCGCCCAGCCGATGGCGGCGAACACCACCGCCATCACCACCGCCACGACCCCGCCCAGCAGCACGGCAGTGGCCCGGTGCCACCAGATCAGGTCCCCGACCACGGTGACCAGCCCCGTCCCGACGGCCCAGCTGGCGACCGTGGCGGCGAGCAGCTTGCCCGTCGTGATCACCCCGGTGCGGATGCTCGGCGGCGTCGTGCCCAGGGCGGCCGCATGGCGGCGCAGCTGCCACATGCCGACCATCCAGGCCACGAGATTGCCGAGACTGGTGGAGCCGGCGGCGGCCATCGTCGCCCACATCGGATCCACGGTGGTCAGGATGACCGGGACCGCCGCGATGCTGATCAGGGCGATCGGGATCTGGGCGAGGAACGGGGTGCGGGCGTCCTCATAGGCATAGAACACCCGCTTGATCAGGTACAGCGCGGCGAAGGGCACCAATCCCAGCATGTAGGCGACCAGGACGGTGCCGTTGGCGCGGGCGGCGATCGGGCCGGTGCCGCCGCCGATCACCCACATGATCGGACCCGACAGGGCGATGAACACCGCGGTGCTCAGCATCATGGGCACCGCGAGCATGCGGTTGGTCTCCGCATACCGGGCCAGGGCACCGGCGTGGTCCCCGTCGACCGCCCGCCGCGAGATCGCGGGGAAGACGGCCGTGACCACGGCGACCGCGATGATGCCCTGCGGGATCATGAACGCCATGTACGCCCAGTCCATGGTCAGCAGCGCCGGGTAGCGGGCCGCCTTTTCGGGCTGGTCGTGCAGCTGTTCGGTCATCCGCACCGCGCCGCCGGTCGCCCAGCGGGAGGCCCAGATGCCCAGCTGGCCCAGCCCCAGCATCCCCAGCGTCCACAGTCCGATCCGGCTGAGCTTGCCCAGTCCCAGGCCGCGGAACCCCCAGCGGGGCCGCAGCCGCAGATCGAGCTTCTTGACGTACCAGAACAGGAACACCACCTGCGCGGCCGAGCCGCCGACGTTCATCGCCGCCATCGCGATGATCATCGACAGCGTCCAGTCCGCCGGCGAGCCGACCTCGCCCCAGGCGACGAGGAACATCCCGGCCCCGAGGATGCCGACGAGATTGTTGAGCACCGGTGCCCACTGGTACGGCCCGAAGGAGTCATGGGCGTTCAGCAGCTGTCCGCACATGACGTACAGCGCCGAGAAGAACACCTGCGGCATCATCCAGTACCCCAGCTGCACCGCGAGCCCGTAGGTCTCCGGCGGCAGCACACCGCTGGTCACGGTCAGCAGCACCGGGACCGCGAGCATGCAGACGACGGTGATGCCCAGCGAGACCACCGCGACCAGGGTCATCAGACGCGAGATGTAGTCGCTGCCCCGGTCCGGTCGTTTCACCGCCCGCACGATCGCGGGCACCAGGATGGCGTTCAGCGTGCCGCCGCCCACCAGCAGCCAGATCGTGTTCGGCAGGGTGTTGGCGGCGCTGAAGGCGCTCGCGGCCGAGGACGTCGAGCCCGCCAGGATGGCGCCGAACATGAAGTTGCGGACGAAGCCCAGCAGGCGCGAGACCATGGCTCCGGCGGCCATCACCACGCTGGCCTGCATCAGCTTCGAGCGGCTGGCGGGGACGCCGTGGCGGCGGTGACGGGGGACGTGCTGGACGCGTCCGGGGGTGCTCACGGGCGGTCCTCCTCGGGGCGGTCGGCGGTGGTGTCGGAGTGCGGGTCATCGGGGCGGGGGTCGTCGACGGGCGGCGAGCCGGCGTCCGCCGGCGGGATCCGCTCCCTCTCCTCGCGGGCCGCATCGTCCGTGTCGCCCGCGGCCTCCGCATCGTCCGTGCTGTCCGTGCTGGTGGGGAAGGGAGCGGGCGTCGAGCGTCCGGTCCGGGCCAGCTCCTCGGGATCCTCGGGTCCGTGGACCGCCGGAGCGCGGGTGGAGGCGCCGGTGCGGCGGGCCCGGGCCACGCCCACGACCACCAGCACCCCCATCGCGATGACCAGCACCAGCGTGGTCCAGTTCTCCCAGGCGGGGTTCACCGTCAGCGGCACCTGGACCGGTTCGGTCAGCGCCGTGCCGTCCTCGGTGGTCAGCACCGTGGTCAGCGTGACCGTGCCGTTGGCGACCGCGTCGACCGGGACGGTGGCGTCGACCTGGCCCCGGGCCGGGACCTCCACGGCCCCGTGCTCGCCGATCTGGACCAGGGGACGGTCCGAGCTGACCTCGGTGTGCACCGTGATCGGGGTGTCCAGGCCGTTGGAGATGGTGATCGGCACGCCCACGGAGTCGGAGATGAGGTTGTACCCGGAGGCGGGGACCACTTCGATCCGGGACTCCAGGGCCTCGGCCCGGGCGGCGGAGGCCTCGGCGCGCTGGGCCGGGATCTCGGGATGGCCTCGCCACCGGACCGAGACGGCGCCGAGCATCTCCCGCCGCGCCGGCTCCAGGGAGGAGTCGTCCTCCATCACCGTCGCCAGGGTGCCGAGGCGTCCCCAGGTGTCCTCGAGCGAGGAGAGCACCTCGGGGTCGAGCAGGTCGGGGTCCGCGGCGGTCTCGGGATGCTCCCAGCCGCCGTCCTCCGTGCGGGCCGCGGGCAGCACGTCGCCGCCGCCGAGCCGTCCCTGGGCATAGATCTCGTCCCCCTCGGCCCGGGGATCCGTGGTCGTCTCCTGCCCGGCCGCCGCGTCCAGCAGGTCGCCCGTCCGTCCGGAGGAGACCCACGGCGCCTCCTCGAGGGCGTCGAGGGTGGCGCCGGCCGCGGCGGGGTCCAGCGCGGCCTCGGGATCCGGGGAGATCAGCAGATGCCGCGGCGCGGTGGCGTACTCGGAGGCGATGGTCGCGGTCTCGGCGAGCAGGCGCTGCCGGGTCTGCTCGGTGTCGGCCTCGGCGGTGAGATGGGAGAACTCGTCCGAGAGCACGGGGTCGGGCGTCAGCAGCGGCAGCTGATCCCCGGAGTCGTCGGAGGATTCGTACATGCCCACCGAGCTCGGGGTGACGCTCGGGTGCAGGTCCGGCTGCACGGCGGCCGACGGCACGAGCGCCGCGGACGCCCCGACGTCGATCAGTCCGTCCAGAGTGTCGCCGGAGGCCGTCGGCCCCGGCACGCCCAGCGCTGTGGCCCGCGGCGAGATGCCCGAGTCCTCCCAGGTCGCCCGACCCTTCTCGGCCGCCACGGCGGCCAGGTCCTCGGCGCCCCCGGCGTTCAGGCTGACCAGGTCGGCCCGGCCGAAGGGCATGGCCAGCACGGTGCGGTCCCCGACCCCCTCCTGGAGCGTGGTCGCGAGCTCCTCGGAGCGCGGATCGGGCGCGTACTCGCGCGGCACCTGGGCGGACTCCTCATCCTGGGCGTCCTCGCCGCTGCCCTCCTCGGTGTCGACCGGCAGCAGCGGCGGATCCAGCAGCGCCGGGTCCAGCCACCAGTCGACGTCGTCGCGCAGAGCGAGCTGCTGCTGGTCGGCGAGGTGACCGGCGTCGAGGGACTCCTGGAGCGCCTGGGGATCGGTGATCGCGGCCGCAGGATCCGGGGCCGAGACGGGCAGCAGCACGGACTGGGTGATGCTCGCGGTCGCCTCCTCCGGGCGCCAGACCACGAAGGAGCGCAGAGCCGACAGCGGCTCCTCGCCGGAGACGGCGGTCAGGGAGATGCGACGGGTCCCCCAGAAGTAGGGGGCCTCGGAGTAGTCGAGCTCCTCGGCATCCACCTCGACGGTCACCGTCGCGGATTTCCCGGGAGCGATCTCGTCGACCTCCGCCGAGGTGGCGAGCGCCGCTCCGGAGGTGTCCGGGGAGGTGTCGGACTGCCAGGTCTCGAGCTTCTCGCGGTCGGTCACGCGGGCGGTGCGGGTGCGGAGCTGAAGGGCCACCGCCGACAGCGGCTCCGAGGAGGTGTTCGTCACCTCGACCTCCGCCGTCAGCGTGCCGCCCGGGGCCAGCGAGGTGGGTGTGAGGGAGACGAGATCCATGCTCACCGGCGCGGCGGGGTCCGTCTCCGGCGGTGCCGCAGGGGCGTCCATCCCGGCGGCGTCGGCGGCCGCGGCGCTCGGGAGCGGGCTCGCCGAGGCGCCCACCAGCACCGATGACGCCATGAGCAGTGCCGTCAGCAGTGCCGCGAGCACCGGGCGCACGGGTAGCGGGGACGACGGCATGGTGACACTGTAAGCGGCCGCTACCGTAGAGGGCCCCCGGGTGCACGAGACCCTTACATCGCGTCCGTCTCACGCCTGACCGCCCTCGACCCACGACAGGACCCCCCGTGCCCGATCCCCTCGACATCGTCGACCCCGCCGACGAGACCTCCGGCACCGCCGACCGGCTCGCCAGGGCCCGCATCCGGGCCGCCTCCATGTTCCGGGCGCTGCCCGAGGAGATCCACGACCTGGGCCGCCGGTTCGAGGCCGCCGGCTACGAGCTCGCCCTGGTGGGCGGGCCCGTCCGCGATGCTGTGCTGGGTCGCTCCAGCGCGGACCTCGACTTCACCACCTCCGCGCGCCCGGAGGAGACCGAGACGATCCTGCGGCAGTGGACGCACGACGGGGCGATCTGGGACATGGGCCGCGAGTTCGGCACCCTGGGCGGGGTCCGTGACGGCGTGAAGGTCGAGATCACCACCTATCGCACCGAGTCCTACGACTCCACCAGCCGCAAGCCGCAGGTCGCCTACGGCGAGACGCTCGAGGGAGACCTCTCGCGTCGCGATTTCACCGTCAACGCGATGGCGGTGCGGATCCCCTCGCTCGAGCTGGTCGACCCCTTCGACGGGCTGGCCGATCTCGCCCGGACGGTGCTGCGCACCCCCGTCGGCCCCGAGCAGTCCTTCACCGACGACCCGCTGCGCATGATGCGTGCTGTGCGCTTCGTCTCCCAGCTGGGCCTGCGCATCGAGGACTCCACGGCTGATGCGATCGAGGCCCTCGCCGAGCGCATCACCATCGTCTCCGCCGAGCGGGTGCGCGAGGAGCTCGTCAAGCTCATGCTCGGTGCCCACCCCCGCGGCGGCCTCGAGCTCCTGGTCGAGCTGGGTCTGGCCGCGCACGTGCTCCCGGAGCTGCCGGCGCTGAGCCTGGAGATCGACGAGCACCACCACCACAAGGACGTCTATCAGCACACCCTGACGGTGCTGGACCAGGCCATCGACCTCGAGAGCCCGGCAGGCTCCGGCGGACCCTGCGAGGCTCCGGACCTGGTGCTGCGGCTCGCCGCGCTGTTCCACGACATCGGCAAGCCCGCCACCCGACGCTTCGAACCGGGCGGCGTGGTCACCTTCCGCTTCCACGAGACCGTCGGCGCGAAGATGACGACGAAGCGGATGAAGGCGCTGACCTTCGACAAGGACACCACCAAGAAGGTGGCGCGTCTGGTCGAGCTGCACCTGCGCTTCCACGGGTACGCCGACGCTCCCTGGACCGATTCGGCGGTGCGGCGCTATGTCACCGATGCCGGCGACCTCCTCCAGCACCTGCACCGGCTCACCCGGGCCGACGTCACCACCCGCAATCGGCGCAAGTCGAAGGCTCTGGCGCGGGCCTATGACGAGCTCGAGGCCCGGATCGACGAGCTCGCCGAGCAGGAGGAGATCGACCGGATCCGTCCTGACCTCGACGGGAACCGGATCATGGAGGTCCTGGAGATCTCCCCGGGCCGTGAGGTGGGCGAGGCGTACAAGCATCTGCTCGAGCTGCGCATGGAGCACGGTCCGCTCGGTGAGGACCGGGCCATCGCCGAGCTGCGCACCTGGTGGGAGGCCCGTCAGCGGGGCTGAGGCAGTGCGGGGCGGCATGTGAATCTCGTGTGACGGTCCGTTCGGTCCGTGTGAGCGAGGCCGCACGAGACGTGCACACCCTGTGTGGTTCGACGCGGGGTCGTTCCGTCTCAGGGGGAGGCGTGATCATACTGGGAGGCCGTGCGCCGTCTCGACGCACCCCCGTTCGTCCCCTCGAAGGACCAGGAGCAGTCATGAGCGATTCCCGCCGCTCGTCCCGTGGCTCGTCGGGCCGATCCTCGCGATCGAAGTCCTCGGCGAGCGGTGGCGCACGCCGTGCAGCCGGAGTGCGCCGCGCGTCCTCCGGCAAGCCGGCGGGCAAGGGCTCGGAGCCCAAGGGCACCAGCCGCACTGCCAGGACCTCCGGGTCGGGTGCCGCAGCAGCGGGAGCCGCGAAGGGTGCCTCTGCCAAGGGTTCCTCCGCGAAGAGCTCTGCGGCGAAGGGATCCGGCGCGTCCAGCTCCCCGAAGTCCACCTCCCGGACCTCTGCCCCGGGTGGGGCGGCCGCCTCGACGGCGGCATCGTCCTCGTCCGCGGACACCGGCGGGCGCACCTCCGTCAATTCCCGCCACGCACGCCCGGGGGCGAAGAGCGCCGCAGCCACGACGGCCGCCGCGGGCGGTGCCGGGCGCGCAGGGGCCGGAGGAAGGGGCAGGAAAGCGGCGGCGACCAACTTCCTGAACTACCCCCGCGCCGGGGCCAAGAACCCGTGGCGCTGGATCCCCTCCCTCCGACTGATCGTCGGCGCGATGGCGCTGCTGGTCCTGTGCGGTCTCGGCTTCGCCGTGTGGCTGTACAACGACACCGAGGTGCCCGAGCCCTCCGATTTCGCCCTGGCCCAGACCAGCCGCGTCTACTTCTCCGACGGAGAGACGGAGATGGGCACGTTCAGCGAGATCAACCGCACCGAGCTGTCCTCGGACGAGATCCCGCAGAACATCAAGGACGCGGTGGTCGCCAGCGAGGACGAGAGCTTCTACGAGAACCGCGGAGTCTCCCCGCGCGGCATCGTCCGCGCCCTGGTCAACAACCTCTCCGGAGGCTCCCGCCAGGGCGCCTCGACCATCACCCAGCAGTACGTCGAGCGGTACTACACCGGCACCACCACCTCCTACGTCGGCAAGGCGAAGGAGGCGGTGATGGCGCTGAAGATCGACCAGGAGCTCAGCAAGGACGAGATCCTCTCGAGATACCTCAACACCATCTACTTCGGGCGGGGTGCCTACGGCGTGCAGGAGGCCTCCCAGGCGTACTTCGGCAAGGACGCCTCCGAGCTGACCGACGAGGAGGCCGCGCTGCTGGTGGCCGTCATCCCCGGCCCGTCCGCCTACGATCCGGCGAACAACAAGGAGAAGTCCGTCCAGCTCTGGGACCGGGTGATCTCGCGACAGGTCAACGTCGGCCAGCTGACGCCCGAGACGGCCGACGCGATGCAGTTCCCCGAGACCATCGAGCCCCAGAGCGAGAACTCGCTCGGGGGGACCAACGGGTATCTCCTGGCCCAGGTGCGCAGCGAGCTCCTCGAACAGGGCTTCACCGAGGAGGAGATCAACACCGGCGGCTTCACGATCGTCTCCACGATCGACCCGGCCATCCAGGAGAACACGGTCCAGGCGGTCGAGAACCTGCCCGAGGACCGGCCCGAGCGCAACCACGTCGGCACCGTGACGATCGATCCGTCCACAGGGGCCATCAAGGCGATGTACGGCGGGGAGGACTTCGTCACCCAGCCGCGCAACGACGCCACCCAGTCCCGCATGCAGGCCGGGTCGATCTTCAAGACCTTCACCCTGATCGCGGCCCTGGAGGACGGCTACCCGCTGGACTCCCGCTGGGACGGCAACTCCCCGAAGACCTTCCCCGGCTGGACCGTCAAGAACTTCTCGGACACCGACTACGGGCGCGTGACGCTGGAGAAGGCGACCGCCAGCTCGATCAACACCGCGTATGCGGAGGTCAACACCGAGATCGGTCCGGAACGCACCGAGGAGACCGCCATCGCGCTCGGGCTGCCGGAGACGACCCCGGGCCTGGATGCCGATGTGTCCAACGTGCTCGGCACCGCCTCCCCCACGGTCACGGAGATGGGCGAGGTCTACTCGACCATCGCCGCAGGCGGCGTGCACCACGGCTCGCACATCGTCAAGAACGTGACCCGCCCCGACGGATCGACCCGGTACGAGTTCCAATCCGAGGAGCGGCGGGTCATCGACGAGGACGTCGCGATCAACGCGACGGTCGCCCTGCAGGGTCCGCCGACGACGGGCTCCGCCCGTGACCTCCAAGGAGTGATGAACGGGCGGGAGATCGCCGGCAAGACCGGAACCTCCGAGAGCTTCCGCTCCGCCTGGTTCGTGGGCTTCACCCCGCAGCTGGTCACGGCGGTGGGAATGTTCCAACCGTCGGAGGACGGCACCTCCGAGGAGCAGCTGACGCCCTTCGGGGGCGAGGAGAACATCACCGGCGGCACCTTCCCGACGCAGATCTGGGGAGACATCATGTCGCCCTCCCTCGAGGGCCAGGAGATGCTGCAGTTCCCGGCGCAGGTCCAGTTGGACAACGAGACCCGCGAGCGCAGCTACACGCCGCCGCCCCCGCCGCCGTCCCAGGAGGAGGAGCCCAACGAGGAGCCCACGGACGAGCCCAGTGAGGAGCCCTCGGACGAGCCCAGCGAGGAACCGTCGGAGGAGCCCAGCGAGGAGCCGTCGGAGTCCCCGAGCGAGGAGCCCAGCGAGGAATCCTCGGAATCCCTCAGCGAGGAGCCCTCGGACGAGCCCAGCGAGGAGCCGTCGGAGTCCCCGAGCGAGTCGCCGGCGAACGAGGGCGACGACCAGGAGGCGAGCCGACCCACGCAGGGGAACGAGCCCGAGGGAGGCGTCGACGGGAACGCTTCGGAGGACCCCGCCGGGGTCGACCCCGCCGATCGGGCCGATGCCCTGCCCTCCGCGGAACCGGCCACGACCCGGGAGGACGGCAGCGCCTGATCCGCGCCGGGGCCGCTGTGTTACCCGGATCACGGCGACGACGGGAACCTCGGGTGTTCCCTGCCGAATTTCGTGAGGTTAGTCTTGCCTAAGTCGCCGGCAGGTCCGGCGGCCGTGCCCGTCCCTCACCCGCAGGAGAGCCATGACCGTCCCCACCCGTCCGACCCGCCGCGCCTGGCTCGGTGGTGTCCTCGTCGCACCGCTCGCGCTCGCCGCCTGCAGCGCGGAGGGTGACGGCGACGGCTCCGGTGCCTCCGACGGCGGCGGGTCGGGAGGCTTCGCGCCGGTGACGATCGAGCACGCGCTGGGCAGCGCCGAGATCACGGAGAAGCCGCAGCGGATCGTCACCCTCGGCCAGGGATCGGCGGAGACTGCCATCGCGCTGGGGATCATCCCCGTCGGCATCGAGGAGTACGCCTGGGGCGCGGACGACACCGGCTACCTGCCGTGGATCCACGAGGCGGTCACCGAGGCCGGTGCTGACCTGCCCGAGCAGTTCACGGGCGGCACCGAGCTCGACGTCGAGGCGGTCCTCGCGCTCGCGCCCGACGTCATCCTCGCGCCCTGGTCCGGCGTGACCCAGGAACAGTTCGACATCCTCACCGACATCGCCCCCACCGTCGCCTACGCCGAGCAGCCCTGGGTGATCACCTGGCAGGAGCAGATCACCACGATCGGGAAGGCCCTGGGCGAGGACGAGCCCGCCGCCGGCCTGATCGAGGAGATCCACGCGCGATTCGAGAAGGCCGCGCAGCCGGAGTACGCCGACTACACCTTCTCCTTCATCTACAACTCCGGTCCCGGCACTCTCGGCGTCTTCTACGAGGACGAGCAGCGGGTGGCGATGGTCCGTGCGCTCGGCCTCACCGTCGACCCCGTCACCCAGGAGCTGGGCGAGTGGGACGTGCCCGGGACCGATTCGGCCATGATCGGTCTGGAGAACGCGGACCTGCTGGCCGACTCGGACCTCATCATCACCTTCTACTCCGACGAGGCCAACCGCACGGAGATCGAGGCCCAGGACCTCTACGCCTCGATCCCGGCCATCGAGGCGGGCGCGGTCGTCGCGCCGACGGACCACTCCTTCGTCACCGGCTCCTCGATCATCACCCCGCTGACGGTTCCGTGGGCCCTGGAGCGCTACCTCCCCATGATCGACGAGGCCATCGCGCAGGTCCCCACGGCCTGAGGTGAGCAGGACCGAGTTCGCCCCGCATGCCCCGGCCGACGACCTGTCGGCCGGGCCGTCGGTCGAGCCCGGGCCTGCCGCGTTCGAGGTGGACGGGGCCCGACGCCTCTCACCCTGGCTGGTGCTGATGGCGGTCATCGTGCTGCTCGGGATCGCCGCGACAGCGAGCCTCGCACTCGGGGCGCGAGCCGCGAGCCCGTCGGAGGTGTGGACCGCCCTGCGCGGGGGCGGGCAGGAGCATCTGCGACAGGTGGTCGCCGCCCGGGAGCCCCGTACGGTGCTCGGCGCCGTCGTCGGGGCCGCCCTGGCCGCGTCCGGGCTCCTCATCCAGGGGGTTACCCGCAATCCGCTCGGCGAACCGGGCCTGCTGGGCGTGACCAGCGGCGCCTCCGCCGCGGTGGTGACCGCGACCGCCTTCTGGGGCTTCTCCGGCGGCGGAGCGACCGTCTGGGTCGCCCTGCCCGGGGCGCTGCTCGCCGTGGTGGTGGTCCATCTGCTGGGCCGGCCCGCGGGCTCCCACTCCGTCGTGCCGCTGATCCTGGCCGGCGCCGTGATCTCCGCCGTGCTGTATGCGTACATCCAGGCGATGATCCTGACCCGCCCCGACGTCTTCGACTCCTACCGCCACTGGGTGGTGGGCTCGCTGGCCGGCTCCTCCTATGCCACCCTCGCCGCCGTCGCTCCGGCGCTCGTGCTCGGCCTGGTGCTGGCGGTCGGGGTCGCGCCGGGCCTGAACCTGCTGGCCCTGGGCGATGACGTCGCCACCTCGCTCGGCACGCCGGTGGGACTGCTGCGCACCGGTGCGATCCTGGCCGCGACCCTGCTGGCGGCCGCCGCCACCGCGGCCGTCGGACCGATCGCCTTCGTCGGCCTCGCCGTCCCTCACCTGGCGCGCGGTCTCGTGGGCAGCGATCATCGCTGGCAGCTGCCGATCTGCCTGCTGCTGGGGGCCGCCCTGCTGCTGGGCTCCGACGTCCTCGCCCGGGTGATCGTCCGCCCCCAGGAGCTGATGGTCGGGGTGGTCACGGCGTTCCTCGGCGCCCCGTTCCTGCTGTGGTCCGTACGGCGCGGGAAGGTGACGACCTGATGGATCGCGCGCTGATCTCCCGGGCGCTGAGGTCCCGCCCGCTGGCCATCGGGGCTGCGGTGATCGCGGCGATCCTCGCCGGGGCCGTGGCCACCCTGGCCTGGGGCGAGCTCGGGGTCCGGCCCGGCGAGCTGGTCTCCGCGGCGCGGGGTGATGCCGGCACGAAGGTCACCTTCGTGCTGGAGCGCCTGCGCGGGCCCCGTCTGCTGGTCGGCATCGGCGCGGGCATCGCCCTCGGGCTGGCCGGAGCACTGTTCCAGACCGTCACCCGCAACCCCTTGGGCAGCCCCGATGTGATCGGCATCGGGGCCGGCGCCGGTGCCGGGGTGGCTCTGTCGACCCTGCTGGCCCCGGGCCTGGTGCCCGCCCCCGTGGGCGCCCTGCTCGGAGCCGCCGCGGCCATCGGCCTCGTCCACGTCTCCACCGGCCTCGGCTTCGCCTCCCCGGCCCGCGTGATCATCACCGGCATCGGGGTCTCCGCGATGGCGCTGGCCGTGACGCAGTACGTCGTGGCCGTCGCCCTGCGGGACCGCTCCTCCCAGCTCGCCGGCTACCTGGTGGGCACCCTGAACTCCCGCAGCCTCGACCAGGCCGCGCTGATCGGCATCGCCCTGGTGGTGCTGATCCCCGGGATCGCGCTGGTCTCCCACGACCTGCGGATGATGGACCTGGGCGATGAGCTGGCCGACGCTCTCGGCGGCTCCGCCCTGCGCACCCGGACCGCGGCGATCGGCCTGTCCGTGCTGCTGGCGGCGGCAGCGGTCGCGGTCGCCGGCCCCGTCTCCTTCGTGGCCCTGGCCGCCCCCCATATCGCCCGCCGTTCGGCCGGCGCCCCCGGCCCGCAGCTCGTGCTGTCCGCGCTGGTCGGGGCGCTGATCATGGTGCTGGCCGACCTCGCCGTCCAGCACGTGGCCCCGGTCAAGGACCTCCCCGTCGGCGTCATCACCGCCGGCCTGGGCGGCGTCTATCTGGGCTACCTCCTGCTCGCCGAATGGAAGAGGTCCGACGCATGAGCGCACCCGATACCGCCTCGTCCCTGCGTCTGGCCGCGGCGACCGTCGCCTACGGCGAGAGGCCCGTCCTGGCCGGCCTCGACTTCACGGTCCCGCGCGGCGCCTTCACCGCGGTGATCGGCCCCAACGGCTGCGGCAAGTCCACGCTGCTGAAGACCCTCGCGCGCACCCTGCGCCCGCGGGCCGGAGCGGCCCTGCTCGATGAGCGGCCGCTCGCCCGCTGGTGGCCGAAGGCCGTCGCCCGACGCATCGCTCTGCTGCCGCAGGACCCGGTCGTCCCCGAGGGCATCACGGTGCGGGCCCTGGTGGGACGGGGCCGCCACCCGTACCACTCGCCGCTGCGGCAGTGGTCGCCCGGGGACGACGAGGCGGTCGCGTCCGCCCTCGCCGCCACCGGCGTCGGGCAGATCGCCGAGCGCCCGGTGGCGGGTCTGTCCGGAGGGCAGCGCCAGCGGGTGTGGGTCGCGATGGTCCTCGCCCAGGACACCGAGTACGTGCTGCTGGACGAGCCCACCTCCTTCCTCGACGTCGCCCACCAGATCGATGTGCTGCATCTGTGCCAGGACATGCGTGAGCAGGGGCGCACCGTCGTCACCGTCCTGCACGACCTCAACCAGGCCGCCCGCTACGCCGACCACCTGGTGGTGATGGACTCCGGCCGGATCGTCGCCTCCGGCGCGCCCGAGGAGGTGCTCTGTCAGGAGCTGGTGGCCGAGGTGTTCGGACTGCGCGCGCAGATCGCGGCCGACCCGCAGAGCGGTTCGCCGATGGTGGTGCCGATCCGTCGCGATCGCTGACCAGGGAAGTACCTGACATCGATGGGAGGACGACGGACGGTGCCGTGACGACCACGACCATCACCGTGGGGCCATGATTCGAGCGCCTGAGATCAGAGCCTGACATCGATGTCAGGCCCCGGCGGGAGGCGCGCGAGGTCCTCGCCGCCCCGGGGCCGGTTGTGACCCCGGGCGCACGTCGCGCCCGCCCCTGGTCCCCGACGGAGGTGACAGGTAGGCTTGGCCGGTCCGTGGCGTGCGTCGCCGACGCCCGCGCGGATGGCATGAACCCTCCTGCCACGGAGAGACCGTGGCCGTAGAGACCACAGGAGGTGGGTACCAGAACATGCGTAAGTACGAAATGGTCGTGATCCTCGACCCGTCCGTCGACGAGCGGACCATCACCGAGACCTTCGAGAAGCTCGTGCAGGTCATCCCCAACGAGGGTGGCTCCATCGACAACGTCGACATCTGGGGCAAGCGGAAGTTCGCCTACGAGATCGACAAGAAGGTCGAGGGCATCTACATCGTCTTCACCTTCACCGCGAAGGCCGAGACCTCGCAGGAGCTGGACCGCCAGCTCGGGCTCAACGAGTCCGTCATGCGCACCAAGGTCATGCGTCTCGACGCCCGGTGACCTCCGGTCACTGACCCCCGCACCACACCTGAAGCCCCTGGAGCTAAGGAGCACCCATGGCGAATGACACCGTCATCACGGTGATCGGCAACCTCACCGCTGATCCCGAGCTGCGTTTCACGCAGTCCGGCATCGCGGTCGCGTCGTTCACCATCGCGTCCACCCCGCGCATGTTCGACCGTCAGGCGAACGAGTGGAAGGACGGCGAGGCTCTGTTCCTGCGCTGCTCCATCTGGCGCGACGCCGCGGAGAACGTGGCCGAGTCGCTGGAGAAGGGCGCCCGCGTCGTCGCACAGGGCCGCCTGAAGCAGCGCTCCTTCACCGACCGTGAGGGCAACAACCGCACCAGCATCGAGCTCGACGTCGACGAGATCGGCCCCTCGCTGCGCTACGCGACCGCGAAGGCCAACAAGGTCCAGCGCGGCGGCGGACGCGGCGGTCAGGGCGGCTTCGGCGGCGGTGCCCCGCAGGGTGCGCCGCAGGGCGGTGGCCAGGGTGGTTACGGCGGTCAGGGCGGTTACAACAACGCGCCCCAGGGCGCCCCTGCCGCCGATCCGTGGGCCGGTGGCGGCAACCAGGGCGGGTACGACGACCCTCCCTTCTGATCGTGACCGGGGACGCCGCACGAGCCTGAGCTCGTGAGGCCGACCGACTCGATCGCTGCAGTTCCAGATCCATTCCATCCCGGGTGCATGCCCGGGCTCCCCTCAGAAAGAAGGAGCACCACGATGGCCAAGCCCTCACTTCGTCCCCCGAAGAAGAAGCTGAACCCGCTGAAGGCCGCCGGTCTCGAGACCGTCGACTACAAGGACGCCGCGCTGCTGCGCAAATTCGTCTCCGACCGCGGCAAGATCCGTGCCCGTCGGGTCACCGGCGTCACCGTCCAGGAGCAGCGCAAGATCGCGAAGGCCGTGAAGAACGCCCGCGAGATCGCTCTCCTGCCGTACTCGACCTCCGGCCGCTGAGCGAGGAAGGGAAGCATATGACCAGCAAGCTCATCCTCACCCACGAGGTCACGGGGCTCGGTACCGCCGGGGACGTCGTCGACGTCCGCGACGGCTTCGCGCGCAACTTCCTGCTGCCCCGCGGTCTCGCCACCCCGTGGACCAAGGGCGGTCAGCGTCAGCTCGACCAGATCCGCGCGGCCCGCGGCAAGCGTGCGATCGCCAGCCTCGACGAGGCCCAGGCCCTCAAGGCGACCCTCGAGTCCAAGCCCGTCGTGCTCTCCGAGCGCGCTGGGGACAACGGCCGCCTCTTCGGCGCCGTGGCCTCCAAGGAGGTCGCCGAGGGCGTGAAGGCGATGTTCGACAAGGACATCGACCGTCGCACCGTCGAGTTCCCGACGCCGATCCGCTCGCTCGGCGAGCACAAGGCCACCGTGCGCCTGCACGAGGACGTCTTCGCGACCCTCGCCCTGCAGGTCGTCGCGGCCAAGGGCGCCCCCGCCGCCAAGGCCTGATCGACGTACTGCGAGATCCGAGCGGTAGGAGATCAGGCGGCTGACCAAGGCCTGATCGACGTACTGCCGTCTCCTGCCATCGAGACCGACCTTCGGAACACTTTCACTCGAGGAAGATGTTCCGAAGGTCGGTCTCGATCTGGTGGAGACGTCGATCTCGACGCGTCGGTCCGCTGTGGTGCTCGTCGATGAGCACCGACATCCGCCGGGTCCCGGGACTGGTGGTCAGCCGGCGCGCGGGCGGGCATCGTCCGCGATGCGCCACGCGGGCTACCCTCGTGCGGTGACCTCTCGACGCAACGACACCTCCTCCCCGGCCTCCGCGCGCCCTGACGCCGCGACCGGGCAGCACGACGGATCCCTCGCCCGGTCCCTCGGCCACGGGCAGATGGCGATGATCGCCATGGGCTCGGCGCTGGGCACCGGGCTCTTCCTCGGCTCCGGCGAGGCGATCGGTATCGCCGGCCCCGCCGTGATCATCTCCTTCGCGCTGGGCTCCCTGATCGCCGCCTCCGTGGCGTTGGCGATGGGGGAGATGGCCTCGCGCCATCCCGTGCGTGGCGGCTTCGGCACCCTCGCCGCCCGTTACCTCTCCCCGTTCTGGGGCTACCTCTCGCGGTGGCTGTACTGGATCGTCACCGTCTGCGTGACCGGCGCCGAGCTCGTGGCCTGCGCCGCCTACCTCGCCTACTGGGTGCCTGCGATCCCGCTGTGGGCAGGGATCATCCTGTTCGCCGCGGTGATCCTCGCGATCAACCTCTCCAGCGTCGGGTCCTTCGGCGCGGTGGAGTTCGTGCTGTCCTCGATCAAGGTCATCGCGGTGTTCGTCTTCATCGTGATCGGCGCCGTGCTGGTGATCTTCGGGCTGCCGAGCGCCCCGGCCTCCGGATTCGTCGAACTGACCGCCGACGGGGGCTTCGCCCCGATGGGCTGGGCCCCGGTGTGGATCGCGCTGTCGGTCGTGATGTTCTCCTTCGGCGGCATCGAGCTGCTGTCCATCACCGCCGCCGAGGCGAAGGACCCCGCCCGGTCCATCCGCACCGCCGCCCGCACCACCATCGTGCGCCTGGCGTTCTTCTACGTCTTCTGCATCGGCATCGTCCTGTGCCTGGTGCCGTGGCGTCAGGCCGCCGGGACCGGGGAGGAGGTGGCCACCTCCCCGTTCGTCATGGTCTTCGACCGGATCGGGATCCCCGGGGCCGCGGACATCACGAACGTGCTGGTGCTGATCGCGGCGTTGTCGGCCGCCAACGCGAACCTCTACGCCGGCAGCCGCATGATCCATTCCCTGGCCGCCGACGGGCTCGCCCCGCGCTTCGCGGCCGTGACCACGGCCCGCCGGGTGCCGGTGGTCGGCATCGCCCTGAGCTCGATCGGGCTGGTGGGCGCGGCGCTGCTCGCCTTCAGCGGCGTGGGCGGCGTGTTCGGCTACATGATGAGCCTCGTGGTGTTCGCCGTGATCATGGTGTGGGCGCTGATCCTGATCACCTACATCCGATTCCGCCGCAGCGGGATCACGGGCGCGACCTTCCGGATGCCCGGCGGGATCCTCGCCGCAGGAGCGGGCCTCGTGGGGCTGCTGGCGGTCTTTGCGACCGTGACCGTGCGACCCAGCATGCAGATCGCCGCCCTGGTGGGGGTCCCGGCCGTGCTGATCGCGACGGTGCTGTACGTCGCAGTCGCCCGTCGGCGCATCGACCCGTCTGATATCGAGGATGCCTTCGAGGAGGCCGAGAGCATGCGCTGACCCGGCTGGGGATCGTGCGCCGACCGGGATCGGGATCGTGCTCTGATCCGGCTGGGGATCATGCGCTGACCCGCACGACGTCTCGGAACGTGGCGTTGATTACGCTCGAGCGAGCCGGTTTTGGCTGAGGGTTCATCGGGGGTAACCTAAAGGAACCTTCGGCCTCGGCGCCTCTGTGACCCGGTGTCGAAGGAATGCGCGAGTGGCGGAATTGGTAGACGCGCACGGTTCAGGTCCGTGTGCTCGAGAGGGCGTGGGGGTTCAAGTCCCCCCTCGCGCACCGCAGGGAATTCCCTGGTTCACCCAGGTGAACCGGGGTTTTTCGCATCACGGGGGTGTTCGCGTCCGAGCGGGACGGCCCGCGGATCCTGACGGGGAGCGCCGAGGTCCCGCCGACGGCAGCCCTGTCCCGCAGCTGGTCTCGGTCCCGCGGCTGGTCCGGGTCCCGAGACCGGTCTCAGTCCGCGTGCTCGGCGGCGTACTCGTCCATCGTGTCCTCCTCCAGTGCGGTGCGCAGCTCCTCCATGCCTTCCTCGTCGGAGGCGACGACGCTCGCGCCGCCGGCGGTGGTGTACGGGTCCCCGTGCGGCGCCTCCAGGAAGTGCAGGGTGGAGCTGCGCAGGTTCCGGTTCTCCACGCCCAGCTGCACGATCGTCCTCGAGTCCAGGCCCTCGTCCGTCGTGAGGTACGGGGAGAGGGCTGCAATCGTGTCGCGCATCTTCCCGGGGCTGGAGAGCGTGTCTCCGCTCAGCAGCTCGCCGGCGATCGCCTTGAGCAGCTGCTGCTGGTTCTGGTTGCGCGCGAAGTCGCCCGTGTCGAGCTGCTTGCGCTCCCGGGCGAAGACGAGCGCCTCCTCGCCGTCCAGATGCTGGGTGCCCTCGGTGAACTGCATGCCGTCCCGCTCGAAGGATTCGGGCACGTGCACGTCGACGCCGCCCAGGGTGTCGACCAGCCCCGTGATGCCCTCGAAGTCGATCAGTGCGACGTGGTCGATCGGTGTGTCCGTGTAGTCCTCGACCGTGTTCACCGCGAGGGGCAGGCCGCCGTAGGACAGCGCCGCGTTGATGCGGTCCTGTCCGTGGCCGGGGATCTCGACGTAGAGGTCGCGGGGGAAGGACGTCACGTAGGCCTCCGAGCCGTCGGCGGGCAGGTGCACGAGCATCATCGTGTCGGACCGCTGCCCGCTGACCTCCTGCGCGGCGGCCTCCGCGGTGGCGCGCTGGTCCGAGCCCAGGAGCAGGATGTTCTGCCCGTCGCCCGCCGCCTCCGCGGGGCGCTCCCCGTCCGATGCGCCGCGGTCGAGGCTGACCACGCTGCGCTTCTCGTACGCCTCCTGGAGCGAGCCCAGGTAGCGGTCGGTGAGGAGGCCTCCGACGGCGACGAGGCAGCCGATCACGAACAGCGCGATCAGTGCCTTCCGTCGGCGCGGCCGACGAGTACGGCGCGAGCCGTTGTCCAGATCGGGGTTCGACGGGGTGGTGTCGTCCATGGGCCTCTCGCGGGAGTCGAGGAAGGAAGTTGCCGACCATACGGGACGGGGGATCAGTGTGCACGGAGGGCCGGGAAGGCATCATGGGTCTATGAGCACCCTCACCCCGTCCGACGACGTCACCTTCGCCGGCCACGGCGGTGCCCTCGTCGGGCGCGCCTGGACCCTGCCCGATCCCCGCTGGATCGCCGTGCTCGCCCACGGCTACGGCGAGCACGTCGGCCGCTACGCCTGGGTGGCCGGCCGATTGAACGACGCCGGTGCCGCCGTCTACGCCGCTGATCACGTCGGCCATGGCCGCAGTGACGGAGCGCGTGTGCTGATCGAGGACTTCGAGCCGGTCGTGGCGGATCTCGACGTCGTGGTCCGATACGCCCGCGAGCAGCATCCGGACGTCCCGATCGTGCTGCTCGGACATTCCCTGGGTGGGATGATCGCCGCGCGGTACACGCAGATCCACCCCGATCGATCGGTCGCGACGGTGCTCTCCGGGCCGGTGCTGGGCTCCTGGGCGATCGTCGACGAGCTGCTCGCGCTCGAGGAGATCCCCTCCACCCCGATCGACCCCGAGACCCTCTCCCGCGATCCGGCCGTCGGCGCCACCTACGCCGAGGACGAGCTGGTCTGGCACGGCGATTTCAAACGCCCCACCCTGGAGGCCATCCAGCGCTGCCTGGCCATGATCACCGCGGCCGGCACGGTCGGCGATCATCCGCTGCTGTACCTGCACGGCGAGGACGACCATCTGGTCCCGCCCGGTGCGAGCCGGGTCGGTCTGCGGGCCGTCGAAGGCAGCGCCACGCGGGTGAAGACCTACCCCGGCGCCCGGCACGAGATCCTCAACGAGACCAACCGCGCCGAGGTGGTCGACGACGTGATCCGTTTCGTCGAGGGCGTGCTGGCGGGCCGTGGCTGACACCGCCCGGTCGACCGCCGTCGCTCATTCGACGGCGGTGCGGCGCAGGCGGACGTTGACGAACTCTCCCATGCCCCAGCGGCCGAGCTCACGGCCGAAGCCGGAGCGCTTCACGCCGCCGAACGGCAGGCCCGGCAGCGTCGTGCCGTGCTCGTTGACGTAGGCCATCCCGACGTCCAGACGGTCGGCCACCTCCCGGGCACGCTCCAGATCGGTGCCCCACACCGAGCCGCTGAGCCCGTAGGGGACGTCGTTGGCGAGCTCCACCGCCTCGTCGACCGACTCGACGCCGTGGATCACCGCGACCGGACCGAAGATCTCCTCGGAGTAGGCGTCCATCTCCCGGGTGACTCCGGTCAGCACCGCCGGTCGCATGAAGGCGCCGTCGCCCTCGAGGGCGTCGCCGCCGGTGTGGATCCTCGCTCCCTGCTGGGCGGCGCGCTCGACCTGCTCGACGACGCCGTCGCGAGCCCCGACGGACGACAGCGGGCCGACATCGACGTCCTCGTCCAGCGGGTCGCCGACGGTCGCGCCCTCGAAGACCTCGACGACGGTCGCGACGAAGGCGTCCACGCTCTCGCGCGGGACGAACATCCGCTTGGGGGAGTTGCACGCCTGCCCGGCATTGGAGAGTCGCGCCGTGGCGACGATCCGGGCGACACGCTCGAGATCGGCATCATCGAGGACGATGAGCGGATCGGACCCGCCGAGCTCGAGCACCGACTTCTTCAGATGCTTCCCGGCGTTGGCGGCGACGGCGGATCCGGCCCGCTCGCTGCCGGTGAGCGAGACACCCCGGATCCGCTCATCGGCGATCATGTCGGCGATCTGGTCGTGGGAGGCGAAGAGGTTGATATAGGCGTCCTCCGGGACGCCGGCGGTGTGGAGGATCTGTGCCATGACCTCGGAGGAAGCCGCGCAGATCTCGGCGTGCTTGAGCAGGATGGTGTTGCCGACCATCAGGTTCGGGGCCACGAAGCGGGCCACCTGGTAATAGGGGTAGTTCCACGGCATCACGCCGATGAGCGGACCGATCGGCTCGGTCTGCACCAATGATTCCTGGGCGCCCTGCGGATCCAGCTGCTCGTCGCGCAGCAGATCCGGGCCGTGCTCGGCATACCAGCGATAGATCGAACCGGCCAGCTCGGCCTCCCCGATCGCCTGCTGCAGCGGCTTGCCCATCTCGGTCGCGATGAGCTCTCCGAGCTCCCGGCTGCGCTCGTCATAGGCATCGGCGACCCGCTCCAGGATCGCGGCGCGCTCCTGCGCCGCGAGCGTGCGCCAGCTCGAGTAGGCCGCAGAGCTCCGGGCCAGCACGTCCTGGACGCCGTTGTCGTCCAGTCCGGCGAACTCCTTCTCGGTCCGTCCCGTGGTCGGGTTGGTCGTCGTGAATCCAGTCATGGGGCCACCCTCGTCCGCTCCGGCGGGATCTGTACAGGGGGACCGTCCGATCGGTCGTCCCGTCGGCGGATCCGGGGGCCGACGGCGACCGTGCGGTCCATGCCCGTTGCCGAGCCTGCGGAACAGTGTTAGGCAGGGTGCATGCGAGCTATCGGAGTGACACGGTACGGAGGCCCTGAGACCCTGCACGAGATCGACGTCCCGGTCGAGGAGCTCGAGCCCGGCACCGTGCGGATCCGGGTGAGCGCCGCCGCGGTGAGTCCGACGGACACCCTGGTGCGCAGCGGGGCCCGGGCGGACGCGGAGCAGGCGGACGCGCCCGGTGACGTTCCCGGGATGGATGTCACGGGGGTCGTCGCGGAGCTCGGACCGGACGGCGGCGACGGCCTGGCCGTCGGCGATCGCGTGATCGGGATCGTCATGCCCACCGGCCCGCACGGCGCCTATCGGGAGGAGATCGTGCTGCCGGTGGGATCGGTGGTCCGTGCCCCGACGGGGGCCTCGGATGCGGAGGCCGCGACGCTTCCGATGAATGCGCTGACTGCCCGTCGCGCCCTCGACCTGCTCGCGCTCGGGACCGGGCAGACCCTCGCCGTCACCGGGGCCGCGGGCACCCTCGGCGGCTACCTGGTCCAGCTGGCGGTCCACGACGGCCTGCGCGTGCTCGCCGACGCGGCCGAGAAGGACGAGGAGCTGGTCCGCTCCTGGGGGGCCGACGTCGTCGTGCGCCGCGGCGAGGACGTCGCCGAGCGCATCCGGGAGGTCGCCCCCGACGGGGTCGACGGCCTGGCCGATGCCTCCATCCAGTCCGCGCAGGTGCTGCCCGCCGTCTCCGACGGCGGCGCGGTCGCCACCTTCCGCGGCTACCGGGGCGACGGAGCGCGCGGGCTGAGGGTCGAGCCGGTCATGGTGCGCGATGTCGCCGAGGCGCGGGGGATGCTCGCCGGACTGCGCGACCTCGCCGAGCAGGGCGTGCTCGCGCTGCGGGTGGCCGATGTGCTGCCCGCGGTCGAGGCCGCCGAGGCGCACCGTCGTCTCGAGGCAGGAGGAGTCCGCGGACGGATCGTCCTGGACCTCACCGCCTGAGACGCCGCGGCGGCGGGTGATCCGACGCCGGATTCAGATGAACTCCAGCGGGTCGAACTCGTCGATGTCGATGATCCGCACGCGCGGCAGACGACTGGTGAAGGCGGCGACGTCGTACTCGAGGTCGTGGAACTCGATCCCCGGGATCTCCTGCAGATCGCTGGCCATGAACTCGCGGAAGCCGACCAGGGCGGTGCGGCGGTCGTCCGACGAGGCCAGCTCCTGCATCTGCGGGACGAAGTCGCGGTCGTGGCTGACCAGCATGACGTCGGCCGGGCGGGAGACCAGCGCCTCGGCGGTGCGCTGGATGGCGATGTCGACGACCTTGCCCTCGCCGCGCAGCGGGATGGTCTTGTAGCCCAGGGCGATCAGCGCCTGCACGAACCCGGAGGGCAGGCTGTCGCCGACGGCGAGGAAGAACAGGCCCTTGACGGGCTGGTCCCACGTGACCTCCGCATGGTGCAGCAGCTTGTTCCAGCGGGGCCGCTCCTCCGGCTGGGGGCGGCGACCGAGGACGGAGATGCCGAGCGTGGCGTCGATGTTCTCGCCGTCGACCAGGAGGTACGTGGTGCGTGCTGTCATGGCTCGACCCTACGCGCTCGCCGGCACGATCCACGCCGACGAGCGCGGGCCCGGGAGGGATGCGCCGCTCAGGCGATCGTGACCTCCTGCCCGGACTCGGCCGAGGCGTAGATCGCCTCCAGGATCCGCACGATCTCCACGCCGTGCCAGGCCGGGGCGACCGACTCCGCACGGCCCAGGCCGGCGTCGACGAAGTTCTGGATCTCGTGCGCGAACCCGGTGCCGAACTCGAAGGTGCGCGAGGCGATCTGCGGCTCGATGTTCACCACCGAGTCGTGCATCTCGGTGGCGATGTGCAGGGCCGGCTCGAGCTCCGCCCCTCCCTTCTCGCCGTATACCGCCACCTCGATCGAATCCTTCGTGGCATGCAGCGAGAAGGAGCAGTCCAGCAGCAGCGAGGCCCCGTTCTCGAAGCGGATCACGGCGTTGGCCAGATCCTCGACGGTGTTGCGGTCGGGATCGTAGTCGGCGGCCTTGTAGCGCGGCATGGTGGTGACGTTCGCGCGGTTGCCGAGCTTCTCGTACGTGTTGCCGCTGACGGAGACGACCTTCGGGGAGCCCATGAGGTACCAGCACAGATCCAGCACGTGGATGCCGATGTCCAGCAGCGGGCCGCCGCCGGAGATCTCCTTGTCCGCGAACCAGCCGCCGGGGTTCCCCACGCGACGCAGACAGCTGGCCTTGGCGTAGTAGATCTCACCGAGCTCGTCCGCGTCGATGAAGGACTTCAGCACCTGGCAGTTGGGGGAGTGTCGGCGCACGAACCCGACCTGCACCACCTGGTCGCTGCGCTCGACGGCCTGCTGGATCTGGAGCGCCTCGTCCAGGGTGCGGGCGATCGGCTTCTCGACCAGCACGTGCTTGCCGGCCTCGATCGCGGCGATCGCCCAGGTGGCGTGGGAGTTGTTCCAGGTGCAGATGGACACCCCGTCGATCTCGTCGTCGGCCAGCAGCTCGTGGGGGTCCGCGTAGGCGCGCTTCGCGCCGAAGGTGTCGGCCACGGACCGGGCGCGCTCGAGGTTCATGTCGGCGACGGCGATCAGCTCGACGTCGGTGTTCTCGGCGTAGGCGGTCAGGTGGGACTGGGCGATGGTTCCGGCGCCGATGACGCCGACTCGGAATGTGCTCATGTGCGGTGCTTCCTTCTGGCCGGGAGGCGGATGGGGTCGTGAAGAGCGGTGAGAGGGGGGTGAGAGGTCAGGGGATCTCGAGCAGGCGACGGGCATTGGCCAGGCCGCGCTCGCAGCCCAGGAGGCAGTCCTCCCAGCCCTCGAACTCGATCGAGACGAAGCCGGTGTACCCGGAGGTGCGGATCGAGCGGGCCACCGAGCGCAGGTCGATGTCGCCGTTTCCGACGACGGCACCGCGCAGGTGCTTCCCGCCCCGGCTGCGGAACCAGCCCTCGCCGGGATCGGCATCGGCCGGGCGGATGTAGAAATCCTTGAGGTGGACGACCATCGCGTACGGCAGGTTCTGCGGGACGGAGACCGTCGGGTCCTCGTCGACGCACACGAAGTTGCCCACGTCCACGGTGGTGCGGAAGGTGGGCTCGTCGACGGCGTGGATGATCCGCCGCACCCGGTCCGCGGCCTGCACGAAGAAGCCGTGGTTCTCGAGGCTGGTGGTGACGCCCTTCGTCGCGGCGTACTGCGCGATCTCCTTGCTGGCCGCGACGATCGAGGGCAGCGCTTTCTCGAACAGCGGGGTGTCGTCCCCCTCGCGCCCGGCGTGAGCGACCACGTCGTGGCGCATCTGGCGGATCCCCAGACGGTCGGCGAGGTCCACGTGGGCCCTCACGCGATCGATCTGCGCGGTGAGCTCCGCGGGGTCGTCGGTGACGAAGTCCGCGCCGATCGCCAGGGTGGACAGTGTCACCTCGGCCTGCTCGGCGTGGGCGCGGATCTGCTCGACGTAGGCGGGGTCGGAGGCGATGTTGGGGATCGGGGCGCCCGGATCGTCGCCGAGGGAGGCGAGTTCGAGATGCTCGCCCTCGCTCGCGGCGACCCAGTCGATCACCTCGGGCAGGGTCATCTCGCCGGTGGCGAGCTTGCTGTGGAAGCTGTAGGAGCTGAAACCGAGGCGGATGCCGGGGGTCATGGGGATCCTTCGCGATCGGGGATGTGGTGGTCTCGGGCTGGTGCGCTGGTGCGCTGGTGCGCTGGTGCGCTGGTGGGCCGGTGTGGTCGAAGATCAGGGGGCGGGGCGCGCCTCCGAGGGGTTCGGGGTCGTCGTGGTGGCGCCGTCCGACGGGATCGGGGCGAGGAACTGCGGCCAGGGCGCCGGCACGCCGGGCACTCCGGCGATGCGGGCGGAACCGTGCTCGAAGGCCCGGCCGAGCGCGCCGATCAGCGAGCCGTCCGTGGTCAGCCGGGCGGCCACCACCTCGGGCCGCTCCGGGGTCATCAGCAGGTGGTGCAGGCTGCGTCGCAGCGGATCGAGCAGGGTCTCGCCCTGGCGCGACAGCCCGCCGCCGACGACCACCAGCTCGGGATCGACCGTCAGCGCCACGGTGGCCAGCCGCGGCGCGATCTCCGCGCAGAACTGCTCGATCTCGCGCCGGGCGATCTCCTCCCCGGCCGCGGCCCGCTCCAGCAGCGGCTTCGCCTCGTCCCCGGTGGACCAGGTCAGCCGTCCGCGCCGCGAGGTGCTGGTCCAGCGCATCCCGCGCTGACTGCCGAGCTCGCCGGCCAGGCGGTGGCTGCCCTGCAGGATCGCCCCGTCCACGATGAGGGCCACCGAGAGACGATGACCGATCTGCACGTAGGCGATGGAGTTCGCCGGCGGGCCAAGGTGACGTTCCGCGAGGGCGGCGAGCTTGATGTCGTTCTCGACCACCACCGAGCAGTCCAGCAGCCCCGAGACCTCCGCGGCGAGGTCGCGGCCGACGAGGTCGTCCATCGCGAGGCTGCGGGTCAGGCGGCCGTCGGCGGCGAGGATTCCCGGTACGGCGAGACCGACGACGTCCGGCCGCGACCCGGTGCGTCCGATCGCCCGCCCGATCGCCGCGAGGTGGTCCCCGCTCTCGACCGCCACCGTGCTCCGGGAGAGGACTGCGCCGAGCGCATCGGTGATCAGGCAGCTCACGGTGCGCTCGCCGAGGTCGAGGGCCGCGACGGTCGCCGCGTCGGGGTCCAGGGCGAAGCGGCGGGCGGGGCGACCACGCCGGCCGGCGACGTCGGCGGCGGGGACCGGAGCGATCGGGCCGGCGGCGATGAGGTCCTGCAGGACGCTCTCGACGGTCGGTCGGGACAGGCCCGTGGCGGCGGAGAGCTCGCCGATGGTCAGCGCTCCGGAGGCGCCGCGCAGCGTGAGCACGCAGTCCCGGGCGTTGCCCTGCCGCACGGCCGTTCCCGGGCCGGAGTCAGGGCGCGCTGCGGACGCGGCGTCGTCGGCCGTCATCATCGAGCTCCCTCGCCGTCGTGGTCGCGGCATCCGGACCCGTCTTCTGAAACCCGGTTGCACAATGCGGGTCCAGTCTTCGCCCGACGCCGTGCGGTGTCAAGAGCGCGGGCGTCGCGCGCGGCGGTAGCGTGGGGGCAGGAGGCGATGCTGTTGGATGAACCGGTGCTGCACCAGAGCTATGCGGCCGCGGTCCCGGAGCTGTCCGTGCCCTGGCAGTCCGACGTCCCGCCCGCTGCCGAGCTGGTCTGGCTGAACGAGGACCTCGCCGCCGAGCTCGGCTATGACGCGGCCTGGCTGCGGGGACCGGAGGGCATCGCCCTGCTGACCGGGCAGCTCGCCGCCGACGGTCGCTCCCTGGCCCCCGGATCCGATGCGCCGGAGCATCCGTTCACCACGGCCCAGGCATACGCCGGACACCAGTTCGGCAGCGCGAACCCGCAGCTCGGCGACGGCCGCGCCGTGCTGCTGGGCGACCTCGTCGACACCCGCGGAGATCGCCGCGACCTGCACCTCAAGGGCGCCGGCGCCACCCCCTTCGCCCGGGCCGGGGACGGGAAGGCCCCACTGGGTCCGATGCTCCGGGAGGCGGTCGTCGGCGAATCCCTGCACGCCCTCGGCATCCCCACCACCCGCGCCCTCGCGGTGCTGACCACCGGGGAGCAGATCGCTCCCCGCCAGGGCGTGACCCCCGAGCCGGGTGGACTGCTGGTGCGCGCGGCCGCGAGTCACCTGCGCGTCGGCACCCTGGAGTACGCCGCCTGGCACCACGACCTCGGGGTCCGCCGGGCGCTGGTCACCCACGCCATCGAGCGCCATCATCCGGCGGCCGAAGGGGCCGCGAGTCCTCCGCTGGCCCTGCTCGAGGCGGTGATGCGGGCCCAGGCGGAGCTGATGGCGCAGTGGATGCTGGTCGGCTTCGTCCACGGCGTCATGAACACGGACAACATGGCGCTGTCCGGCGAGGGCATCGACTACGGGCCGTGCGCCTTCCTCGACGTCCATCGCCGCGACGCCGTGTTCAGCTCGATCGACCGCGGTGGACGCTACGCCTACGGCCATCAGCCCGGCATCGCCCTGTGGAACCTCTCGCGCTGTGCCGAGACGCTGCTCGAGCTCGTCGACGAGGGAGATCCGAACGTCGCCGTCGAGCAGGCCACCGCCGTGCTCGAGCGCTACGAGGGCCACTACCGCGCCGCGTACGCGCGGGGCCTGGCCGCGAAGCTCGGCATCCCGCTGGGGGCGGAGTCGGACCGGGTCGACAGCTCGCCGACCCAGGGGGAGGGCACCGCGGCCGGCGGGCCGGACCCCGGAGCTGATCAGCATCTCGCGAGGATCCAGGACCTCGGCGCCGACCTCGCCGTCCTCCTCGAGGAGCAGCAGGTCGACCACACCGGCTTCTTCCGCGCCCTGACCGATGCCGATCCGGCCTCGCTGTTCTCCGACCCCGCACCCTTCGAGGCCTGGCATCAGCGGCTGCTCGCCCTGCGCGGGACCGGCCCGTCGGCCGTCGCCGCCGAGGACGCGATGGCACGCACGAACCCGGTCCACATCCCGCGCAACGTGCACCTCGACGCCGCCCTGCGCGCCGCGCACCTCGGTGATCTCGAGCCGGTGAGGACCCTGCTGGAGGCGGTCCGTCGGCCCTTCGAGCATCACGCGGAGCACGCCCACCTCGAAGGCCCCGGCGACGGCGGAGAACACTTCATGACCTTCTGCGGGACCTGAGAGCGCGCATTCTCGGGCGATGATCATCGTGGCCGGGCCGGAAACAAAGAATTCACCCGCAATCGGACACACGCTCCGCTTCGCAGCATCGACGTGATGCGCCTCACCTGCACGTCTGGACCTGAAAAGCGGAATAGTCCATGCTCATCCTGAGGATCCGCTGAAGGGTCTTCGACCGATCGCGGTGCGGTGCTCCTCTGCCGACCGGTGATCGGTGACCATCCCGACCCCCGAGATAACCGGAGGACATCGTGGACGCGCTATCCACCATCGATTGGGCAGGGCTCGGATTGAAGATCCTGGCCGCCATCGTCATCCTGATCATCACCGCCATCCTGGCCGCCGTGGTCAAAGGCGGAGTCGCCAAACTGACGCAGAAGGTGCCGGCATTGCAGCGTCCCGGTGTGGACGGCGCAGGTCTCGGCAACTCGATCGGCACCATCGCCTCGATGGTGGTGTGGCTGCTGGGCCTGATCATCATCCTGGGCATCTTCCAGCTCTCGCAGGTGCTCTCGCCAGTGATCGGAATGCTCGAGCAGGGCCTGAGCTTCATCCCCAACATCATCGGCGCCGTGTTCGTGTTCATCATCGGCCTGACGATCGCGAAGATCGTCCGGGCCCTGATCGTGACCGCGCTGAACGCCGTGGACTTCGGCAAGCTGCTGGGCACCGCCCAGTCCGGCTTCGAGAAGGCCACCGGCGGTGTCACCAGCGCTCCGGCGCAGGCCGGCCACCCCGATCACCAGGGCCAGCCCGGCCAGCCCGGCCAGCCCGGCCAGCCCGACCAGCCCGGCCAGCCCGGCAAGGAGGCGTCCAAGGTCCCCGAGATCCTCGGGTCCGTCGTGTTCGCGCTGATCATGATCGTGGTGTCGATCGCGGCTCTGCAGATCCTCGGAATCGCCTCGATCTCCGAGCCGGCGTCCGCGATGCTCACCGGCGTGTTCACCGCCATCCCGAACATCATCGCCGCAGTGGTGCTGGTGGGGATCGGTGTGCTGATCGGACGCTTCGTCTCCGGTCTGTTCCGTCCGATCCTCGACGGCTCCGGCGTCGATGCGTGGCTGACCAAGCAGGAGATCCTGCCGCAGGGCTCCTCCGCCACCCCGACCGTGCTGCGCATCGTCGAGATCGCCGTGGTGCTGTTCTTCGCCGTGATGGGCGCCCAGGTGCTCGGCATCCCGCAGATCACCGCGATCCTCAGCGAGATCCTCGCCCTCGGCGGCAACGTGCTGTTCGGCGGTGCGATCATCGCCGCCGGCTTCTTCATCGCCATGATCGTCGGCAAGATCCTCACCGGCACCGCCTCGACCATCGTGCGCTGGGCGATCATCATCCTGTTCACCGCCATGGGCCTGCAGTCCATGGGCGTGGCCGACTCGATCATCGAGATGGCCTTCGGCGCCCTGGTGATCGGTGGTGCCGCCGCCGCAGTGCTGGCCTTCGGCCTCGGTGGTCGCGACGCCGCCGCCCGCCAGCTCGCCAAGCTCGAGAACACCAAGGGCTCCGCCCACTCGAAGCCTGCTGCGGGCTCCGGACCTGCCCCGTCGGCCGGCACCTCGGTGCCCCCGCCGCCGGACGCCTGACCCCCGCCTCGGGCCCGACCCGCAGGCACGACTCCGAGGCCGCCCTGGACCCTGTCCAGGGCGGCCTCGGCGCGCCTCACCGCGTCCGCCTCGTGCGCTCGCGTCCGCCGTCATCCTGCACCGATCGGTCGGGACGCACCCCACCTGCCGGTGCTACGGTCGGAGCCCCGGCGGGACGGGGCCGACGTCGCCGCACGCAGGCCCCGCCGTCGATTCGTCCGACGGAAGGAGAAGCCATGCCAGGCCCACTCGCAGATCGTACGATCCTCCTGCTCTCCAGCAACTTCGGCACCGAGACCGACGAGATCCGGCGGCCCCTGGAAGCGCTGCGCGAGGCGGGGGCGACCGTCACCGTCGCCGCCACGGAGTCAGGGACCATCCAGACCCTCGTGCTCGATCACGACCTCGGCCCCGAGGTCCCCGTCGACACCACCTACGACGCCGTGCAGGCGAACGACTTCGACGCCCTCGTGCTCCCCGGCGGCACCCTGAACGGCGACGCCCTGCGCACCGACGAGACCGTCCAGTCGCTCGTGCGCGGCGTCGCGGAGGCCGGCAGGCCCGTCGCCGCCATCTGCCATGCACCCTGGATCCTGGTGGAGTCCGGGCTCGTCGACGGCCGTCGGCTCACCTCCGTGCCCACGATCCGCACCGACATGGTCAATGCCGGCGCGGAGTGGGTCGACGAGGAGGTCGTCCTCGACGACTCCGGCGGCTTCCGGCTGATCACCTCGCGTTCGCCCGACGATCTCGACGCGTTCCACCGCGCGATCCTCGATGCGCTGACCTGAGCCGCCGCCCGGGACCACCCCGGCGGTATCGCGTGACCCGCTCGTCCCGACGTCAGGAGGAACACCATGACCGACCCCTACGACCCCGAGTCCGCCGCCTGGGAGGAGGAGGCCACCTCTCCGGAGGGCGCCCAGGATCCGACGACCGACGAGGACACCGAGCTGCTGGCCGAGACCAGCGAGGACGAGTACGCCCGCCCGGACGAGGAGGAGCCCGGTGACGTGAGCATCGACGACGCCCTGGAGACCGATCGGGTCGTCGCCGAGGGCTCGGACTCCCGCAACGCCGACGGCTACGGCTTCGACGAGGACCGTGAACGCGGCACCGAGGACGCGGTCGCCGCCGAGCAGGGCAATCGTGACGAGGACCGGATGGAGAGCGACATCGACGATGAGGAGCTCGACCAGCTCGCCGGGACCGATGGCGATGCTCTGGGCACCGACCGGGACCTCGCCGACCCCGAGGCCTGAGGCCCGTCGGCCGGCCTGCGCGCATCCGACGGGGTCGGGCGGCTCCGGCGCGGGCCGCCGGCGGCGGGATCAGCGCGCGGCGAGAGCGGCGAGGATCTTCTCGTCGGCCGCCTGCCGGGAGCGCAGGTGGGCGCCGACTTCATAGGAGAACGAAGAATAGGTCAGGGTGCCGCCCTCGTCGATCAGCGCCTTCGTGCTGGGGCGGTCGGTGAGCTCCGCCAGCCAGGTCAGCGCGCGATGGTCCGCCATGGCCTGCGCGAAGACGCGGTGCCGGATCGAGAGCCACGCCGTGCCGTCGGGCCCGGGGTAGACCGCGAAGGGGTCGCCGCCGAAGAACGGACCGCCCGCGCAGGTGTCCTGGAACGGGTCGATCGTCTTCAGGGAGAACTGCGAGTACCAGAAGTTGTAGCCCCAGTGCAGGAACCCGGGGGCGTCGAAGGCGAACAGCTGGCGGCCCAGCACCCGGCTGCGCACCGAGGGCAGCGCGATGAACCGGTTCGCGACGTCCCGGTTCTGGGAGACGCAGTAGTACACCCACGGCGTCCACCCGGCCTCGAGGAACGCCCCGACGTGGTCGGTCGCCACGATCGGTGTCTCCACCACGCCACGGGCGGCGAAGTCCAGCGAGCTCAGCGCATCGACCACCTGCGCGCCCTCGAGCAGGTCCGCGACCTGCGCCTTCGCCGCACGGTAGTCCGCGAGGTGGTCCTGGCCCGGCTCGTCGCTGATGTGCCAGAGCACCTGACCGTCCCACTGCTCCGCGAGATGCTCGCGCAGCGCCGGGATCAGCGCCTCGAGCAGCCGACGGTAGGCGGGGGAGGTCGCCGGGACGTGCCAGCCGAAACGGTCCTCGAGCCCTGCCGCGGTCTCCACCTGGATCGCGGGGGTGGCGCGGGCGCCCCACTGGGTGAACAGGTGCGCGATCTCGATCCCGGTGAATCCCAGGTCGCGGCAGATCCCCAGCCAGCGGTCCAACCGGTGGAAGTCGACGTCGTACCGACCCTCCACCTCGTGGATCCCCACCAGCTGGACCACCGGGCGCGTGTACCCTTCGGCGGTGTCCAGCGGCGGCGTCCAGGTCGGGGTGAGCACAGAGTTCACATCCATCTCGCGCGCCGAGGCGAGAAAGGCCTCGATGAGCTCCCAGTGCCGCTCGGAGAACACCGCCACGTCGTAATGGGTCGCCAGGCAGTCGGCATGGAACCAGTGCGTGTTCGTGATGGCCAGCGGCGGCAGACGGTGGGGGTGGACGCGCAGGTGCACCGTGTGCTCGGCCAGCAGGTGCTCCCCGTCGGCGCTGGTGAGCGTGACGGCGAGGTCGTGGGGCCCGCCGTCGGACGGGCCCTCGGGCGTGATATCGATCCACAGCGCCTCCCAGATCCCCGGGGTGAGGCGTGCGGTCCGGTCGGTGACCGGTTCGAGCAGGTCCGGGTACTCGCCCGGCTCGGTGGCCAGGTAGTGCTCATCGGGGTTCTCGGGGGCGGGGGAGGAGACGGGGACCCGCCGCACCACGTGCACGCGGGCCCGCTCGGCGAGGTCCCCGGCGAGGTGGACGGCCACCACCGCGGAGGCATCCTCGAGGTCGCGGGGCGCGTGGGCGAGCCGGTCCGCGGAGGCGGTGTCCGGGGCGTCGTGCTCCTCGAGCAGCACGGCGACCTGCACGGACAGCACCTCACCCAGGAACCCGGAGGCGTGCGCGCCCCCGATCAGTTCGGCGGGGCGCGGGGCGGTCCCCCCGAGCACCTTCTCCAGGGAATCGGTCAGGACGGACTGCACGGATGCGCTCCTCATCGGCGACGACGGGCCGCTGCCCATCCAAGCACGGCGATCGGTCCGGGGACAGGGGCCCCGCGGGTCGGAGCTGCGCCGAGAGCACGGCGATTAATCCATTGCGCCGTCGTCGGGCCGGTCCTACGGTGGAGGGACACAGGAAGGGAGGTGGTCCAAAGAATGATTTCTTATCGGACATGTGAGGTGGCTCGCCGCTGAGGCGACCATCGACCTGACCCGCCGTCGGCGGGCCCCCAGATCGACGGACGCGCAGCGAATACCACCGAGCTGCCGGGACCCGCAGGGGTCGGACACCGTCCATCCGACCAGCGCAGATGCGCAACCTGCGGGTCCTTCCCTGCCCGGAAGCGCGGGGAGCACGTCCGCGGCGCGCGCCATTACGCTCGGGTCATGACGAACTCGCCCCCTCCCCCGTCGGTCGAGCTGATCTCGCCGCGCATCGACGAGTCCGCCGTGGTGCGCCTCGACCCGCCCGGTGCCGGGTCCGACGGATCGGCCGACAAGCCGCTGGTGATCCTCCTGCACGGCCTGGGCAGTCACGAGGAGGACCTCACGGGCCTCGTCCCGTTCCTGCCGAAGGACTTCACCTACGCCTCCCTGCGCGGCATCTACCGCTACGTGCAGGGCTACGCCTGGATGGGCTGGCCTCTGGACGCCGCCCGCCCCGAGACCCTCGAGGTCTCGGCCACCGCCGTCGAGAGCTGGATCGCCGAGCAGGCGGAGCAGGGGACGACCGTGGCGGGCGCCATCGGCTTCTCCCAGGGAGGATTCCTCGCCCTCCAGCTGCTGCGACGGGACCCTCTGGCCCTCGCGTGGATCGTCCAGCTCTCCGGTGCCCCGTTCCCCGCGCCGATGCCGGGCGATGCGCCGCTCGCCGAGGTGGCGCCGCCGGTGCTGTGGGGTCACGGCGGACTCGACCCGCACTTCGATCCCGAGACGGAGGAGGCGACGCGCGAGTTCCTCACCGCGCACACCCGCCTCGAGGAGGAGCGCCGGCCCCACCTCGGCCACGCGGTCGACGAGATCGAGCTGCGGGCCGTCGCGAGCTTCCTGCAGAGGCGGGCCGCGGAGCTCTGAGCCGTACGCCGACCCGTGCCCGAGAACGGGGGCGAGCCGTCCCAGTGCGTCGGACCTCGCATCCACAACCCCTCCCGCGCCCAGGGACCGCGCTGTAGCATTTCGTCATCCCGCACCGAGAGCCGGAGCGGATCATGAGGAGCACCAGGAGACCATGAGCGCCGCCAGCGACGCCCCCAGTGACAGTCCCAGGCCTTCGGGCCTGACACGACATGCACTGACCGGGGGAACCCGTCCATGGACCTGATCGGTCCCCTCATATCCCTGGGTATCGGACTCCTGCTCGTCCTCGCCTGCGGCGGCTTCGTCGCCGCCGAGTTCTCCCTGATCACCGCCAACCGCAACGACGTCGAAGCCGCCGTCGACGGGGGCGACAAGCGCGCCGGGGGCGTGCTGGAGGGGATGAAGACCCTCTCCACCCAGCTCTCGGGCGCCCAGCTCGGCATCACCGTGACCAACCTGGGCATCGGCTTCCTCGCGGAACCGGCGATCGCCGCGCTGATCGGCCCGGCCCTGGTGGACATGGGCCTGGGTACGGTCGCAGCCCGCTCCGTGTCCGTGACGATCGCTCTCGTGCTCGCCACCGGCGCGACCATGATCTTCGGCGAGCTGGTCCCCAAGAACATGGCGATCGCCCAGCCACTGCGCACCGCGAAGATGGTCGTCGGCTTCCAGCGCATCTTCACGAAGGTCTTCGCTCTGCCGATCCGCCTGTTCAACGGCAACGCGAATGCCGTGGTGCGGGCCCTGGGCGTCGAGCCGCAGGAGGAGCTCGGCTCCGCCCGCAGCGCCGAGGAGCTCTCCGCCCTGGTCAAGCGCTCGGCCGACGAGGGCGCCCTCGCGGAGGAGACCGCCTCGCTGGTCCAGCGCACTCTCGCCTTCGGAGACCGTCGCGCCCACGACGCGATGGTGCCGCGCGGCCGGATGGACTCCCTGGACGAGGACGACACCGTCGCCGACATGCTGGAGCTGGCCCGCAGCACCGGTCACTCCCGGTTCCCCGTGCTGACCGACGAGAACGAGATCGCCGGCGTCGCACACATCCGCCATGGCCTGGCCGTCCCCTTCGACGAACGGTCCGCCACCCGGGTCGATGCCGTCATGGGCATCGCCACGTTCGTGCCCGACACGGTGCCGCTGGACGACCTCATGGACACGCTGCGCGGCGGCGGTCTGCAGATGGCCGTGGTGGTCGACGAGTTCGGGGACCACGCCGGACTGATCACGCTCGAGGACCTGGTCGAGGAGATCGTCGGCGAGGTGCGCGACGAGCACGACGACGAGAGGGACGACACCCCCGAGCCCGACGGCTCCTGGGACCTGGACGCCCGGATGCGGCCCGACGAGGCCACCGAGCGCCTCGGCGTCACCGTGCCCGAGCACGAGGACTACGACACCCTCGCCGGTCTGGTCACCCTCGAACTCGGACGGCTCGCAGAGGTGGGCGACGAGATCGTCGTCGACACCGACCCCGCCCCCGGCGAGGAGCTCGCGCAGCTGCGCATCGAGGTCACCGAGGTCGACGGCATGCGCATCGAGACCGTCCACGTGAAGGTCGAGCGCGCCGACGCCGAGGACGACGGCACGGAGAAGGACGAGCGCACGGGCAAGGACTCGAACAAGGGCTCCGTCAAGGACTCGGACAAGGGCTCCGACAAGGGCTCCGCTAGCCCCGGGGACGAGAAGAGGGTGGCGCTCGAGCATCATGCGGTCGCTGCGCCCGAGACCAGCGAGGTGAGCCGATGAGCACCGGACTCGGCCTCGGCCTGACCCTCCTGCTGCTGGCGCTGAACGCTTTCTTCGTCGGCGCGGAATTCTCGCTGATCTCCGCCCGCCGTGCCGTGATCGAGCCCAAGGCCCTCGAAGGACGGTGGACCGCTAAGATCACGATCTACGCCATGGAGCACGTCTCGCTGATGATGGCGGGCGCCCAGATGGGCATCACGGTGTGCTCGCTGGCGCTCGGCGCGATCAGCGAACCGGCCATCGCCCACCTGCTGGAGGCACCCTTCGACGCGCTCGGCGTGCCCGGCGCGCTCGTCCATCCGATCTCCTTCGCGATCGCCCTGGCCCTGGTCACCTACCTCCACGTCGTCTTCGGCGAGATGGTGCCCAAGAACATCGCCTTGGCCGGTCCGGAGCGGATGGCTCTGATCCTGGCACCGCTGCTGATGGGCATCGTGACGGTGCTGCGCCCGCTGCTGTGGCTGCTCAACGCCAGCGGCAACCTCGTGCTGCGGATGCTCGGCGTCACCCCGAAGAGCGAGGTGACCAGCGTGTTCACCCGCAACGAGGTGGCCGCCATGGTCAGCGAGTCCCGCGAGGGCGGACTGCTGGAGGACAACGACGAGGCGCTGCTGCTGGGGGCGCTGCGCTTCGAAGCCCGCAGCGTGGCCAACCTGGTGATCCCGCTGGAGAAGATCTCGTCCCTGCCCGAAGGGGTCACCGCCGCCGAGGCCGAGACCGCCGCGGTCGAGGGCTTCTCCCGTTTCCCGGTGCGGACCGCCGAGGGGCGCCTGACCGGCTATGTCCACATCAAGGACCTGCTGGACTCCGTGCAGGAGCATCGCGACGACCCGATCCCCACCGAGCGCCTGCGCGCACTGCCGGAGATCGGCGCCGACGAGCCCCTGCGCCAGGCGCTGACCACGATGCAGGGCACCGGCGCGCACCTCGGCGCCGCCACCGACGAGAACGGCGCCGTGGTCGGCATCGTCACCCTGGAGGACATGCTCGAGGAGCTCGTGGGCCAGATCCGCGACGACTCCCGCATGGCCGCCTGAACAGGTGCGGCGGGCGGGTCGGCCCCGCCCGTTCCCGAGCCTCCGCCCCTTCTCAGCCGAGTTCTGCGCTCTTGTTCCCATAGCTGGTTTTGGGAACGACGACGCAGAGCTCGACGTCCCGGCTCGTCCCGGCTCGGCTCAGCGCCCCGGCTCGCCCGACGGGAGGCTCCTGGTATCGCGGGCTCGCGTGCTGCCGGAGGCTCCATCATGTGGCCAGGTGGGCCACGATGGGGAGATGACCATCCCTCTCGGCGGCGCTCAGCCGCAATCGTCCCCCGATTCCTCGCGTGGCTCCTCTGCGGGCGCGTCAGAGGCGGTGCCGCCGGGCGCGGCGGGTCCCGGCCCGGCCGAGAACCTCTGGACCGCCGCGGTCCGGCGCAACCCGGAGCACGCGCGCGGTTACGCCGAGCGCTGGCGACGGATCGAGGCCTCCGGCCAGGACATCTACGGTGAGGCCCGGCTGATCGACGCCATGGCGCCGCGGGGTGCCCGGATCCTCGACGCCGGCTGCGGCAGCGGACGCCTCGGCGGGCATCTGGCCCGCGCCGGTCACCGTGTCGTCGGCGTCGATCTCGATGCGCACCTGATCGACGTCGCCCGCGAGGACCATCCCGCGGCCCGCTGGGAGGTCGGGAACCTCGCAGAGCTCGACCTGCGGGACGCGGAGGGGCAGCGCGAGCAGTTCGACCTGGCCCTCAGCGCCGGCAACGTGCTCACCTTCCTCGCCGGCAGCGAGCGTCGCCCGGCCCTGGCCCGCCTCGCCGAGCACCTCGCGGACGACGGGCGCCTGGTGGTCGGTTTCGGGCTCGATCGCGGCTACGAGATGGCCGACTTCGAGGCCGACGCCGCAGCGGCCGGGCTGCGCCTCGCCCAGCGCTTCTCCTCCTGGGACCTGCGCCCGGCGGACGGGCAGTTCCTGGTCGCCATCCTCGAGCGCGCCTGATCCCTTCAGGCCCGTCAGTTCCCGGCTGCGTGCCGAATCTGTCCTTCGAGATCTGCGTTCTCGGTGCCACCGTCCATCTTGGCACCGAGAACGTAGAGGTCACCGGGGGTGAGCGGATTTCGCGCCGGGGGTGAGCGGGTTTCGCGCCGGGGGTGAGCGGGTTTCGCGCCGGGGGTGAGCGGGTTTTGGGCCGGGATGAGCGGGGTTCTGGCTGGGATGAGTGGGGTGCGGGCCGGGGCGAGAGGTCACCCGGGGCGAGCGGGGTGCGGACGCGCCGTGCTCCCGGCCTCGAGCCCGTGCCCGGTCGTGACCGAACGCGCGGTGATCCGCCGGGGTTCGCGCACGCCATGCGCTTCGGCAGGTGAACTGGGCCACGGACACGCCGTCAGGCCTGGTCCTCGCGCATTCCGTCGGTACGGTGTGCCCATCCCGGCGACGACGCCAGAGACAGGAGGTGGCTGATGCGCGACCAGCCGTCGATGCCCGACCAGTCGTCGATGGCCGACCAGTCGTCGATGGCCGACCAGCCGTCGATGGCCGACAAGCCGTCCGTGCCCGTCTACTTCGTCTCCGACTCGACCGGCATCAGCGCCGAGTCCATGGGCAACGCCCTGCTGCTGCAGTTCCCGTCGATCCCGTTCGAGCGCCACCGGGTCCCCTTCCTGCGTACCCTGGAGGAAGCGGAGAAGGTGCTGGCCATGCTCGATGCCGCCGCCGACGGGCCGGCGCCGCCGATCGTGTTCCTCACCGCTGTCGACGAGGCCGTCCGTGCGGTGCTGCTGCGCACCCGAGCCACCGTCGTCGACTTCGTCTCCGGGCCGCTGGCGCAGCTCGAGGCCCAGCTCGGGGTCAGCGGCGACCACGCTCCGGCCCGCCTGCACGGCGTGGGCGACATGGGCCGGTACAACCGCCGCATGCAGGCCGTCGAGTTCACCATCGAGCACGACGACGGCCAGTCCGTGCGGGCCCTGGAGAAGGCCGACGTCATCCTCATCGCCCCCTCCCGCTGCGGCAAGACCCCCACCAGCATGTATCTCGCCCTGCTGCACGGCCTGTTCGTCGCGAACTATCCGCTGGTCGACGAGGACTTCGAGGACGGTCGCCTGCCCGGTGCGATCGCCGAGCTCTCCGATCGCTGCTTCGGCCTGGAGACCTCTGCGCAGCGGCTCTCGGAGGTCCGCGGCGAACGCCGTGCGAACTCGCGCTACGCCTCCCTGGAGCAGACCCGCTGGGAGCTGGAGGGGGCCCGCCGCCTCTATCGCCGCTACGCCATCGACTCGATCGACTCCTCGGCGACCTCCGTCGAGGAGATGTCCACCCGCATCCTCCAATCCCTCGCCACCCGTCGACCCCGCAGCTGACTCCCCTCGCCCACCCCGCGGCGGCAGCGCCGCCGTCGGAAGGAGCACGACATGACCCCCACGATCCGCTGGTACTCCGACCTCGCGATGACCGACCTCGAGCAGGTCGGCGGCAAGAACGCCTCGCTCGGCGAGATGGTCTCGAACCTCGCCCGGCTCGGCGTGCAGGTCCCCGACGGCTTCGCCACCACGGCCGACGCCTATCGCGAATTCCTCGGCGCCACAGGGCTCGCCGAGCGGATCGAGAAGCAGCTGGGCGGGCTGGACACCGAGGACACGGTGGCGCTGGCCGCCGCCGGCCGCGAGATCCGCGAGATGGTGATCGCCCAGCCCTTCCCCGCGCAGCTCGAGGCGGAGATCCGCGAGGCCTACGAGCGCCTCGCCGCGGGCAGCGGCGCCGAGGCGTCCTTCGCCGTGCGCTCCTCCGCGACCGCGGAGGATCTGCCCGACGCATCCTTCGCCGGCCAGCAGGAGACCTTCCTGAACGTGCGCGGCATCGACGCGGTGCTCGCTGCGATCCGCGAGGTCTTCGCTTCGCTGTACAACGATCGGGCGATCGCCTATCGCGTCCACCACAGCTTCGAGCACGCCGCCGTGGCGCTGAGCGCCGGGGTGCAGAAGATGGTCCGCTCCGACCTCGGCTCCAGCGGTGTGCTGTTCACCGTCGACACCGAATCCGGGTACGACCAGGCCGTGTTCATCACCTCCGCCTTCGGGCTGGGGGAGGGCGTGGTCCAGGGAGCGGTCAACCCCGACGAGTTCTACGTGTACAAGCCCGGGCTGCGCGAGGACCGCCCGGCGATCCTCCAGCGCACCGTCGGCGAGAAGGCCACCAAGATGGTCTACACCGACGACCCCGCCGTCGGCCGCACCACCGAGTTCGTCGAGGTCGACCCCGCCGAGAGGACGCGCCTGTCCCTGACCGACGAGCAGGTCACCGCGCTCGCCCGGCAGGCGCTGATCATCGAGGAGCACTACGGGCGCCCCATGGACGTCGAATGGGGGCTCGACGGCGCCGACGGCGGGCTGTACATCCTCCAGGCCCGCCCCGAGACCGTGCAGTCCCGCGCCGGCAGCACGTTGGAGAAGTACCACCTGACCTCTCGCGGCAGCGTCCGCGTCGAGGGCCGTGCGATCGGCGCGAAGATCGGGGCCGGCCCGGTGCGGGTGATGACGTCGATCGAGCGCATGCACGACTTCGTCCCCGGCGAGGTGCTGGTCGCGGACATGACCGACCCCGACTGGGAGCCGATCATGAAGCGCGCCAGCGCGATCGTCACCAATCGCGGCGGCCGTACCTGCCATGCCGCGATCATCGCCCGCGAGTTGGGGATCCCGGCCGTGGTCGGCACCGGCGGCGCGACCCGCGAGCTGGCCGACGGCGAGGAGGTCACCGTCTCCGCCGCCGAGGGCGACACCGGCTTCGTCTACGACGGGACGCTCGATTTCACCGTCGCCACCAGCGAGGTGGACTCCATGCCGGAGCTGGACACGAAGATCATGATGAACGTCGGCACGCCGGCGCAGGCCTTCGCCTTCTCCCGGCTGCCGCACGCCGGCGTGGGCCTGGCGCGGTTGGAGTTCATCGTGAACCGCCAGATCGGCATCCACCCCCGCGCCCTGCTCGAGCTGGACCGTCTGCGCACCCAGGAGCCGGCGCTCGCGGCCGAGGTGAGCGCACAGGTCGCCGCCTACCCTTCACCGCGGGAGTTCTTCATCCAGCGCGTCGCGGAGGGGGTGGCCACGATCGCCGCCGCCTTCGCCCCGGAGCCGGTGATCGTGCGGATGAGCGACTTCAAGTCCAACGAGTACGCGAACCTGCTGGGCGGGAACCTGTTCGAGCCGCACGAGGAGAACCCGATGATCGGGTACCGCGGCGCGAGCCGCTACCTCTCGGAGGACTTCGCGGACTGCTTCGCGATGGAGTGCGAGGCGCTGCGGTACGTGCGCGAGGAGATGGGGCTGTCCAACGTCAAGCTCATGATCCCCTTCGTGCGCACCCCCGCCGAGGGCAAGGGTGTCATCGACCTTCTGGCCGGCAACGGTCTGGTGCGCGGGGAGAACGGGCTCGAGGTGATCATGATGTGCGAGATCCCCTCGAACGCTGCGATCCCCGAGCAGTTCCTCGAGCACTTCGACGGTTTCTCCATCGGCTCGAACGACATGACCCAGCTGACCCTCGGTCTGGACCGGGACTCCGGTCTGGTCGCCGACGCCTTCGACGAGCGCGATCCCGCCGTGCTGTTCATGCTCTCCCGCGCTATCGAGGCCTGCAGGACGGCCGGCAAGTACGTCGGCATCTGCGGGCAGGGCCCCTCCGACCACCCCGACTTCGCGCAGTGGCTCATGGAGCAGGGCATCACCTCGATGTCCCTGAACCCCGACACGGTGGTGAACACCTGGCTGCGCCTGGCCGGGCAGGCGGACGACGCGGCCTGAGCGACGTAATGCGAGGGACGAGCGGTAGGAGCTCAGGAAGATGGACGCGCCCTGAGCGAGCTCAGCTGTCGCTGCGTCCGCCGCCGGACTCGTGGTCCATCTCTGCGTGGGCGGTGGCCTGCTCGGAATCGGTCATCTCCTCCTCGCGCACGGGAAGGAGCTCACCGGTGGTGCTCATGTGTCCGCCGTGGCTCTCCGAGCCGGGGACGGAGGTGACCGTGGTCAGCAGGAACACGGAGTCGTCCAGCGCCTCGACGGCGTGAAGGTGATGGGTCAGGGCCTCGATGAAGCCGGTCTCCAGGACGGCCTCCTCCTCGCCGGTGACCTTCACGACGCCGCGGATCACCTGGATCGAGGCGGCGGGCGGGGAGTTGTGCTCGGCCAGTCGCACGCCCTGCCTCAGGGCGATGACGGTCTGTCGCAGCGGACCGTCGTTGACCAGCAGTTCGGCGTGACGGCCGTTCTCGGCCTTGCGGGCGCGGTCGATGGCCTGGGTGATCGCGTCGGACAGGGCAGACATGGAAACCTCCAAGTGAGCGGGGGCGGTCCCTGCCCAGTATCGATCAGTTCCGCGGATCCGTCAGGTCCGCGGCGGAATCCTTCGCCAGATCGAGCATCGCGCGCTCGCTGATCCCCAGCACCCGGGCCGCCGCGGCGACGTCCCGGAACTCCGGCTCGCGGCGCACCACGGTGCCGTCCTGGTCACGGGCAATCTTCACCGCGATCTTCTGCCCGCGCACCTCGATCTCGGTGAACTCGCGGGTGCGGATCAGACGCTCCACCCGGTGCATCCGCACCCCGAGCGTGCCGGTGCGGTCCATCAGCAGCGCCGCCGTGCTGCCCGCGGAATCCTCTCTGACCAGTGCGTGCACGGTGACGGCCGGACGGCCGTGCTTCATCGTGATCGGCGTCAGCCAGGCGTCCAGCGCGCCGTGGGCGAACAGCTCCTCGAGCACGCCGGGCCACAGCCGCGGGTCGAGGTCGTCGACGTTCGCCTCCAGCTGCAGGGCGGACGTCGGGGTGTCGTGGGCGTCGGCGGCGACCCCGCTCGACGCGGCCGCCGCGGTCCGTCCGGTCGGCAGCTCGGAGGCTGCCAGGGCGGAGGGATCGGCCGACCCCGTCCCGACCGCATGCTCGGTCCGATGATCGATGGAGTCGCCCTGATGGGCACCGGACGGGTGGGAGCCGGCCTGGTGGGAGCCGACCTGGGGGGAGCCACCAGCCGGGTGGGAGCCGCCCTGGTGGGAGCCGGCCTGGTCGGGTTCGCCGTATCCCGGGCGGCCGAGGACCACCCGCACGACGTTCGGCCGACCCGGGGTGTCCTTGGTGCCGGCGCCGACGCCCACCGCCTCGGTGGCCAGCATCGGCTGTGGCCCCGCGGAGGCGGCCAGGCTGCGCATCAGGGCGACGCCGGTGGGGGTGGCGAGCTCGCCGATGCCGGGGGCGACGCCCGGCGGGACCCGTCGACCGCCGTGCTCGTGCGGCCCGCCGGCGACGTGCTCGGGCACAGGGGCATCGGAGTCCGGGACCGTGAGGCCGGACGCGGCGTGGTCGGGAGAGGGGGAGTGATGGTGCACCCCTGTCGGGGCGGGCTCCTGGCCGTCGTGGGGTGGACGGTCACCGTCGCCGTGCGGATGGTCGTGCTGGTGAGCCGGCCCGTGCCCGCGCGGTGGCAGCAGCTCGCCGGCGACCGTCGGCCATCCCGTCGCGAGGCGCACCACGGCCGGGACCGGCACCGGGATGTCGCCGTGGGCGGCGCGGATGCGCCCGCTGCCCACCGCGATCACGCTGCCCACCCCCATCGTGATGCCGAGCTGGCGCCAGGCTTCGCAGGCCCCGATCACGTCGGCCAAGGAGTCCAGTGCCCCCACCTCGTGGAAGTGGACCTCGTCCGGTGCCACGCCGTGGGTCGCGCCCTCCGCCTCGGCCAGGCGGGTGAACACCGCCAGCGACAGGTCGATCGTGCGGGCGGGCGCCTCGTCGAGGGCTCGCGCGCGTTCGAGCATCGCCCTGATCGAGGACCAGGTGCGATGCGGCGGATCGTCGACCAGCACCTCGACGTCCACCTTGGTGGCGCGCTGACCGGCACGGTCCACCTCGCGGCGCACGAAGCGCACCGATCCGGGAACCAGCGCATCGAGCACCCGCTGGGCCCCGTCGAGGTCGGCGCCGGCATCGATCAGCGCCCCCAGCAGCATGTCCCCGGCGATGCCGGCGGTGGCGTCGATGTAGGCGAGGCGGCCGAGGGCGTGCCCGGGCGGCGTCGATCCCTCGAGCGAGGGCATGCGCTCGGCGGGTGGGACGGGGAACGGGGTCGGCACCATGGATCGATCGTAGGCCTCGGGGGCCGGGCGGTGCCGTCGTGATCCGTACCCGCCCTTGCCGCCCGTCGGCCGCCGGAGGACGATGATGACCATGATCATCACGGTGCTCGGGGCGGCAGGGACCATCGGATCGCGGCTGGCCGAGCAGCTGGAGGAGCGGGGGCACGAGGTGCGGCGGGCGAGCCGCCGCACCGGCGTCGACGCCCGTACCGGCGTCGGACTGCGCGAGGCGCTGGGCGGGGCCGACGTCGTCGTGGACTGCCTGAATCTCGAGGCGCTGCGCGCCGCCACCGCCCGTGCCTTCTTCGAGGGCACCGCACAGCACGTCGTCCGCACCGTCCGGCAGGAGGGCGTCGGGAGGATCGTGTGCGTCTCGATCGCCGGGGCCGCGGACCCGGCCGTGAACCGCCTGATGGGCTACTACCAGGGCAAGGCCGCACAGGAGCAGGTGTACGCGAGCAGCGGCGAGAGGGTCACGATCATCCATTCCACCCAATGGTTCGAACTGATGGACGACGTGGTCCGCCGCGCCTCGATCGGCCCCGTCTCGGTGCTGCCCACCATGACCATGGCGGCGCTGTCGGCGAGGAGGGCTGCCGCCCACATCGCCGACGAGATCGAGGATTCCACCGACGACCCGCACTCCCGCACCCTCACGGTGCGCGGCCCCGAGGTCGCGACCACCCGTGAGATCGCCCGGGCGATCCTCTCCTCTCGCGGCAGCATCGGCGGGCGCCGGCCCCGCGTGCTGTGGCAGCTTCCCTATCTGGGCCGGGGGATGGCGGACGGCGGACTCGTCCCCGCCGACGGGATCGTCGACGAGCTCACCCTCGTGCAGTGGCTCGCCGACGACGAGGGTTGACCGCACGGCGGGTGGTGGATCTGCGGGCCCAGGCCCGGGCGACGCCATGACCCATTAGCGTGGACCCTCGTGGAGACGACGACGAATGCGGCCGATGCCGCGGACACCCTGGGGCTGGACGGCCGCTGGTTCGACCCGCTGTGGCGGATCGAGGTGGAGCTCAGCCCGCTCGAGCGCGGGCTGCTGGACCATGCCCGGGTGCGCCGCCTCGCCCATATCGCTCATGCCGGGGCCGCGGCGCTGACGACCACCCAGACCTATTCGCGGCTCGAGCATTCCCTCGGACTGCTCGCCCTGGTGGCGCACTTCGCCCCCGACGACCAGGCGTCGCGGATCGCGGCGCTGCTGCACGACGTGGGCCACCTGCCGTACAGCCACACCCTCGAGGGGATCGAGGGCCTGGACCACCACGACCTTTCCCACCAGCGGATCCTCGCGCTGCGTCCGCTGCTCGAACCGCAGGGGATCTCCCCCGAGCAGATCATCGCGATCGACGAGGGGGAGATCCCCTCGCCGCTGGGCAGCCGTCCGGGCACGATGAAGCTCGACCATCTCGACTCCTTCCTGCGCAGCGGCCAGGCCCACGGACGAACGCGGGATCTGCCGGCGAGAATGCTGCGCCGTCTGCGCCTGGACGACGGCACCGTCGACACCGACCGCGAGACCGCGGCCGAGCTCGCCCGCCTGGTCGCCGCGGAGGCCCGGGCCCAGCGCTCCTGGGCCGACGTCCTGGCGGTCGCCGTGCTGCGCGACCTCGTCTCGACCGCGCTGGCGGCGCCGGGCGGGGCGCTGTCTCTCGAACGGCTGGTCGAGATGACCGACGCCGAGCTGTGGGCTGCGCTCGCCGAGTGCCCCGCGACCAGCGCTGATGCCCGACGCCTGCGGGAGGACCCCGGGGCCTGGCAGGTGCTGCGCAACGGGAGCTCGCCAGCGGAGGGAACCCATCTCATCCACCGCATCAGCCGCGGCTACCTCGACCTGCCCACCGTCGACGGCGAGGTGCTGCGGGATCCGGAGATCGAGGCCCTGACCGCGGAGCTGCCGCTGGAGTTCGTGATCCGGCGCTGAAGGCGCGGCGACCTCGTGATCCGTGAGCGTCAGCGGAGTCGTCGTCCCCGTGGCCCGGCACCGTCCGCGTAGAACCCGAGCTGACCAGTGTCGCGCGGGTCGAATCGCTCTGCCTACAGCTCGATCACCACGTAGCGCAGCTGTTCGACGTGGAAGAACAGCAGATCGACGTAGAAGTCGTCGCCGTCCACGTCGAAGTGCACCTGGCGGCCGACGAAGGCGAACCCCGGTCCGAGCTCTCGCAACGTCTCGATGATCCGCGTGACCAGCCTTTCCTCGGGCTCCCGTTCGCATGCGTCGCTGTCGAGGGCGAGGAAATCCCGGGTGTAGGGGTCCTTCGTGAGCTGTTGGGCGAGGTCGGAATCTCTGCCGTCGAGCGCGGTCGGGAAGTTCGACGGGGCTGCCGATTCGCGTTCATGCAGGCGGGTCCTGATCTGATGGACGAGCACGGGCCTGGTCCAGCCGTGCTGGGCGTCCTGGCCGGCATACCAGTCGCGCAACTCCGAGTCATCGAGCTTGCTCAGGAGCTCGATGACGTGACCCCACGGCAAATGTGCAACGCCGCGTTGCACAATCTCGTCCTCCGACGACCAGGCCTCGGCGAACGCTCGCATATAGAGGAGATTTCGTCGCGAGAAGCCCTTCATCGTGGGGAACTCGGCGCGCAGGTTGGCTGCGAGCCGCTGGAGCACCTTCGATCCCCAGGCCTGCTGTGCCTGCCGGTCCAGGCTCGTCCTGCCGATGCGCCAGTACAACCGCAACAGTTCAGTGTGCGCAGCGCGCTGCGCCCTGAAGCGAGCGTGGTGAACGTGCTGTTTCAGCTCTTCGAGCGTCGAGGCGTAGTCGTCGGGCACCAGGTCAGCCATGTCCCGGACGGTGTCCGCCGGGTCCGACACACGGGATCGAACGGTCGTGAGAGACCCGGCGCTCCGACGTCGACCGGGGTGGGTCAGCGGCGGGCGGCCCGCAGCTCCATGTCGCTCAGCTCCCGGTCGGCGCGCCGGGACGCCCACCCATGGAGCTCCCTTCCCGCCTGCAGAGTCGCGTTCTCCCCGTCGATGACCAGCCGCCGCTGAGTCACGCTGGCAACTTCCAGGTTTCCGCCATGGGAGTCTGTGCCGGGCCGGCATCTTCTCACGCAGCCGTCATCGCGGAACTTTCGAACCGAGATGGTAGAGGTCTTCGGGCACTGAATGGCATATCTCGGTGCACATAATTGACGAACACTTGCGATGATCACACAATAGCATCGCGGGACGTCGTCATTGCGATGGCGAAACAACGGGGGTCCGTGTAGCAGAAGCAAATCATTCGCGACCCTCGCTGAGTCGCTTATTTTCTGAATACTCACGTCATGTGACGTCGGCAGCAGAATGTCATCTCTGCTTCCGCGTGAGAGCTCCGATTAAAATAAAACTGGAAAAGCCTACAGCGCCCACTAGAGCGGCTGGCACTGCCAGGCTATCTGGAATGACCATCGACGATCGAAGCCAAAGGGCGGAGAGCCCAATAAGGATGAAGACCGTAGCGATCTTCCAAGCGTGCCGCATGGGGTTCTCTTTCGGTGGCGGACAACGAGTTGCCACAGGGTATCTCGTGCGCTGACGTGTCCCACGTCAAGTACGTGGTGCAGGCACAGGCCCAGGCGGCACCATGGACGTCACAGGCTGGCTCCACCGGCAACGTCCGGCCTGCTCGGTCGGAGCATCCTCCCCGCAAGCACGCCTGACCTGCTGAATCGTCTCGATGAGGCGAAGGCATGGGCTCCCGTCCACGACACCGGCACCGATGGGATCCGCGACGGGGCATGGGTCGCAGAACTGACTGGACAGCACGCTCCCGAAGCCTGCACCGTCCTGACCGGCACGAACTGGCTGCGCACCGCCGTCGCACAGACCTGACCAGGTGCTCCACCCGTCCCTACGACCAGCAGAACCTCTTCTCGAGAGTGGAACACGATCTCTCGCAACGGGCACTGCGACGAACCGTCATACTCGAACGACAGAATCGGCAGCTGAACATCGGCAACGACGCCGACCGCCCCCGCTGATCAGACCGATGAAATATCGAGGCTATCGGTCGATGGGGTACGAGGACTCAGCGACCCACTTCAAGAAGACCTTCCGCTGACGTCGGCCCACCGCGCCGATCTCCCGTGCCACGATGCGGGTCTCCGCGACACGGGGCTGCCAGCTGGTGCGTAGGGTTCGGGCGTGACCTTCTCCGCGCATGTCCCCGTCCCGGAGCCCGTCCCGCAGCTCGCCCCCTTCGCTCCGGGCACGCGGGTCGCGCTGCGCAGCATCAGGAATCGGCCCTCGGCGAGCCCCGCGCCCAGCTTCGCGGTCGCGGGAATCGTGATCGCCGATTCCGAGGAGTTCTCCGTGGTCGCCACCCCGGTGGGGTCGGGGATGGCTCGCCGCGCGGGTCGTGCCGAGGGGCCCCGTGATCGGCTGGTGGCGCCGCTGGACTGGGACGGCACGCACGAGGAGACGACCTGGCGTGGCGCCACGGTGATCCGTGTCCACGCCCGCGGCGAGAACTGGTCGATCTGGCGATGGCACGACGGTCGCTCCTGGACCGGGGACTGGTACGGCAATCTCGAGTGCCCCTGGCAGCGGTCCCCGATCGGGTTCGACACCCAGGACTGGGTGCTCGACGTCGTGGGCGTCGGGACGCCCGGGACGGAGTCCTGGAGCGTCGAGTTCAAGGACGACGACGAGCTCGAGCACCTCCTGCGGATCGGTGCGACCACCGCGGCCGAGGTGGAACGCATCCGCGAGCAGGGGCGGCGCCTGCGGCAGGCCTTCGTGGAGGGGGCGTGGCCGTTCGACGCCGACTGGGAGCAGTGCCTGCCTTCCGACGATCTCGGGCCGGTCCCCTTGCCTGTGGGATGGCGGGAGCTCGACCACCGCGCGGTGCACGGAGGATGACGCGAGGCGGGCAGTGGTCGCTCAGCGGGAACGTGCAGCTGGGTCGGTCTCGGGCTCGTCGGCCTGCTGACTCGCGACGGTGGCACCTGAGGTAGCGCCCCTTACAGATCCACGATGGAATTGTCCAACACGCACAGTCACGTCCGGCGTGACTGAAGTTGTTGGAGGATCGATGTCAGTTGATGTAGCGAATCTGCTGCACGAACTCGACGTGCTGGTCACGGAGGGTTCCTCGCGATCGAGCTGGCTCTTGCGCACACCGGATCGCACGTCCTTCGAAGTCACGCCTTCGGTGCCGACCGAGAGCCTCAATGCTCGCCAGATCCGGATCGACGCCTCCCCCCAGACGAGCGCGGATCGCCGCGTGCTGCACGTCGGACGATCCGCGACCCCTGGCGTGGTCGAGCGCGCCGAGGCCGGCGAATTCGACATCCTCACTGCCGAGCCGACCCGGCTCATCCACGCTGGCCGTACCTACGAGGCGGCGTCTGCTCCATCACTGCGAAGGCGGCCACGGGAGCAGACGGGCCGGCCTGCGTGGGTCCGTTGGGCGCTGCAGCGCTACCTGCTGCTCACGCCGAGTCCGAACCGACAACCGGTGATCGCAGAGGCTCTCGGGACCACCCAGCAGTCGGTCTCCCGCGCCGCCCAGGCGCTGCAGGGACTCGTGACCGACGAGGGCAAGGGGCTGCTCGCCCCAGATCGAGCTCGCCTGCTCGAGCACTGGCGCAGCGAGTACCCCGGCCCAGGCGGGCAGGAGTTCGGCTGGTACGGCCTGGACCCCGTGACGGAGCAGGTCGACCAGGTCGTGAACATCGCGGCGCTGCTCGAGGTGCCCGCTTTGGTGAGTGGCGACGTCGGCGCCGACAGGCTCGCTCCCTGGAAGCTCCCGATGCGAGGGCGGGTATACGTCGCCGGGCCCATCGACCTCTCCGACGACGGCTTCGTCCCTGCGCCGCTGGGGGAGGCGACCCTCATCACCTGCGTGCCTCGCGATCCGACACTCTGGCGTCTCGCCCCACACGTCGAGGAGGCGGAAGGGTCCGACGGCTTCCCGATCGCGGACGCTGCGATCGTCCACTGGGATCTGCTGATGAGCGGAGACCAGGACAGCGGCGAGGCAGCGCAACAGGTCTCGCGGCTTCTCACGGGGGACGGATGATGAGCGAGTCGACCATTTCGCCGTCGCGCGCGCTGCGCGTGGCCTCGATGAGCAACGCGGACGAGCTGGGCGAGCCGCTGCTTCTCGACGTGACGGCCGAGCTCCGCGACGGGCGCAGCATCGAGTACAGCACGAGGATTCCGGACATCGAAGCCGCGGTTGTCCTGAAGGCTCATGCCTGGAAATCACGCCGCATGCAGTGAAGGGTGTGCTCGACCGTCCCGGAGCGGCCCGTCCCATCACTCGGCTCGCGCCCCCGCGCCGAGCACCTGCGCGGCGAAGCGCTCGCCGATCAGCCGATGGGTCGCCGTGTCCGGATGAAGGGCGTCCGGCAGCGGATGCTCGACCGCGTCGGCCTCGCCGTACAGCGCGAGACCGTCGACGAGGTGCAGACTCTCATCGTTCCGTCGGCCGACGACCTCGTCGAGCGCCTCGCGGATCACCGTCAGAGTGAGCCGGCCCAACTCCGTGTCGCCCTCGGTGCCGGAGGCGGCGAAGCGCACCTGGTCCGTGCCGATCGAGGCGGGGTCGACGGTGCCGGGCCCGGGGGTGTGCTCGTGGATGCCGCAGAACAGCGGGGTGACGAGGTGGATCGGCGTGTGGGGATGACCCTCGCGGATGGTGTCGAGGAATCCGTGGACGGCGGGCACGAGGGTGCGTCGACGGAAACCGTCGAGGTTGACGATGTTGATGCCGAGCTCCAGCGAGATGACGTCGGCCGGGGCGTCGCGGATCGTCCGGGCCACGAACGGATCCACCAACGCGCTGCCGCCCAGGCCCAGGTTCCGCAGCTTCATCCCGGCCGCGCGGGCGGCGATGACGGGCCAGATCTGCGTGGGCGCGGCGGCGTTGGAGCCTTGGCTGATGGAGCTGCCGTAGTGGACCCAGCCCGGCTGCCCGTCCGGCTCGAGCGGCATGACGGGCCCGTCCGCCCGGAGCGCGACCAGCTCGATCCCCTCGTTGTGGGGGAGCCAGAGCTCGATCTCCTTCTCCTCGGGCCCCAGGTCGGACACGACGGCGCGGTGCGTCGGCCCCGGCTGCAGGGCGGATTCGCCCGTGGCCAGGTCGACGTCGAGAGCGTCCCCGCCGGTGAGCGGGTCGCTGAGCACGAGCTCTCCGTCGATCACCATGTCGACCCGGCCGCGAGGCCGTTCCGCTCCGCGGAAGGCCACCCGCGTCGAGTGCAGCTCGAGCTCGAGCTGCTGGGAGCGCGTGCGCAGGGCGAGTCGGGCACCGGAGGGCTGGTGCTCCATGGCCAGCAGCTGCGGATCCGGGAACTGCGCACGGGCCCAGGCGGGTAGACGGTGGGTGCGCAGTCCGCGAGGCGTCGGTTCGAGCTCGGCGAGGCCGCGTACGAGATCGAGGGTGAGGGGTACGGAGTGCATGTTCGCAACGTACGCCCACTGATTCGCCGACGCGGACTGCGGCGACGTCGATACTGTCTTCCCGTACCGTGAGCGTGCACGGTGCACCTCTGGTGCGCCGCAGTCTTCGCGCCGCTGCGCCGCCTGCAACGCCGGCGGCTGCGGCCCCTCCCGCTGTCCCCGAGGAGCCTTCGTGCCCATCTCCCTGCGCGCGCGCCGCTGGGCGCTGTACGCCCTGTTCCTGCTGCCCGGCCTCAGCATGTCCGCCTGGGTCACCCGCACCCCGGTGGTGCGGGACCTGCTCGAGGCCTCCACGGCGCAGATGGGGCTGGTCCTGTTCGGGCTCTCCGTCGGCTCGATGATCGGGATCCTCTCGTCCGGGCCGCTCGTGATGCGCTTCGGCACCCGACCCGTCGTCGCGGTCGGCTCCGGCCTGATCGTGGTCGCCATGCCGACGATCGCGCTCGGAGCCGCCGCCGGCCTGCCGATGCTGACCGCCGTCGGCCTCGCCCTGTTCGGCGCCGGCATGGGCGGGGGCGAGGTCGCCATGAACGTCGAGGGGGCCGACGTCGAGAAAGCCGGCGGCCGCCCGTTCCTCCCCGCCCTGCATGGCTGCTTCAGCCTCGGCACCGTGATCGGCGCCGGCCTGGGAATCCTCGCCAACGCCGTGAGCTTCCCCGTCCTCGCCCACCTGACGCTGACCGGCGCGGTCGGCGCGGCGCTGCTGCTCTGGGCGATGCGCTCCGTGCCCGCCGGGACAGGCCTGATCTCGCCCGCCGAGCGCGCCGAGCAGGCCGCGACCCCGCGCCCGGCGATCTGGAAGGACACCCGCCTGGTTCTGATCGGCTGCATCGTGCTCGCGATGGCGCTGGCCGAGGGCACCGCCAACGACTGGCTGCCGCTGGTCATGGTCGACGGCCACGGCTTCGGCGCGACCATGGGATCGACGGTGTTCGCGCTCTTCGCCGCCTCCATGACCGCCGGTCGCTTCGCCGGCGGGCCGATCGTCGCCCGCGTGGGCCGCTCCCGCGTGCTCATGGTCAGCGCCCTGTTCGCCGCCACCGGGCTGGCGCTGATCGCCTTCGTCGACAGTCAGCCGACGGCCGTGGCCGCCGTGGTGCTGTGGGGACTCGGCGCCTCGCTCGGCTTCCCGCTGGCGCTGTCCGCCGCCGGCGACTCGGGAGCGAATCCCGCCGCCCGCGTCGCGCTGGCCTCGACCATCGGCTATCTCGCCTTCCTCGTCGGCCCACCCACCCTGGGCTTCCTCGGCGAGGAGATCGGACTGCGCGGTGCTCTCGTGGTGCCACTGGCGGTGGTGCTGCTGGCGGCGGTCATCGCGCCCGCTACCGCGCCGCGGCAGGGAGCACGCGACGAGCGCGCCGACGAGTTCGAGACGGCTCGGTGAGCCCATGAGGATCCGCGCCGTGGCCGTCGTGATCGAACGGGATCATCTTCTGGTGATCAGGCGCCGCCGGGCAGGACGCGAGTACTGCGTCCTGCCCGGCGGTGGGATCGAGCCCGGTGAGACGCCGCAGGATGCCTGCCTGCGTGAGCTCGCCGAGGAGACCGGTCTGGCCGGGACGGTCGGACCGCTGCTCCCCGTGCCCGTCGATTCCGAGGCGCCCGCCCTGTACTTCACGGTGCGCACCGCGTTCGAGCGGCCCGTCCTGGGTGGGCCGGAAGCACGGCAGAGCAGCCCCACGAACACCTACGAGCCGGCGTGGGTTCCGCTGGATGATCCCGCGCTTGCCCACCTCGTCCCGCCGCCGGCTCGGAAGGCCGTGCGCCATCAGGCAGTCTGAGCCTCCTGCGCGCCCTGGATGGCCGAGCTCACTAGATCACTGCCGGACAGGGCCTCGCCGGAGGAGAGCGCCTCGAGCCAGGCGGCAGTGCTCCCGACCGCGGCGAAGTTCGAGTTCAACAGGGTCATCAGAGTGGTGTGCACCGTCTCCGCAGTGACCGAGCCTGCCTCGTTGGCGAGGTGGATCGCGCCGGTGGCGTCGCGCAGCACCTCGGTGGTGAATCCGAGTCCCTCGCCCTCGACGGCGGAGGCGAGAATGCAGTTATTGGTCATGTGGCCCACCAGGGTCACGGTGTCCACGTCCTGCTCGCGCAGCCACGTGGCGACGTCGGTATGGGCGTAGACCGAGCTGTACTCCTTGACCACCGACTTCCAGGCGCCCTTCCGGTGGGCCTCGATCTCCGGATGCAGGGCGAAAGCCGCCGTGGTGGCGTCGAAGACGGGCGCGCCCTCGCCCATCGTGTGCTGTACCGCGACGACGGGAATGCCGGCGGCGTTCGCGGCGTCGATCGCGCGCAGGATCTCCGGCAGGGAGTCCGAGTGGGTCGGATACTGGATCTCCAGCGGGCCGTCGAAGTAGGTCAACTGGACGTCGATGAGGATCAGGGCGCGGCGGGGTGCAGTCATGGTGCTCCTTCACGGACACGGGAGCCGACGGCTGTCGGCATGTCCCCATAGTGCTCAGGCTCGCGCACGCCCACCAGTGGCGCGAATGACTCGATACGATGGAATCTCGCCATGGGTGAGGAGACTTCGTGCGGATCGGGATC